>CAJOLW010000017.1 GCA_905235525.1 uncultured Bacteroidaceae bacterium
TGGGGCGTGCCGTTTCTCATAGTGATGACGCTCACCCAGACCTTCATGCGGTGCATAGGCAAGCCGAGGCACGTGTTCTTTCTGGTTTCGGCCTGTGCCGTGGCAAACGTGCTGTTCGACATTCTCTTCATGGCCCTGCTGGGCTGGGGCATGGAGGGGGCAGCACTCGCCACCCTGCTCTCCGAGACACTGGGGACGGCCATTGCCATCTGGTATTTCGGATTCTCCCGGCAGCGGTTCACATCGCCGAGGCTGTTCTGCCATCTCTCCCTCATCGGGCGCGAATTCGCCATCGGCGGCGGCTTCGCCTTTGCCGAACTGGCGATGTGCGTCACCGAGTTCCTACTCAACGGCGTACTGCTTTACCACAATGCGGCGGAACTCTTGGCAGCGGCTTCCATATCAAACGTAATCCTGAGTTTTGTCTATATACCCCTTGCCGGTCTCGACACGGGCACACAGCCCTTAGTGAGCCGCCTCTACGCCGAGGGCAACATCAGGCGATGCCTTACCGTCTGTCGCACGGGATTCTGGCTGACGATGTCGCTGACCACCATCATCTATCTCGCGCTGATGGTCTTTACCCGCGAACTGGCAGAGATATTCCTGGCCGAGGGCAATTCGCTCAGCGACGACATGGTCACATTCCTGCGCTACAGTTTCCTGTTGCAGCCCTGCGTCGGACTCACCACTTGGGCGTGCGGACTGATGGCTGCCTTAGAGGATGAGTGGCGCAACATCGTGGTCAACGTCGTGCCCTTCGTCGTGCAGGTGGCCGCCATCTTCCTGCTGCCAAAGTTCCTGCCCATCGAGGCCGTCGCGCTCAACTACGCCTTTGCCGACATTGCCGATGCACTTGCGGCCATGCTTCTGATAGGCCCCTTCCTGCGTGGGCGCAGCCTCTCCCTCTGCATGATTTTCAAGTCCTGACACCAGTCAGCGTAATCCACCTCCATTTTGCAGAACAAATCGCAATAAGCAGTTGCCCTTCCAAATGTTTGCCATCGTCGCATCGTTTCCCTCGGATTTGATGTGTTTCTTTCATAATGTCAAGTGTTTCATCGGATGGCCTCCCCACATGCTATCGTTTGCATATCGGAATCCAACGGAGGAATACAGAGACTCTCCAAACGGGTTCTGCTTCCTTTATCTCTATCATATCTGAAAAATAAATGTATTCGGCCACAAAGGTAGGAAATAAAAGTGAAACATGAAAAGTGAAAAATCCAAGTTACTTTTAAGTTGACAGGTTTAACTTTACCCTAACCTTTACTTTACAATTGGCTTTGCCGAGCTAAAGGGTCTTTAATTCTTTCATTTTTTTACCCTAAACTCTTAACCCTAAACTTTAAACCTTAATTAATTTTTTAATTCTTTCATTTTTCACTACCTTTGTCGCACAAAACAAACATCAACATGATTGAATACATCCGAGGCATCCTCGACGAACTCACCCCTACCCAAGCCACCATCGAAGCACATGGCGTTGGCTATCTTCTCAATATCAGCCTCAACACCTATACCGCCTTGCAGGGCAAGAGCGAGGCGCGGCTCTTTGTCTATGAGTCCATTCGTGAAGATGCATGGACCCTCTTCGGCTTTGCCACCAAGCAGGAGCGTGAACTTTTCCTCATGCTCATCAGTGTGAGCGGCGTGGGAGGTAACACCGCCCGCACCATGCTCAGCAGTTTCTCCGCCCCCGAACTGGCTGGTCTCATCATGGAAGGCAACGAACGTATGCTCAAGACAGTCAAAGGCTTAGGTGCCAAAACTGCCCAGCGCATCATTGTCGAACTGCGTGACAAGGTTGTTTCTCTTGGTATCGAAGCCGTTTCCCCCACGGGTGACAATACCGCCCCCTCTATTGCCAACAGCGAAATCTACAACGAGGCATGCGAAGCCCTCAAGATGCTTGGCTTCCCACCAGCCCCCGTTGCAAAAACAGTCAAAGCCATCCTCAAAGACGAGCCTACCGCCCCTGTTGAGAAGGTCATCAAACTGGCTCTCAAGATGCTCTAAGAGAAGCATATCCCTATTTCCTAAAAAACTGACATGAAGAAAGTTATCCTACTTTTCATCATGGCACTACAATTGGTGAGTGCCTATAGTCAAAAGACAGCACCTGAAAGAAAGAAAGTGGCAGTGGTGCTTAGTGGTGGTGGCGCGAAGGGCATGGCGCATATCGGTGCCTTGAAAGTCATCGAACGTGCAGGCATCCCTATCGATATCGTCACGGGCACCAGCATGGGCAGCATTGTCGGCGGACTCTACTCCATTGGCTACAATGCCACCATCCTCGATTCACTGGCACGCACCATCGACTGGAACTATGTCATCTCCGACCGAGAAGACATGAGCCAGCAAAGTCTGCGCGACCGTCAGAAACAGAACACCTATGCCTTCTCACGTGGATTTACATTTGGCAAGCGCAATGACAATGACGGCGGACTCATCAAGGGCAAGAATCTGGCACAACTATTCCAAAAACTCTGTATTGGCTATACCGACTCATTGGATTTCAACCAACTCCCAATTGCGTAGCAACCGACATCATCGACAACACGGAGCATGACTTCCATTCTGGACGTCTTCCACAAGCCATGCGAGCCTCGATGGCGATTCCTGCGGCATTTTCACCTGTACGCATCGAAGACAAAGTGCTGGTAGACGGCGGTTTGCGCAACAACTACCCTGCCGACATTGCCCGCGAGATGGGTGCAGACATCATTATTGGCGTGACCGTGCAAGGAAATCCCAAAACCAGCGATGATTTGGGACATACCATCAGCATTCTCAGCCAAATTATAGACGTAAACTGCAAAAACAAATATGATGAGAATTTAGCCATCACCGATGTGCCCATCCGTGTGAACACCGAGGGGTACAATGCTGCAAGTTTCTCTGCCAGCGCCATCAACGAACTCATTCAACGTGGCGAAGACGAGGCAATGAAGCACTGGGACGAACTCATCGTCCTCAAACAACGCATCGGTATTGACGACACTTTCGAACCTGTCAGGCTCACTCCGAAAAGCGTTTCAGCACTGACCGAGAAGGTGAAGGTCAATGCTTTTGTCTTCGAAAACGTCACACCCCATGACGAGCACTTTATCCGTTCCAAATTCCACCTCAACAACTACGACAGCATCGACTCAAATCAAGAAGACAAGATTGCCACCTCCATGCGCATCGACCTCTTCTATCAAAATGTTGAAATATGCTCCATTCCCAACGGTGATGGCTATACGCTCGTATTCACCGCCGGCAACAAAAAGACCAGTCAAGTGAATTTAGGTGCCCGATTTGACACCGAAGAGATCGTTGCTTTACAACTCAATGCAGACTGCCCGCTTCACACCTCTATTCCCATCGATGTTGACCTGACACTCCGTTTAGGCAAACGCATCATGGCAAAGGGGGAATTAACCTTCCATCCTCGCAGTTTTACACGTCCCAGTTTCTCATACGTGTTCCACCACAACGACATGGACTTCTACGATGCAGGAGAGCGTGACCACAGTTTCAAATACAACCATCATCAATGGAGTTTGACACCTATCAACTTCAATGTCCGCAATTTCAACCTACAAGCGAGCATACATTGGGACTACATTCATTTCCTCGGGAATATACTCACAACCGGCAGTACCCCTATCAAACTAAAGAATGATCACTATTTCAGTTATCACGCACTTATCAAATACAACTCGGAAGACAATTGGAATTTTCCCACTGTCGGTTCACGTTTCAAGATGGAATATGCTTATGTAACAGACAATTTTGCAGAAATGGGAGACAAGTCAGGCATGAGCGACCTCAATGCCAATTGGCGCACCTCCATCTCTTTCAGCAAACGATTCACCATACAGCCCATGATTTATGGCAGATGCCTCTTCGGTGCATCGATTCCCGTCATCTGCAGCAACACAATGGGTGGCGAATGGTTTGGACACTACATCGAACGACAGATGCCATTTGCCGGTGTTGGCAACATTGAATATACCGACCGACATTTTTTTGCACTGCAATTGCAGGCCCAACAGCGCATTGCCACCAACCATTTCATTCTCCTGCGTCTGGCTGCCGCCCAACATGCCGACGAGTTCAAGCATACATTCGAACAAAAAACCATGCTAGGAAGCCAAGTCGCTTACTACTACAACACCATTTTCGGACCCTTGGGAGCCACATTGGGCTATTCGAACAGAACAAAGAAGTTTAACTTTTATATTAATCTCGGTTTTGAATTCTAATTTTCCGCCCTTTAATACAATAATGTGAGGGTTTCCACGTTTCTTATGATAGAAATATGTAAGAACAGGCGTTCGAAAGCCTTGCAATATTGAAGATTGGTTTGAAGCAGACTCTTCGAAATATATTATATATCTTATTGATTATGACGAGCATGAGTGCTATTGCAGAAGTAAGCAATAGCAGTGCATTCTCGTCATTAGGTGTTTTGTCTGCCGACACTGTGAAAGTGAAGAAGACCGACTATCCACAGGATGCGCATAGCGAAGATTTCTCATTAGACCTCCAAGACCCTGACAACTTGAAGCCTGACACTGCCATATATGATGAAAAATCAGGCTATTATAAGGTGGGAACAAAGTTAGGAGACAGTTTTTTAAGCCAACCTTGGATGATGACTCCCGATGAGTATCTGAAGTGGTCAGAGCAGAAGTCGTTTAGAAACTATTTCAAAGTAAGGAACGATTCATTGTTTACCACCAAAGGCAAGGAAAAATTCGACTTCACCAACATGCACTTCGACCTGGGACCAGCCGAAAAGATATTCGGTCCTGGAGGCATTCAGATTAGAACACGAGGAAAGGCTGAACTAAAATTCGGCTACAATTATAAATTCATTGACAATCCCTCGCTTTCAGAACGAAACCGTGTGACAAAGTCATTTGATTTTGATGAAAAAATCAATATGAGTGTAAATGCAAAGGTGGGAGATAAATTGGATTTTAATCTCAATTATGACACTGAAGCCACCTTTGATTTCGACAAAAAGAATCTGAAACTTGCGTATGAGGGGAAGGAAGATGACATTGTCAAGAAACTGGAGGCTGGATTTGTTGATTTTCCCACAAATTCAAGTCTCATCAGAGGCGCCAGTGCCCTATTTGGTATTAGGACAGATTTGCAATTCGGGCATCTGAAACTACAAACTGTTGTCAGTCAGAAAAAAACACAATCCACCACCGTAGGCAGCCGAGGAGGAAGTCAATTGAGCACATATGATATTCAAGCATATGACTATGACGAAAACACTCACTTCTTCCTTGCCCACTATTTTCATGACTCCTATGACAAAGCGTGTTCGACCCTCCCGAACATCACCAGTGGTATTACTATCAACCGCATTGAAATCTGGGTGACCAACACAAGCGGACAAACGATGAACACACGTAATATCGTAGGTCTGGTGGACTTGGCTGAAGGCATAAAAACAAGCAATCCAGAATGGATAGGAGCACGGCTTGACATACCAAGCAATGAAAGCAATAAACTGTATTCTAGAATGGTCAACACCTATAACGATGCACGCAACATGGATCAAACGAGCACCATATTGGATCCTGTCATGCAAGGTGGTATTGAATATGAAAAAGTAGAGAATGCACGCTTGCTGTCATCTTCTGAATACACACTTAACAAGCATTTAGGATATGTGAGCCTGAGAACCACTCTACAGCCCAACCAGGTACTGGCTGTAGCATACGAATACACTTACAATGGGCAAACATATCAGGTGGGTGAATTCTCAGCAGACCAGAAGGATAATGACAAGGCTTTATTTGTGAAATTGCTGAAAAACACTTCAGGATCTCCTCAAATTGCCAACTGGGATTTGATGATGAAAAATGTGTACAAACTCCGTGCCATGTCTGTACAACGAGAGAAATTCAAAATGGATATCAAGTATCTGAGCGATACCACTGGCGTTAGTCTCAATTATCTCCCCGAAGGGAATTTCAAAAATACCACTCTGTTGAGAATGCTTAATCTTGACCGTTTGGATGACAAAGACAAAACAAATCCAAATGGTAGGTTTGATTTCATTGAGGGATACACAATCCAATCACAGACAGGACGTATCATTTTTCCAGTTGTTGAACCTTTTGGCGATTGGTTGCGACAAAAAATCGGCAATGATGATATTGCTGACAAATATTGCTATGATGAACTTTACGACTCCACAAAAACTGTTGCAAAACAGATTGCCGAGAAGAACAAATTCACACTGGTTGGAGAATATAAGGCTTCCAATGGGAACGAAATCACTCTCGGGAGTACGAACATACCTCCAGGATCAGTCGAAGTGACGGCTGGTGGTGTAAAACTGACGGAGGGTACAGATTACACAGTGGACTATTCAAATGGTGTCGTCACCATAATCAATCAAAGTATCATCGATGCAGGCACCAATGTCAGCGTCAGTTTGGAAAGTAAGCAAGACTGGGGTAGCATGCGCAAGACCATGCTCGGAGTGAATTGGGATTATGACTTCTCCAAAAATTTCAATATCGGTGGAACTTTCATGAAAGTGAATGAGAAACCGCTTACATCAAAAGTGAATATGGGAAACGAGCCACTGAACAATATGCTGTGGGGATTCCACATGAACTGGAAACAGAATTCACAGTGGCTCACCAACATGCTCGACAAACTCCCGTTCCTCAACCTCAGTGCCCCATCCAGCATCTCCTTCACGGGTGAATATGCCCAACTCAATGCAGGCAAAGCAAAGGGTGCACAAGGCAATGCCTCTTATCTGGACACCTTCGAAGATACTAAAAAGCCATATAGCGTGAGCAATCCCAAAGAATGGGTACTTTCCTCCACTCCCTCCCACTTAGAATATGGCAAACTGACCAACGATGTGAAATACGGCTATAACCGTGCCAGATTAGCATGGTACACCATTGATCCGCTTTTCACGCGCCGTTCTTCATCAATGACACCCAGTCATATCAAAAGTGACCTTGACCAACTATCCAATCACTATGTACGTGAAGTGTATGTACGTGAAGTGTATCCAAATCGTGACACCAATACAGGCGAAAGTAACACTCTGGACATCCTCAACATAGCATACTACCCTTCCGAACGAGGTCCTTACAACCTTGACACTGATGTGGATCAAAATGCCCACCTGAATGACCCCAAGAAACGATGGGGTGGTATGATGAGGAAGATTGATACAAGTGATTTCGAGACCTGTAACATTCAGTATATCGAGTTCTGGATGCTTGACCCTTTCATCTACTCCAAGAATGACAGACGATATGGCGGTGATCTCTACTTCAATCTGGGCGACATCAGTGAAGATGTGCTGAAAGATGGGAAGAAGGCATACGAAAGTGGAATGCCCGTCAACAATGCATCCACATACGGAAACCCTATGGGGGCGTGTGCCAAGTGAAAAGTCTGTGGTATACTCTTTCTCTAACGAGAGCGGTGCCCGACAGAAACAGGACATCGGTTTGAACGGATTGGCTGACACCGACGAGCGTACATACGGTATCTACGCAGACTACCTCAATGCAATGAAGAGCAAAGTAAGCACTGCTGCCTACGATTCCATCTACGAGGACCCTGCTGGAGACGACTACCACTATTTCCGTGGCAGCGACTTTGATGCACGACACACTTCTATCCTCGAACGTTACAAATACATTAATTCTCCAGAGGGCAACTCACCCAACAATAGTGATTCGGGAGAGCGTTACACCACTGCCTATAAGAGCATACCCGACGCTGAAGATGTGAATTCTGACTATACCATGAACGAGTACGAAAATTTCTATGAGTATCATGTCAGTCTTCGTCCTGAAGACATGTTAGTGGGACGGAATTTCATTGTGGATTCACGTGAGACAAGCGTCGGACTGCGTAATGGAAATAAAGAAGCCGCCACATGGTATCTATTCCGTATTCCAGTTGAGGAATATGCAAACAAGGAGGGTAATATCAGCGATTTCTCCAGCATCCGGTTTATACGTATGTACATGACGGGATTCGAGGAACCCATAGTGGTTCGCCTTGCCAATCTTGATCTCGTTGCTGGTGAGTGGCGTAACTATACACAACCTCTCTACACAGATGAAAAACCTAATGTGAGTGGTACCATTGTTCCTTCGGCTGTCAATATCGAGGAAAACAATGACAAAATTCCTGTTAACTATGTATTGCCTCCCGGCATTACACGCGTGCTTGACCCAGAACAGCCCCAACTCACACAGCAGAACGAACAAGCCTTGGCTCTTACCGTCGAAAACCTTGCTACTGGTGATGCGCGTGCGGTCTACAAGACTATGAACATGGACTTCCGCAATTACAAGCATCTGCAAATGTTTATCCATGCCAATGCCATGGAAGGTGATACAGAACTACAAGATGACCAGATGAGCATCTTCATCCGAATGGGTAGTGACTACAAGAGCAACTACTACGAATATGAGATACCTCTAAAACTCACCCCCGCTGGACATTACGACACCTACACCACACAAGGTTGCAAGGCTGTATGGCCAGAGGAAAACATGCTTGACATTGACTTCTCCACTTTCACCAGCCTCAAACATGAACGCAACAAGGCAAAAGCGAATGGTGATGCCAGTTACACAAAACCCTATTATACCTATGACAGCAATCGTCCCAGCAATAAAGTGAGTATCATTGGTAATCCGTCGTTGGGCGAAGTGAAAACCATGATGATAGGCGTGCGCAATAACGGACGTCACACCGGAAATGTGGAAGTTTGGGTGAACGAACTCCGTATGCAGGACTACAGTGACGAAGGTGGTTGGGCTGCACAAGGAAATCTCAATGTACAACTGTCTGACCTCGGTTCTTTGAATGTGACTGGCCATATCGAAACTGCCGGTTTCGGTGGACTTGAAGAGAGAGTGGACCAACGCCGCAACGACAACCTTTACGAATGGAGCATCACCACCCAAATCGAACTTGGCAAGTTCTTCCCCGAGAATTGGAAGATGAACCTACCGTTCTATTACTCTTATTCATGGCAAAAACTTTCGCCCAAATATAATCCGTTCGACACAGACATGCTGCTGAAAGATGCGCTTGACGAATTTGAGAACAAAACTCAACGAGACTCATTAAGCAATCTAACAGAAACTATCGTCAAAAACAAAAACCTCTCACTCAGCAATTGGAGATCGAACGTACAGAGCCGTAAACCAATGCCTTACGACCCTGCCAATTTCAATTTCAGTTACAGTTACAGCCAACGCTACAAAACAGGAGAAACCACAGTCTATGAGAACGAGGAAAACTGGCGTCTCAATCTAGGCTACAATTATGCACCAAAGTACACACCATGGGAGCCATTCAAGAATCTGAAGGGCAAGTCCAAATGGCTCGACATCCTTAAGGCACAAAACCTGCAATGGCTGCCTCAGAGCATAGCCTTCAACACCGATCTCACACGCAGTTACTATGAGTTCCAAGAGCGAGACATTGATGCAGGTACAAAAATGCCGGTCATATTCTCCGATCAAATTCTATGGAACCGAGATCTTTCTGTCAAATGGGATATATTTAAAGCTCTGAAGATGTCATGGACATCCTCTACCCATGCCGAAATAGAAGAACCCAACACCATCGTGAACAAGCATCTCTATCCCGATGAATACGCTGTTTGGAAAGACTCCGTTAAACGAAGTCTCGCTTCTTTCGGTCGCCCACTCACCTACCGTAGCACCTTCACCGGTTCCTATCAGGTGCCACTTAACAAAATTCCAATCCTTGATTGGATGACAGCCGACGGAACTTATAATGCCAATTACAACTGGACACGCGGCACCGAACTTGAAGATGGCACCTCGCTTGGCAATACCATCAGCAGCCAACGTACAATCAACATCAACGGTCGCTTGAACTTTGACACACTCTATAAGAAATGGAAATTCCTTTCCGATGCCGAGACTCGTCTCTCTGGAAATACCAAAAGGAGTTCCAACAACACAACACGCAGAAACACAGCCACAAGAAACGCACAAACTGCGGCAAAGAACCAAACAGAAGAGAACCAGAATGATGAATCAAAGGAAATCAAGTCCACCGCCAATAAGAAAACACGAGGTTTCACCCAAGAAGTGACACTCAATGATTCCGCCAGCACTGTAATCAAGCACGGCCAGAAATCCAAACGACTCATTGTGCGTGCCACCACTGCCGAGGGAAAAACCTATAAACTAAAATACAAAAAAGTTGATGCTAACACCATCAAGGTGACCAACCATGACAGCATACCAGTCAAAATTAATGTCGTGGCAAAGCGTCCACTCGACGACCTCTCGTGGTACAAGACCGCACAAGTCTTTGCAAGAGGACTCATGATGGTGCGCAATGCCAGCATTGCTTACCGCAACACCTATGCACTCACGTTGCCAGGGTTCCGTACAGAAGTCGGCGATGCTTTTGGACAAAAACACATCAATGGTATTCTCTCTCCTGGAATTCCCTTCGCTTTTGGAGCCATAGATGACAATTACATTGACAAAGCAGCACGCCATGGATGGCTAATGCAGAATGACTCCAACATTACCACCCCTGCCACCACCGCATTGATGGAAGATCTCCAATTAAGAGCCACACTTGAACCTCTTAATAATCTCAAAATCGACTTGACCGCCACCCGTACCGTCAATAAATCAAGAAACATCCAATTTATGTATGAAGGTATGCCAACAACACAAAGCGGAAGTTTCTCCATGACCGTCATGTCCATCAGTTCAGCCTTTGAGTCTACTGGCAACATCAACAACAATTACCACTCCAAACACTTCGAGAAATTCCTCAACAACCTTCCGATCATCCAAAGCCGATTGGAGAAGAAATTTGAAGGGACCACCTATCCGAAGAGTGCTGGCAGTGAATGGGCAGGAAAGGCGTATAATGTCGAAAATGGTGGTGTAGAACTCTACTCTGCAGATGTTATGGTGCCTGCTTTCCTCTCTGCCTATTGCGGAGGTAATGCCATATCATCCCCTCTCGACATTTTCCCGGCACTATCCCGCCTCATGCCTAATTGGAGCCTCACATACAGTGGACTCACCAAATTATCTCCTTGGTTTGCAGACCACTTCAAGAGTTTCAATATCAATCATGCCTACAAGAGCATCTATTCCGTGGGAGCATACAACTCCTACTCCAATTTCATGGAATACATGAACGGCTGGGGATTTATCAAAGATGTCACCACTGGAAACCCTGTTCCATCATCCATGTACAATGTTTCCACCGTAAGCATCAACGAGTCCTTCTCGCCACTCATCGGTGTTGATATGACCTTTAACAATGACTTGACCGCTTCATTGAAATACAATAAAACTCGTACACTGAACCTCTCTATGACCAGTGTTGCTCTCACGGAGAATTTCTCCAACGACATTGACATCGGCATGAGTTACAAGATTAAGGACCTCAACCTCTTTGGTGCAAAATCCATTCAAAGCAACGAGGGTAGAAAGTCAAAGTCTAAAAACAAGAACAAACAGGAAACGAACACCAATACGAACTCGCGTACACGCAACACCATTAGCCATGACCTCAACTTGCGTGCAAACTTTTCCTATCGTTTACAAAATGCCCTCAACCGCAACATCCAAACAGCAGTAACCACTGCCACCAGTGGAGCCACAGCCTATAAACTCTCCATTGCAGCAGAATACACATTCAGCAGACTTCTTTCCCTCTCTGGCTTCTTCGATTGGCAACGTAACGTGCCACTCGTATCTCAATCTTCCTATCCCACCACCAATGCCGACTTCGGCATCAACATGTCTTTCTCTCTGACAAGGTAGGAATAAGAGGAAAAAGTAAAGCGTGAAAAATCTAAGTCATACAACCCTAATAAAGACGACATAGATCTTTCACGCTTTACTTTTTACGCCCCATTCTCCTTCGGAATCTGTATGGGCAGGTCATTGCGTTGTGCCTCAATGTGAGGCGACATGATCTCCACTCCTGCCCCATGCATCGTGTCAAGAATGGTTTGGTGAAGTGCTGAATAGACAGCAGGCATTGTCTTGGCACGTTCGGTACAACCATTGATTTCATACTCCACGTAGAAATCGTCAAGGGTCGTGATGCGGACAAACGGTTTGGGATGCTTCTTGATACCATCGGTCTTATCCGCCGCTTCAAGCAGGAGGGCTTCAATCTTCTGCCACGGCTCGTCATAGCCAATGGTGATTTTCGTGTGGACAATAACACCATATCGCTGTGCCGAGAGTGTGAAGTTAGAGGTCTGTGAACTCATCATATTGGAGTTCGGGATGGTCACAATCTCATTCTTGCGAGTGCGAATGCGTGTGACGAGCATACTCTTCTCTACCACCTCACCTTCCGTTTCATCATAGCGAATGTAGTCACCGATGCGGAAGGGACGCATGTAGGTCATCACAAGCCCTGCCATCACATTACCTACAACCGAAGTGGAACCCAACGACACCACCACACCGATGAAGACCGACACGCCCTGAAAAATTTCAGAATCAGAACTGGGTAGTAAGGGCCATATCATGACCAGCATAAAGGAATAGAGCAACACACGTAAAATGGTATGGGTCGGTGCAGCCCAATCAGCATAGAAGCCATTGATTCTTAATCGTCCGCTGGCTATCTCATTGGCAAAGTAACGAACCAGTTTCAACAGATAGTGGAAACAAATGATGATGACAACAATCTTGAAGAGTTTGGGCAAATAGGCGACAATGGACTTTAGAATATCGGTGAGGGGATTCCATATGAAACCAAATACGGTGTAGGTGAAAGTCTTGGTCTCAGGGAAGAATGAAAACATGAAGGTGATGCCCACTAGGAGCACCAAAAGGATGAGGAGTAAACGCACCAGGTTGAAGACGAAGATGATAGCAATACCGAGACGATGAGTATCAAGCAGAGGGTAGTTCTTGATACTGACAGACTTAATGGTGCGAAGCAGTTTGCGAGTGATACTGAATTTCCAAAGACGGAATAACCAAATGATGCCCCAAGTGAGAAGTGCCATCACTGCAATGATAAGTGCCACCCAACCCAGACTCTGCAACTTCTGCTGCAAACCGTAAGTCTCGTGCAACTGATGTACTTTTTCGCTGATGGATTCGCGGTATCGTTCAGCCAAGGTGAGCCTCTCCGTGTTATTCCACAAAGCATCAAGGTCGGTAACACTAAGGATGACCTCTTCTCCCACCATCACATCGGAGGACACTTCGCTGTCAAACACATAAACAGAATCTGTAAACATTGTCAAACGCTTGCCCACTTCGTATATCTTGCCCTTCGCCAAAGATACCCTGGCTTCAGGCAACATTCCTCCTTTACGGGCATAGATGACAAGAAGGGTGTCGCCCTCAACAATCAGCGGTGCACCAGGGGTGACATTGCGTAGCGAATCCACCCTCGCCTTACGCTCCACCTGTCGCAATGAATCCTCCTTCGCACTCTTTCCCGTCAGTTCCAATTGCTCCTGCATCATGATGCCCTGCAGTTTCAGTTCCTGCACTTGGCTTCGCAATTCACTAACAATCGAGTCGTTGACTGCCTTCAATGAGTCAAGAATGGAAACAGGGGCTGTTGATACAACCTCTTCTTGGCTGAACACGGTTGTGGAACAAACGAAAGCAATCCACAAGGTGAGGAGTTTTACTGTAACTTTTTTCATATTGGGTGGTTTTAGATTTCCTTATTCAATGTATCCAACAAATCTTTTCCCCGATGTACATCCGTTCTTAACTGATCGCCCCCCAATTGATGTTACTCTTCCTTAACTCGCGCAATCTCCGCCAGAGAATGTCGTTTTGAGGGTTGCGTTCTTCGGGGTCGGAAGTGATGACGGCCTGGGCAGTGTCACGAGCAATGGTGAGGATTTGTCCGTCGCGAGCAAGATTGGCAATCTTGAGGTCAAACGCCATACCCGACTGCTGAGTACCTTCGAGGTCACCTGGACCTCGAAGTTTAAGGTCTTGTTCGGCTATCTCGAAACCATCAGTGGTATCGACCATGACTTGGATGCGTTTGCGGGTGGTTTCGCCTATCTCGAATTTGGTGACGAGCACGCAGTAACTCTGGTCGGCTCCTCTACCCACTCTACCTCTCAACTGATGCAATTGGCTAAGTCCGAAACGTTCGGCATTCTCGATAATCATGACGGAGGCATTGGGCACATTGACGCCCACTTCAATGACGGTCGTAGAAACGAGGATATGGGTTTCGTGGTTGGCGAAACGTTGCATCTCAGCATCTTTGTCAGCAGATTTCATTTTGCCGTGCACCTTGCTCACCTGATAATTAGGGAATGCTTTGCTGATTTCCTCAAACCCGGCTTCCAAATCCTTCAAGTCCATCTTCTCAGTCTCCTTGATGAGCGGATAGACAATATAGATTTGGCGACCCAATTGGAGTTCTCGGTTCATGAGTTGGTAGATGCGCGGACGGTGGGCATCGAACATATGGACGGTACGGATAGGTTTGCGACCTGGAGGCAGTTCGTCAATAATGCTCACATCAAGGTCGCCATAAAGAGTCATCGCCAATGTACGCGGTATCGGCGTTGCTGTCATGACGAGCACATGGGGCGGTACGATGTTCTTCATCCAGAGTTTGGCACGTTGTGCCACACCAAAACGGTGTTGCTCATCAATAACCACAAGCCCCAACTTGTGGAAAAGTACATTGTCCTCAATGACTGCATGGGTACCGACAAGGATATGGATCTCACCCGTGACAAGTCCTTCAAGCACTGCGTTTCGTTTCTTTCCCTTCACTGCGCCAGTAAGGAGTTCCACATGCACGGGGAGATCACCCAAGAACTCAAAGTGTCAAGATGTTGCTCGGCAAGAATTTCTGTGGGTGCCATGATACAGGCTTGATATCCGTTATCGATGGCAATAAGTGCCACCATCAGTGCCACAAGCGTCTTTCCACTACCCACATCACCTTGCAAGAGACGGTTCATCTGCCGTCCCGACTTCATGTCAGCACGAATTTCCTTGATGACGCGCTTCTGAGCGTTGGTCAATTGGAAGGGTAAATGATGGTAGAAGAAACCGTTAAAATGGTCACCTATAGTGTCGAAGACGATGCCCCGATAACGCAACTGGCGGTCTTTTACATAGCGCAGGATGTTCAACTGCACATAGAACAGTTCTTCAAACTTAAGTCTCAACTGTGCATGGCGCAGTGCCTCGGACGAAGAAGGATAATGAATATTACGCACAGCATCATCGTAGGACATGAGATGATGTTGTTGAGCAATGTAGGGAGGCAGCGTTTCTGGCAACGGCTCTTTGAGAAGTTTGAACATATTGGCTGTCAGTTTCGCCATAGCAGCGGAGTTCAGCCCACTACGCTTCATCTTTTCCGAAGTGTTGTAAGAGGGACACAACCCCTTAAACACGGTAGGTTGCGTTTCATCTTTCTCTTGCAGATTCGGATTGGAGGATGATTCTTCAAACATATTGCCAGTTGTTCGTGCCATCACTTTCAGATGCTCCGGCGCATTCTCAATCTCTGGATGTGCTATCTGTATATGCCCATTAAAGACTGTTGGCTTACCAAACACGATGTATGGCTTGCGGCAGTCGTAGTTCTTTGCCACATACTTGACGCCTTGAAACCAAACCAAATCAATGCTACCCGTTCCATCAGCAAAATGGGCGATGAGGCGTTTGTTCCGTCCTTCTCCGATGGTGTCAAACGAAAAAATCTGTCCACACAACTGCACATAGGGCATATTTCCATCTATCTCGCCAATCTTGCGACTGCGGTCAACATACTTATAAGGGTAATATGCCAAGAGGTCGCCAACGGTGGTAATGCCGAGTTCGGTGGCGAGCAGCAAGGCGCGATTGGGACCTACGCCCTGCAGGTACTTGATGTCTTGGCTAAGGATGTTCAAAATGTTGAATATTTCAGTTTGGGGGATTCCCCGGTTCTTGGAATCTTTGGATGTTACTTCACCACCACCCTATCCCCAAGCATCTTGGCCAATTGCCGTTGAATTTCTCCCAATTCCTTGATGCGCCGCATGGTGTCAAGAGTCTTGTTGATGTCGGCTTTCACCTCTGGACGGGTAAGGTTGGCATTGCACTGCTTGAGTTCTTCTTCCACGATGGCATTCTTGTAGTCGAGCAAGATACGAGTGAGATAGGTCACCTTAAGTTCATCTTCAGTCTGAGCCATCTGATTGCCCTTGCTAAGTTGGTAACGGTCGCTAACGAGGTCGGCTGCTTCACGGCTGATATCCTCGTCTTGGTTGTTGAGAAGGAACTTGCTGGCAACGAAGCCTTCATCATGGACATGCTGACAAGTGATGGCGAGCATCTTGGCATAGAGAGGTGAACGAAGTTCGATGCCATCGAAGGCAAGGTCTCCCAGTACGTATTCCGCCAAGGGAATTTGCAACGGCTTTCCATCCTCGCCTCTCCCTTCGACAAGTTGTTCGCCATAACGGGTGACAAGTACCATCATCAGACGCTCGATACCAATGAGGCGTTGCTCTGTTTGATGCTGTTTGGTGATGATAGGGGTGGTGGAAATCGTGGAGTCAGGGAAGCCTTCTCCCGCAGGAAGGGCTTCAGTAGGAGGGATGTCATCAGGGAGAGGAGGAAGATGGGAGGAATCGGCGGCAGAGGATTCACCGTCCATTGGTGAGGAGGAATCAAGGTCAGTAGTGACAGCCTGCTCTGTATTCAGCAGACGGGCTTGACGTTCACGTTCACGCTGAGCCTCTTTCTTCATGTTTTCGAGGATAGACGCACGGTTCTTGTTGGCTCCACGCATGAGAATAGCCTCATCCATATTGAGAATTTCAGCACATTCATGCACATAAGTAGAACGGATGATTTCATCAGGAATGACAGCAATGCTCTTCACAATGTCCTCTGTGAGTTGGGCACGCTTGATGGGGTCACGCTGTGCATCTTTCAACAGGAGATTCGTCTTGAAAAGAATGAAGTCTGTCTGATGAGCAGCCACATACTCCTTGAACTCCTGTGCATTGTGCTTCCGTGAAAAACTATCTGGATCGTCTCCATCGGGCAGAAGAAGAATCTTCACGTTCATGCCTTCCGCCAAGAGCATATCTGTACTGCGTGTGGCAGCATGAATACCCGCTTCATCACCATCGTAGAGAAGGGTGATGTTGTTAGTGAAACGGTGAAGAAGATGAATTTGTGCTTCGTTAAGGGCTGTTCCAGAGTTAGCGACGACATTTTCGATACCACACTGATGCATAGCAAGCACATCGGTATAGCCTTCCACCATATACACCATATCCTCCTTGGCTATCTGTTTCTTGGCCTGAAAGATACCATAGAGTTCGTTGGCTTTGTGGTAGATGAGAGAGTCTGGCGAGTTCACATACTTCTGACTGACGCCTTTGGTTCGAGCATCGAGCACACGACCACCAAAGGCAACGACCTTACCATTGACCGCTACCCAAGGAAACATGGCACGTCCACGGAAACGATCATATATGGTACCATTGTCGCGCTTGACGCAGAGTCCTGTGTCAATGAGATATTTCTCATTATATCCTTTGGCTTTTGCTTCGTCAGACATGGCTGTTGGCGCATCAAGACAGAAACCAAGACAGAACTTGGCGATGATATCGTCGCGGAAACCTCGACTATGGAAGTAGGCAAGTCCTATGGCACGTCCATCCTGATTGTTCATCATGGTCTGGCTAAAGTACTTGGCAGCCCACTCGTTAACCGCAAACATGCTTTCACGCTCATTCATTCGCTGCCGTTGTTCATCAGTCATTTCCTCTTCTTCGACAGGAATGCCGTATTTTTTTGCCAAATGCTTCAGCGCTTCAACATAACTCATCTGCTCCATTTCCATGATGAAATGGACGGAGTTGCCTCCCTTACCGCAACTGAAGCATTTGCACACGCCACGGGCAGGGGATACGGAGAACGAGGGAGTCTTATCGTCGTGGAAAGGACACAATCCCTTGTAACTTGCACCTGCCCGGCGAAGTGTAACGTAGTCGGAAACGACGTCAACAATGTTGGCGGCATCTACGATTCGGTCTATGGTGGATTGTGGGATCATGAGGAGTGAGGAGTGAGGAGTGAGGAATGAAGAATGAGGAATTACTTACGGGGGTGCAAACATCGTGTTAGCAACTCTTAAATCCTAACTTCTAATTCCTAATTAAACTAATGAATTCCTTGCGCTTCTCGATGTTTTCGAAAACGCCGGTATAATACATCGTCGTGGTGGAGGAACCCTGCTTCTCAATGCCACGCATCTGGATGCACATATGTTGGGCTTCAACAACGACAATAGCACCAAGCGGATTGAGGGCTTGCTGAAGGCACTCACAGATTTGTTTAGTAAGGTGCTCTTGAACCTGCAAACGATGAGAGAAGATGTCAACCATACGTGGTATCTTGCTGAGACCAACGATATTGCCATTAGGTATATATGCCACATGCACCTTGCCGAAGAAGGGCAAGATGTGATGTTCGCAGAGTGAGTAGAATTCAATACCTTTCACCACCACCATCTGGTCGTAATCCTCTTGGAACATCGCTGAACGGAGGGTGGCAACGGGATCCATCGAATAACCTCTGGTCAGTTCAAGGAAAGTCCTTGCCATACGTTCAGGAGTTCTCAAAAGTCCCTCGCGTTGAGGGTCTTCACCTATGACTTCAAGGTTCTTTTTGCAAGTTTCTTTCAGTATCTCTACCTGTTCTTCTCTATTCATTTCTTCTTATAATGTTATTGATAGACATATACCTCACTCTTGACAATGATGGCCCCTTGGGCAATCCGCGCACTCTTCAATTTGTCGAGATAATCATCCGCTTCCTTACGAGTGACAAAATCGCCCACACGGCATCGCCAGTTAGGTGACTCAAACGTGGTATAGACAGGCAACTCGGGGAAAATGGTGGACACTCTGGTACCTGCACGTTGAGCATTAGTTTGGTCAGCACGGGTGCTCCCGCCCCAATATACTTGAATGCGATAACCACGCGCCTTGGTTTTCTTTCCCTTCGGAATACCAGGAAGGTCTCTCTTCTCCTCCTTCTTCTCAGGAACGAACTGCTTCTTTCCGTTCACCATATCGTCGAGAATGGAGTCCTGGTGTACTGTCACTGTGCCTTGCCCTGAAACCGCACTTTGAAGGTGATCGGTGAAATTCTGTCCAGACATGGTGATGGTACATAGTAAAATAGATAATGTGAGAATGAGAAGTCTTTTCATTTGAGTTCTTAGGATTGAGAATAAATTTTTGCTTTTGTGTGTTAATGAGACCTATTGGCATCTGCCCCTCCACTCCCCCCAGCAGAGGTACTGGAGTACCTTTGATGCGGTACTGCAGCACCTCTGTGGAGGCACTATGGGAGAAACAACATTATTTCCAAGCGTCGATAATGCCCTTAAAGTCTGCCACCTTGAGTGATGCACCACCAATGAGACCACCGTCGATGTCTGGCTTTGCAAAGAGTTCTGGAGCGTTAGAAGCCTTGCATGAACCACCGTAAAGGATAGAAGTCTCTGCAGCCACTTCCTTGCCATACTTCTCAGCGATGACAGAACGGATGTAAGCGTGGATTTCCTCTGCCTGGTCGGCAGTAGCAGTCTTACCTGTACCGATAGCCCAAATGGGCTCATAAGCGATGACAATGTTCTTGAACTGCTCTGCCGAAAGGTGGAACACACTGCCTTCAAGTTCAGCCTTCACAACAGCGTTCTGCTCGTTAGCCTCACGTTGTGCCAAAGACTCACCAATGCAGAAGATTACCTTCAAACCATTAGCGAGAGCCAACTCAACCTTCTCCTTCAGAATTTCAGGAGTCTCGTTGTAGTACTCACGACGCTCTGAGTGACCAAGAATCACATATTCAGCACCAGTAGATTTCACCATCTCAGCAGAAACCTCACCTGTGTAAGCGCCAGAAGCCTTGTCTGCACAGTTCTCTGCGCCAAGACCAATGATGTTGTGGTCAATGATTTCAGACACCTTCGCAAGGTGGATGAATGGGGTACAGATAATCACACCGCAATTAGGCTTGTCAGCAGCAAGTGCCTCATTCAACCCCTTTGCAAGTTCAATACCTTCCTGGAGATTCTTGTTCATCTTCCAGTTTCCAGCAACAATTTTCTTTGCCATAATTCTAATTACTTTTTAATGAGTTAAACTTTTTATGATTGTTGTTTCGTTGTTTGTTCGTTCAGTTCCTCCTCACCGGGCAGGTTGTAGTTACTCCACTTCTTCACAATAACACCATCGTAGAGAAGCACCATGCCTGGGTGTCCACGAACCACTGTCTTCAACATCCGCTCCTCTGCTATGCAATAACCATACTCAGCACCAGTATGGTCGCTCCAGTAGGTCTGTGCACGTTGACTGTCTGACGATGTCAAGCAATAGAAGCCATATCCATGCTCTCTCGCATAATCATACACTTCGTTAACTTTATCCACACAACCTTCATCGGCATGCATCAAATCAGGAATGACTAGCAAGAAGGTGTAGCCATCGGCATAGAGTATGTCTTCCGTGATGTCCTCATTGTCGGCATTTTCCACATAAAAATCTGCCACTGCAAGGTCTTGTGCTCCCACTTCCCTTCGCCGAGTCTCCACATAAGTCCACGTGGAGTCGGGATCTTCATCCTCCGCACTAAGTTCCAAGGTCTGCCCGTCCTTCTCATAGATAATCGCCACATCAAACTTCTGCTGATCAGATGCACCAATCACCGCTTCACGTAAGTTAGTGCCCATCTTGTAGGGACGGAAGTCCAGTACAGGCAGGAAGACAATGCAGTAGATGGCATATCCAACGATGAAACAAAGGGAGGCAAGGGCGATGAGCCATTTCACTGACGCACCCAGAAAATCCTTCTGAAGTCGATAGTAACGGCTGACCAGCACTGCCGCTCCCAACAGCACGATATTCTTTCCCAATGTCGCACTATTGCTCAATATTAGCACATCGCCAAAACAGCCGCAGTCTTCCACTGGATTGGCAATGGCTATATAAACCGTCAAAAGCGTCATCAACACCATAAAGATGAGTGTGACACCCGACATTGTTCTTCTCTTCATGCCGAAAAGAATGCACACACCCAGCAGGAACTCGAAACTGGCGAGTATCACCGCACATCCCAACAGGAAAGTGTCAGGCAACGTGAACCATGCCATCGCATGCATATAATCCTCCAGTTTATAGACTGTGCCAAGCGGGTCGTTCGCCTTGACAAATCCACTGAAAATGAATGTCCCCGCCAAAAGCAGGCGGCACACATTCACGGCGATAGTCAGCAACCGTGACTTAGTTTTGGGTGTCATGCTGGGCTTCGGCAAGTTTTATGAGTCCGAATACGGAATAATTAATCATGTCAAGATAGTTCGCATCAATGCCCTCCGAGATAAGCGTCTGACCATCATGTCCCTCAATCTGTTTCGTACGATTGAGTTTCATGAGAATCAAGTCCGTGTAACTGCTCACGCGCATCGAACGCCAAGCCTCATCGTAGTCATGGTTTTTGCGGAGCATGAGTTCAAGGGCTTCCTGAGCATATTTGTCGTAATACTCCATCGCCTTCGCTGCATCCATGTCCTCCGTCTCAGCATAACCCAGTTCCAACTGAATCAGCCCCACAATGCCATAATTCACAATGGCCTGAAACTCCGGATAGATACCTTCTCCCACCAACGACCTCAAGGCTACGGATGCGATTCGCCTTGATGAAAATCTGGTCGGTCACCGAGGAAGGTCTCATAATGCGCCATGCTGCTCCATAATCGTGCAACTTCTTCGTGAAGATGTCGCGACATCCAGCCATGGCTTGCTTGAATTGTTGCTGAGTATCCATTTTCCTTTCTAAAATTGTATGCAAAGGTACAAATTAATTAGGAATTAGGAATCAGGAATTAGGAATTATTAGTATTTTGGTAAAAAAAACACGCCAAGCAACATTGTATTGCTTGGCGTATATGATAGTTGATGTAAAAATCCACCTGGGGGATTACTTGCGGGCTGCCGTTCTGTTGCCACTTTCTGCATTCGTGTTGATGCTATTGGCGCTACGTGCCACATTGCCCTTCGAGATGGGATTCTGAACGATAAAGTAGTCGCCTGTCACGTCCTGATGCTCAAAATCAAACATCAGTGCAGGGTTGATAGGCTGACCTAACACACGAGTTTCGAAGTGGAGGTGAGAACCCGTAGATTTACCCGTGTTGCCACCCAATCCGATAGGCTCACCAGCACGCACCACCTGATCCTTCTTCACAATCTGCTTGCTCAAGTGACCATAGAGCGTCTCAAGACCATTGGGATGACGAATCACAATATAATAGCCATAACCACTGCCATTGTATTTGCAAATACGCACCTTTCCGTCAAATGCAGCACGGATGGTGTCACCAATATAAACCTTGATGTCAAGACCTTCATGCTGACGTCCCCAACGAGGACCGAATGGGGAATTGAGTTTGCGGCTTGGGGTCGGCATACAGAAACCACGCAAGTCTATTTTGTAGTTAGCCGGCACAGAACCAGAACAACCTCTCAAATTGTCTGTCCAGTCTGTATAAATATTTGCAGCGGGATTATTGAGGTCGGCTGAGATGGCCGCTGTATTGTTGAGTTTTACGTTACGAATGTCTTTGAGTCTTTTGTCAGATGGCGCCTGCCTTGCAATGATATCCTGAGCGAAGCCACTTATTGAAACCATGGAAAGTACGACGATACCGACTGTTTTCTTAATAGATGGAAAATTCACGTTGTTTTAGTTTTTGAAGTTGTTGGATAAAATGATTGTTACTTGATTAGTACTCGTCATTTGCATACAAGTACTGGAATACGCCAGGAGTATAATCAAAAATCTCCTCTGGCTTGAAGAATCGGTTCAGTTCTATCACCGCATTCTCGGGAGAGTCTGAAGTGTGGATGATGTTCTCCTGAAAACTCATACCAAAGTCACCACGAATTGTACCCGGAGCAGCCTTTCTTGAGTTTGTGCTGCCCGTCATCGAGCGCACAGTCTCCACGGCATCCACACCCTCATAGCAGCAGCACACAACAGGAGAAGCCATCATGGAATTCTTGATTCGTTGAAAGAAGGGTTTACCGGCAAGGTGGGCATAGTGCTCATTGAGCAGTTCATCCGTCAGTTGCATCATCTTCATGCCAGCCAAGCGCAAGCCTTTACGTTCAAAGCGGGCAGTAACTTCGCCTACGAGTGCGCGCTGTACTGCACCTGGCTTCAAGATTACAAGAGTTTTCTCCATTGTTTTTGATTATCTCCTTTTCTTTTTTGATTGAGTCTTTGGAGGACGGCCATTTCACCTTATCAAGGCGGCAGAATGCCCAAACCAAATTTTCGATGCAAAGGTATTAAAAAAAATTGGGTTTTACAAGAACATCGGCAATAAATTACGCTTTTTTCACATATCAAGACATTTCTTCACTTCAGCCTCCACATTTGTCAACTTCTCCTTGCAATACTCCACCAAGCCCTTCGCTTCCTTCAGATTGGCTGCCAGCGAGTCAATATCCATTTCTCCACCCTCAATCTTCTTGACAATTTCCTCCAAACGTTTCATTGCCTTTTCGTAAGTCATTTCTGTTTCCATATTATAGTCGATTTGAATGTTCCTGATGCCAATGTAGTCTCTATTTCGTCACCCTCTTTCACCTCATCCACACCCTTCACAGCCTTGCCGCCCACACGGGTGATGCTGAAGCCAAGACGCAGAATTCTGTTCGGGTGGGCACTATCCAACTTACTCTCCGTCAGTTCAATGCGCTTCTGCTCATGTTGTAAAAACAAAGAGGCATACAACCCCATCTGCTTGTCCAATAGGGGCACCTTTCCCTTGGCCTGTTCGATGTTCTGTATGCTGTTGCTTACCAACGATGCTGAGAGCCTGTGCATGCGCATCTCCTCCCTTGCCCTCACCATGGTGAAGAGCATCGGGATCTTGCTGGCAAGCAACTTCAAACGGCTCGTCTCGTTTTGCAGCAACCAAGTCACCTGCCCAGTCAAACGCGCAGACATATCCTCCAATGCATCCAGTTCCTCCTCCTGATGATGAATCAGAAATTCCGCAGCCGCAGTAGGCGTTTTCACACGGGTGTGGGAAATCATATCAATCACCGTGTCGTCACGTTCATGTCCGATACCCGTGATGACCGGCAAGGGGAATTGTGCCACATTCTCCGCCAACAGCAACGAATCGAAACCCTGCAAATCAGACGTTGCCCCACCCCCTCGGATGATGACCACCACATCCCACTCGTCCACCTGCTCCGCAATGCGGTTCAAGGCTGCTATCACACTGTCCTCCACCTCATTGCCCTGCATAACTGCGGCAAACAATTCGGTCTTGAACACCAACCCTCGTTGGTTGTTATTCAGTTGATTGCAAAAGTCGCCATACCCTGCTGCCGATGCAGACGAGATGACCGCAATGCGTTGCAGAAGTCGAGGAAGCGGCAACTCCCTGTTCATCGTGTCAATGCCCTCATCCTTCAGCCTTTGCAATATTTCTAAACGTCTTTGTGCTATGTCGCCTAACGTGTAGGTGGGGTCGATGTCCGTCACGTTCAGCGAATACCCGTACAACTCATGAAACGTCACCTGCGCCCTCACCAGCACCTGCATTCCTGCCGCCAACACCTGCCCTGTTGTTTGTTCAAACATCGGTCGGATGAAAGCCCACACATTTGACCACACCTGCGCCCTCGCTTTCGCCACGATGCCATTTCCCCGTGCATCCTTCTGCACCAATTCCATATAGCAGTGGCGGTTCATGCGCAACTCGCTAATCTCCGCTTTCACCCAATACTCATCGTTGAGGGTCAACTCCAACGTCTCCCTCACCAACCCGTTCAATTCATATAGTGTCAATGTCTCCATCTCTAAACTCTAAGCCCTAAATCCTCGGTCTCTTCCCGTTCAACACATGCACGAACGTCTCAAAGTCTCGGTCAATATGGCTCAGTTCATACTCTTCAATCGTCAGCGAGAACCGTGCAGGCAGGTCATCCAGTCCGAAATAGGCCTTGATGAGACACACCGCATTGAAAGCCCTGTCATCTTGCCGTTTGATGAGCACCATGCAGCATTTCCGTGCGACAGCCTTATCCTCCACCAACTTGAGTGTTTTGAAAATCAGATAGTAAGAAAGGTCTGAATCCACCTTCAGCAACATAGACAGGCGCGTCACCTCATTCTCCACATGAAATGCCTCCAGCATCGCCATCACCTGTTCCTCCGTCCGCATCGCCGGCAACATGATATTGCAAATCTTCACCACAGACTCCGCATTGTTCTCTTTCAAATACGCATACAGTCTCCCCACACTCTCCACTCCAAAGTCCAATGTTCCCTCCTTTGCCAGATGCTCCACCGCTGCCGCCCCGCTCAGAAACGCCGCCCTCTTAAACATGATAATATGTAACAATGTCTCCCAGAACAGCCCATTCTCCAGTTCCGACAGCACCTTCTCCCTCATCACACGCTCCATCAGCCTGAACTCCATGTTGCTCAGGCTTCCCAGCATTCGCGCCAGTCCCTCCCAGTCGCGCGCACCAATCAACTGTTCCGCTCTATCCTTGTTGGTCACTTGCTCCTTATTTCCCTTGCAAAGTTACACTTTAATCTACGATATTCCAAACTTATTGACAAAAATTTATTTTTTCTTCGGTTCCTTATTAAAGCGGTAGATTACATGCAGGAGACCATAGGAAGGGATGACGTTGTAGAAAGCTTCGGTGCGCCCTTGGGCATTGACATAGCGGCGCACGTTGGAGAGGTTGCCCAGCAAGTCGAATCCGTCGAAGAGGATGGTCAGGTTTTGTTTGGGCAGACGTTTGGAGACGCGGGCGTTCCACACCAGTTCGTTCGTGTTCATGGACGCTTCGCTGTATCCTCGGCGGCTATACATGGTCAGGTCGGTGCCCACCTGCATGTTCCAAGGCAGGTCAATCTGTCCTATCACACCATACTGAAAGGTGAAGGCATTGATGTTGGTGAAATACTCGCGGTCGCTGGTGGAATGCTGATAGGTCAGTTTACCGCCAGCACCATACTCCATCTTTTCCGTGGGTCGCCAAGTCAGCGAGAGGTCTTCCGTCACGTTGTGGGTCCTCACCACCGAGTGTGTGGCGACGAGGGTTTCGTTCGTGCCGTTCAAATCGACGCTGTGGTTGTAACTGTAGTTGGCATTCTCTTTCACTCGCCACTTGTCATTCTTCGTCAGCGGAAAGTCAATGCCCGAATTGATGTACATATTCCAGTTGCCATCTACATTGTCGGGGGTCACGGTTCTCACGCCTGTTTCCTTATTATAGATATAGCCCCATGCCTCAGCGTTCTGCACAAGCCCCACATTGGCATTGGCATTGAACATCGTCTTGCCGAACTTGTCTCTGTATTGCCCGTAGAAGGTGTGGCGGTGCGTGTTCTTCATGTTGGGATTGCCCAATGTGACGTAGAGCGGATTGCTGTCATCGCGGATGTTCAGCAGATTGGTCATCATAGGGGCAGAACTCTCCAAGCGGTAATCGAAATCAATGCTTCTTCCCCTTTTGTACAACGAATAGTAACCTGACAAATCCATTCTGAAGAGCGCGGTGTTTCGTGTCATCAGCGTATCGACTTGTGTGCCGCGCTGATAGTCCATCTTTTCGTGCACGAACGGCAAAGAGAATCGTGCATGAAGATAGGCATACCAACTTTCGTCTTCGATTTCTTTCCCGTCTTTATCTTTGACTTGCCCCCAAAAGGTCTTTTGGAGAGAGATGGTTGGTTCGTGAGTGATCTTCGTGGTCTTATCATTGGAACTATTGTCGGCATCGAGGGTGCTCAGCATTTCATCCACCGAGGGTAAAGTGCCCAGTGCGTGACTGTCTGCCTTATCCCAGCCATCCAGTTTGTTGAGCAGGTAGAGGGGCATGTTGCTTTTTTGGTTATTGTAGTTGAAGTTGTAGGAGACATTCAATTCGTATTGGCGCTTCTTGTCAAGACTGAAAGCAACCCCTGGGGTCACGTTGAGCCTCTGCTGCCGGTTTTTCATGGGAGTGTATCGGTTACGGAAATCAGTCGTCATGGCGGTGGAATTGGGATAATCCAGCAGATAATGGTCATAATCTTTCGACAGATAATCGCTGTAACCGTGGGAAAGGTCGAAACTGAAACGGATGTAGTCGTTGTGGGCAGGACGGAAGTTGATGTCAGAGTCAAAATAAGTTTCCGTATCATGTCCCTGGTCCTTGCTGCTCGAACGTGTACGGTTGATGGCATACTTTCTCAGCAGTTCGCCTGCATTGGGTGCCATGATGCTGTCCATCCACGCCTTGCCCATCTGGCTTGCAACATCTTCAGACAGGGTTGTGCTGGCATTGTCTGAAAGATGGTTCCACTTCCGGTAGTTCGCCGAAGGTCGGAGATAGACATACAGTCCCTTGATGAAATCACCTATAGGTTCGTCATGCTGAAGTGTCAGACTATGTTGGGTGTTGATGTCCCATTCATAACTCTGCCGCATGTTGAACGACCTGCCGTAGGTGTCGCCTCCCTCCAGGAATGTGGCGCTGTTGGTGTTCTGTCTGTCTTCTGTCTCGCTGTAGGTGGTTTCCATGCTGCCCTGATAGCGGTAGCGCTCTTCGCGTTCCCTCATATAGTTGCCGCCCACCTTGTAGGTGGTTCGCAGTCCCTCCGACTGTTGCAAGGGCGACCATTCCCCCTTCTCACCAGGTGTGCGGTAGTCGTTCAGGTTGTTGGCATTGACAAAGAGCACCAGTCGCGAATGGTCGTCAAATCGCATACCGAAGAGTCTGCCCAGGAACTTTCCGTCGTGCTTGCCCTGCTCATTCCGATGGAACGTGAGTCCCCCACCCCCTTCGGCATTGGCTATCCATCCTCGTGCATATTCTTTCTTCAGTCTCACATCCATCACCAGCAACTTCTTCGCTGACTTCTCCTCAGGCTTTCCCTTCACATTTTCTGGTACTCGTTCATAACTCGTCACGTGCTTCACCATATAGGCAGGCATGTTCTCCAACAGCAATTCGCGGTCGCTGTTGAAGAAGTCTTTTCCGTTCAGCAGCATCGTGTCGATGGGTTTTCCGTTCACATTGATGACACCGCCCTTTTCCAACGTCACGCCCGGCAGTTTCTTGATGAGTTCATTGAGCATCGAGCCCTCTGCCAGATTGAAGGCATCGGCATCATAGACGAGCGTGTCGCCATTCATGTAGAACTTCAGTTTCGTCGCCTTCACCACCACCTCGTCCAGTTCCATCTCGTTGCGTTTCGGTATCCGCTTCAGATAGATGGTCTTGATCGAACGATTGTTCTCCCGCTTGTAGAGTTTCTTGATATCAATCGGCACATACGCCGTCTGATAGCCTTCGGCTTCAACTTTGATAAGGTACTTGCCGGGGTTAGAAACGCTACAGGAGATATAGGAACTCTTGTATCCGTCCTCATCGTAGTAACCTCCGTAAATGCTGTCGACAAAGGTGCTGTCGGCAGCGTTCAGTTTCACTCCCTTCAGTCCCTTGATGATGTCGTGCGTCAGGTGGTCTCTCACTTCGGCATTCACCCACAACATCCTCACGTTCTTTTTGACAGTATCTGCCTTCTCCACCAACGCCGTGCTGTCACTCACCTGCACCAACGTTGTATCGTTCTCCTGCGCCATCGCCGACAAACCGACAAGGGCAAGCATTGCTATTAAAATCTTTACTTTCATTTATTACTGTTACCTTCTATCTATTAGAACGAGAAAAGCCTCGCTTTTGTGACAAAAAAACGACATTTTTCCCACAAAAAAAACATGCCAAACATGTAACCAACTGAAAATGAGCCTTCACTATTAACACAAGTGTCCACTTTCGGACAGTCACGTGTCCGAAAATGGACATTTATCCCACAAAAGGGGTTGCGACAAGCCACCAAAGAAAAAACTCAACGCTAAACTTTACACATCGCAGCGGCAATGGTCAAGTCGAAAGGTGTCGTGATTTTGATGTTCTCGCGATTGCCAGAGACGAGAGTGACAGGGTGTCCGAAACGTTCCACCACGGAGGCATCGTCAGTGAAGAAGTCGGTGTAGGGCTGCAAGTAGGCTTCACGAAGCAAAGACGCAGAAAAAACTTGAGGGGTCTGAACAAGGCGGTAGTCACTGCGGGGTACAGTGACAGACCCTCCCGGGAGGGTCTTCCGCAGGGTTTCCACGACATCGGTGACGGGGATGACGGCTTCGGAACGGGCAGCCTCATCGTAGCAGGCACGGATGGTGTCGATGGAAACAAAGGGACGCACACCGTCATGCACGCCAACCAGAGTGGCATCGGGAGACACTTTGGCGAGTCCGTTCTTGACGGAGTGAAAACGGGTCTCTCCACCATTGGCAAGGATGTAAGGGCGTGAAAAATGGTATTCAGCGCATAGCGTGCGCCAATAGTCCTGCTGACTTTCGGGCAACACCAAGACCACCTGCATCTTCTCGTCGAACTGGAGAAAACGGTCGATGGTGCGCATCAGGATGGGGATGCCACCAACAGGCAGGAACTGCTTGGGGATGTCACCGCCCATGCGAAGTCCCTTACCACCGGCTACGATGATGACGGCGTTCACTTTTCGTTGATATGTTGGTACATCATGCCTTTCCTCAGTTGGTCGGCTGCGTCCTTGCCACAGAAGTGCTCCACGATGGCATAGCCAAGACCCAGTGCGGCGGCAGGTCCTTTGCCTGTGAACATGAGTCCGTCGCGCTCAACGAGGGCAGCCGTATAATCAGCCCCTGTCAGGTATTGCTCGAAACCCGGATAACAGGTCATGCGCTTACCCTGAGCAAGACCAAGATTGCCATACACCATCGGTGCGGCACAGATGGCTGCGAGTGCCTTGCCTGCCTGATGATGAGCAAGAATAGCCTTACAGAGTCCCTCATGGGCATTAAGGTTACTTGCTCCGGGCATACCGCCAGGCAAGAAGAGCATATCGGCATCGCTGTAGTCATTGTCAGCAAACATAGAGTCAGCCACAATGCCCACACCATGTGCACCCACAACAGTGAGTTCATCCATGATGGAGACAGTTATTACATCCAGCCCAGCACGACGGCACACGTCGATGGGACCGAGGGCTTCCACTTCTTCGAAGCCCGTAGCAAAGAAAGCGTATATTTTCATATCATCGAATCATTTACAATCTGACAATTCACAATGGACAATCTCATGTACAATTTGACAGTTTACAATGGGTCATTTATTTGAGCCTACCTAAGTTTGAATCGGTAGGTGATGGTGCCACTCTCCGTGTGGTCACCTTCTGAGAAGCGAGATTGCTTGGCTGCTGCCAATGCCGCATTCTTGAGGGCTACGGAGGAAGTGGTGCTGCTGGTCACACTGGCACTGATGACAGAACCTGATGCGCTGACCTGGATAGAGACAAGCACAGTACCCTCACTGTTGGGGTCAGCATAGTTAGGCTTGGCAAGATAGACGACGGTACGATTGCCCACCTTGGCAGATGTACCTGTACCAAGACCGCCTGTTCCCGTCGTAGCACCTGTATTGCTGTTACCATTGGGTGAACCTTGTGCGCCATTACCTGTCGTGTTGCCACTGTTTCCCTTGTTGCCAGTGCCGAATGCACCTGCCACACGACTATTGGCTGCAGCGGCAGCCTTACGGTCGGCTTCGGCTTTCTTGCGGGCTTCTTCCTCTGCCCTACGGCGAGCCTCCTCGGCAGCACGTTTCTTGGCAGCCTCTTCGGCCTTACGTTTGGCTTCGGCTTCTGCTTTGATGCGTGCCTCTTCAGCAGCCTTCTTTTTCGCTTCTTCGGCAGCCTTCTTCTTGGCTTCCTCGGCAGCAATGGACTTCTCTTGATCTTGTGTGATGAGAGGTTTGGCAGGTTGAGGTTTAGGCGCAGGAGTGGGTTTGGGAGCCGGTGTAGGCTTCGGAGTTGGTGGTGGAGCGACTGGTACAGGGTCTGCCTCTTCAGGCACATCCGTAGATTCGGGAGCGTCGGTGGCTTCCGGGGTGTCGGATGCATCAGCAGGCAAACCACCGAGGTCTTCGCCTCCTGCATCTTCCACATTGCCGAGAAGCACAGGCACACCGTCTTCCTTTTCCTTGTCGGGTTGCGCCACAGAGAGCGTCAGAACGGCAAGGAGAAGTGCGATGGCTACATGTACCAAAATGGAGATGACACCAGCCTTTACCTTATCTTTTTTAGGAGAATTGTCATTCATCGTGTGATGGTGGTCGTGTGGCAAGAACCATCTTGAAGTGGTTCTCGTTGGCTATACTGAGAATTTCAACAATATTTCGATAGGGAACCGCCTCATCGGCATAGAGAGAGACGAAGAGTTCGGTGGAGTCGTCCACCTGTGCACCCAGCACTTGGGGGAGTTCTTCCAGTGTGACGGGCTCTTCCTGTTCGTTGCCAGCAGCGGCGTAGAGGTTGAGATCTTTGTCAATGACCACCCGGACCGTTGCCTTCACCGTCGTCTGCTTCTTGCCCTGTGGCAGCAGCACCTTGATGGCATTGGGCGAGACCATCGTGCTCGTAATCATAAAGAAGATGAGCAGAAGGAATATAATATCGGTCATCGACGCCATGTTGAACGTCGGACTGACCTTAGTTCTTCGCTTAAACATAGGATCACTCCCCTTCGCTTACGATGTCCATGAATGTGAGTGACTTGGCTTCAATCTCGTTCACCACACCATCAATCTTTGCCACCAGATAGTTGTAGCCGAAGAGAGCCACGATGCCGACAGCAAGACCGCCCACCGTGGTGATCATTGCCTGATAGATACCACCTGAAAGAAGGCTGATGTCAATGTTACCACCAGCATTGCTCATCTGCCAGAATGCCTCGACCATACCGATGACGGTGCCGAGGAATCCAATCATGGGCGCACCACCAGCGATGGTAGCCAACACAGGCAGACGCTTTTCCATCGTAGCAATCTCAAGGTTGCCAGTGTTCTCGATGGCTGTCTGAATCTCTGATGCCGGCTTGCCGATACGGCTGATGCCACGCTCAATCATACGGGCAGCAGCGGTGTTGGTGTTACGGCAATAGTTGATGGCCGACTTCACATCGTTGTTTTTCATGTAATCGCGAATGCGATCCATAAAGAGTTTGTCGTCCTTGCCGGCACTGCGGATAGCCAAGAAACGCTCAACGAAAATGTACACTGCAATGACAGAAAGGACTGCGAGGACGATCATAATCCATCCGCCTTTCGATGCGAGCTCAAGAATGCTCAGTTCTTCCATAATGTTTCAGTAAATTAGTATCAATTATCTATTAGAAGTCACTTTTCTTTTTCTAAGGCACTATTTATCAAATTAAAAATGTACCTTTGCAGTGCAAAAGTACAACTTTTTCACACATAAGACAAATAAAAAATATTAAATATGACTAAAAAACTCAAGTTTGCCCTCTTTGGCAATGTTCACCAGGAGCGTAAGAGTGCTGCCGTGCAAAAATTCCTTGCCATTGCCACCGAAAAAAAAGCGGAACTTGCCATGCCTGAATCGTTCTTTTCCTTTCTGCGTGATAACATGAAGATTCATGTACCTAATTGCGAAATCATCAGGGACAACAATTTCACGGCTGATTATGTGGTGTGTATGGGTGGCGACGGCACGTTTCTGGATGTAGCAAGCCGCGTGGGTGACAAGGAAATCCCCATCATTGGTATCAATACTGGCAGATTGGGCTTTTTGGCAAGTTTCTCACCCGACCATATCGAGGAGACGATGGCAGACGTCTACGACGGCAACTTCTGCGTGAAGGCACATAGCGTGCTGAATATCTCGTGTGATGAGATGGAACTGAAAGACTACCCCTATGCTCTAAATGAGATAGCCATCCTGAAACATGACATCTCGTCAATGATTGCCATCCACACCGACATCAATGATGAATACCTGACAACCTATCAGGCGGACGGACTCATCATCGGCACACCAACTGGAAGTACAGCCTATTCGCTCAGCGTGGGCGGTCCCATCATTGTACCTCAAAGCGACACCATCAGCCTCACACCTGTGGCTCCTCACAGCCTCAACATGCGGCCAATGGTATTGTGTGATGACAGCGAGATTTCTCTCCGTGTGGAAAGCCGCAGTCACAGTTTCCTCATTTCACTTGATGGACGAAGCCAAAATTATCCAGACAACATCCACCTTCGTATCCGCAAAGCACCTTATTGCGTGAAAGTAGTGACAAAACAAAACCAAAATTTCTTTTCCACCTTACGGAAAAAGATGATGTGGGGCGCTGACAGCAGAGGGTGATTGAGAGTTGAGGGGTGAAAACTGAAAAATTATTGATGAGGGAGTAACACGACTCCCTCTTTTTTCATACCATCAATCTTGATGGCAACAGGTTGTTCAAAGCGCACGTGGCGCACATGCTCCGTCTCTTCCACAGCAGGCAGGGAGTTGAGGAGGGCTTGGTTGTAGATGCCATCACCCATGAAATCGTTGACGGTGAAATAACCCACTCCCATGGATGTGAGGTTCTGGAAAAAGTGGGTACCTTGACTGGGATCGACACGGAAGTTGCTCAACCCGGCTTCCACAATCACCTTCGCTGCGGAGATATTGGGCCACTTGACAGGAATGCCCAACCACGAATCGCTGGAACCCCATCGTCCTGGCCCCACCAACACATAAGTCTCCCCACGCTGGAGAAAACCACGATTGATATGTTCAATCTCCTCAGCAATGGTGGTGTTGTTGGCTGCAGAATAGTCATCGGTCTTGACATAGACCACATCCACGACATCGCTGACCACACCGTGGCCAATAGCATTATGACTGCGAATCAAGCAAGCATTGTCTGCTATCTGCGTCAAATCTTCATCGAGTTGCATTTGATTATCCACCATGGGACGAATCTGAAGCAGATAAAACTCACCAGAACGGTCATCATGCAGGTTGACAGCAAACTCTATCTCCACTGGACGCGCCATTTCCTTCTGCCCATAATAGAGCACCTTCTGAAGCAGTTGCGGCAATGGGAACACACCATTCTGCAACACCCCCGAGAAGGAAATGATTTTTCGGTTCTTCCCTTCATAGTAACCGTCATAAATGCACTGATCGTAAGGGTCGAAGGTAGAGACTATCCACTTCAGAGAGCCATCATGATCAGCATCACGCACCGTTACCTGCTTGAGGTTAAAAGCGTCATCCACCTGGAAAGCCAATGCGCCATTCGTCCCATCTGTACTGTTAGCATCCACATCCAAGGCATAGAATTTTGTCTGTGTTTCCCTCAAAGCAATTTCCATTTCACTGGTCTGCAACACTTTATCAGGATGGTAAGGACAGACACGCAGGCAGAGACCACCATCCACGATGTACTTGCCTAATCCAAGCGCCAATTCCACAACACCCTCGTCAGCAGTCTCTTCACCGATGGGATAGTAGTTGATGCTCCGCCCCACACCCGAAATGGTGGGATAAAAACCATTGTCGTATTTCAGCCCGACCACCTCTTGCAGGATAACTGCCATTTTTTCTTGGTCAATGACATTAGAGGTGGCAACCATATAGTCTTTCGACGCTCGGTAGAACACACTGGCATACACACTCTTGATGGCATTGGAAAGCATTTCAAGCCGCACGTATTTATCCTCCGCATGTGGAATCATATAGGTAGAATAGATACCCGCAAACGGTTGATAATGGCTGTCCTCCAGCAAGGACGAGGAACGGATGGCAACGGGACCACCTACTACATCCATGAAAGACATCAAGTCATCGGCAAGATTCTCAGGCAAACGCCCACGAAGGAAATACTGCAAGATTTCATCATCGGGGATGTCTGACAGCGCCACCTCATAGAGTCCGTTGCTCTCCATAAACTGGTCAAAGATATCGGTACAAAGAACCACTGTCTTAGGTATCTGCACACTGGCGTTCTCTAACTCATTGAGGTCAGTGCGACGCTTGATGATATTGTCGAGAAAAGCCAAGCCTCTACCCTTTCCGCCCAAGGAGCCTTCACCGATACGGGCAAACTGGCTGTAACTGTCAAAACGGTCGCGATGGAATATGGCAACCACACCACGGTTCTTCATGCGACGATAACTGACAATGGCATCAAAAATGTACTGACGATGAGCATCCACGTCGGTTTCCACCTTCCAAGTAATTTTCTTCAAGAATTCTGCCACAGGGAAAATAGCACGGGAAGCCAACCATCGCGACACATTGTTATGCCGCAAGTGATAACTGAGAGAGTCTGCAGGAAGGGTGAAAATCTTGTCTTGCAACTCCTTCAAATTGTGGACACGCCCCACTTCCTCCATCGTATCTGGATTGCGGAAGATGAAATCTCCAAAGCCAAAATGTTTGGACAACAAATCTTTGATGTCCTGATTGATTTTCTTGGAATTCTTGTCGATGAAAGCAGCCTTGCATTGGTCTGCGTATGGCTTCTTGTCGCTTTCGCTGGAATTGAGCACCAACGGCACATATTCATCCACTTCACGGATAGCACGGAGCAACTTGAAACCCGCCAATTCATCCTTTTCTTCACTGTCGGCAAACATCGGGAAGCGACAATCACTAATGACTCCCAATACATTGTCACTATATTTTGAGTAAAGTGCCCACGCCTCTTCATAAGAACGCGCCAACACAATTTTGGAGCGTCCACGCATACGCAACATTTCCAACTGAGAATTCAGCGCCTCTGTGGCAAACTCCAAACTCTGCTGCAACACAAATTGATAAAGATTAGGAAGCAGAGAAGAATAGAAACGGATACTATCTTCCACCACCAAAATCATCTGCACACCTGCAGCCAAATCGTTGGCAAGGTTCATTTTGTCCTCTATCAACTTAATGATCGACAGCAACAGTTCCGTATTGCCCAACCAACAGAACACATATTCGAACACACTGAGGTCTTCGTTCTCCATACGCCGCGTGATGCCATGCGAGAAAGGAGTAAGCACCACAATGGGCAATGCCGGAAACTCCGTCTTGATACCTCTGGCAATGTCAAACACATCGTTGTTTGCTGTTCCTGGCATACAGATGACAAGGTCAAACTTGGTCTTGCCGATCAGCCCCGCCGCATCTTCCTGTGAAGCGGCACGGAAGAAACGAGGAGGGTAACGCAGACCCAACTTTGCATACTCATCAAAAATCTTCTCATCCACGCGTCCGTCATCTTCCAACATGAATGCATCATAAGGGTTCGCAATAATCAGCACATTGAACACGCGCTTCTGCATCAAGTCCACAAACTTCGTCTCACGGAGTGTGGGATATTTGTTGTCAACATTTGCCATAATGAGGATAGCACATATCTTTTTCTGCTTGCAAAGATACACAAAATATCTGACCTCACAAAAGGAATGCCACAAAATAGCATTATGACATGATTCTATGCCGTACCCCTCGGGTACACCCAACCGTACCCGAGGGGTACGGCACAGCGAACCCGAGGGGTACAGTTTTCACCAGAACAAAAAAGAGGTGGATGCAACCATACGGCACATCCACCTCTTTTAACTATATAAGAGAATCACTCACATTATCTTGTCGGCAGTTTGAGGAACCATGGCTTGCCCACCATCTTGGTCGTAGTGCCATATTTCTCTTCGATGCAGGCTGGCATCGTGATAGTTGTACCAATGCTTGCGCCACCCAACTCTTGCATCTGATAACGCATGATGTCGTAGAAGCGGAGACCTTCAAAGACGCCTTCAAGTCCCTCCTCCTCCAGAATCAACTGAGCAACACGCTCCTGACGCTTTACACGGATTTCATCCGATGCAAGATAATCCGCATTGTATGAATCAACGCTGTCTTTCCTTGCTATATTCACAGAGTCTGCCCAAGCGTTATACTCAATCACACGATCATACTCCAGAGAGTCTTCATGAGTGGAATTCCTGCTCAATCGTGGCACATCCTCCAACTCGATATCCTCCACATAGGTCTTCAAACCAGCCTTGGTCTTCTCGTCATCAAGATAATACTTTTCATCGTACTCAGCGTCACCGCAACCGAAAGAGTGAATACCTATCTGAATGAGAGAACCACCTTCTACGTTACGGTTTGGATCCATCTGATTCAATGGAACAATGGTATAAGTACCAAATCTGTCTGAATTCCAAATAACAGCCGTACCCGTTGTTTTCTTCCTGAGGTCATCGTCCGTGAACTTTGGATCTTGAACCGTGAAACCCAGAGATGTAATCAAGCACAAACGGTCAAACTCGTCCTGAGAGATGATGTCACGATTAGTCATCGTGTAGTAGGAAAGACCATACTTAAGAATGGCAAAAGCGGTCTCAGGGAAACCTGCACGGTTCAGGGCCTCAGCAAAGTGCAGATAGAGAATGTTGTTGCGGAAGAATGGAATGAATGGCAAATAACTGTCACCTCTAGTAGTAGAACCATACTTTCTATTCAAATAGTACATTCTGTTATAACTGCTATTCTCACGGCTATTATTTGAATTATCTCCCACGTTGTCAGCACCATCAGACACAGAATAGAGACGGAGGTCACCTTCCATCGTCGGATAGTCAGAATACAGATTTGCATCGTGCTCCTTGTAGTACACTTCTGGCAAACCACCACCTTCCAAAACAAGCATACAATAGTCCTGAGCCTTTGAGATGTCCTTAGCACGCTGTGAAGCCATAACAGCAGGATAATAATTGTTTGAGTCAAGTGAACAGAACACGTTTCTCAACTTTGACACTGTTCCATAATACTCTGAGGACTCCAATGGCAATACACCGGCACAATCCGTTTCTGATTGGAAATTATTCGTGTAAGAAGCAGCACGTGGTGTTCTGGCATCACGAGAGCCCCATTCAGCACGCGAACGTCCAGTATAGATTTCCTCATTAGGGAATGTGAAGTAGTCATGGTACATACGAATGGCATTGGTATAGTCTGACTCACTGCCCGTGTAGGAAGCGCGCCACAAGTAGAGCTCTGCCAGTAATGCGCGAACAGGAATGACAACACGATCCAGACGAACAGAATTGAATGAGCGGTTACCGTAACTTTGACGCAGGTCATTGTTCTCCGAGGCTCGGAAGTCGCTCAAATCGTTAATCATGTCGGTCAAAATTGTGACAAGACCTCTCTTCTCACCCGATGCCACAATACTTTCGGCATCGTCGGAAGTCAGCACCGGAGTACGAACATATGGTACCTCACCATAATTCTTTATCAACTCAAGATAACACCATGCACGAAAACTCTTGACAGCGAGGATTTCCTTCTCGTAATATTTACGAGTACCCTGAGAATTACGTAAAGAATCGACGTATGTCAAGTAAATATTACAACTATTGATCACGGCATAGTAGTCAACAGGCTGATTATACATATTGGTGGCTGACACATTGTTGGCAGCCAGTTCCTGAATGTCAGCCGACGCATGCAGCGGATCCACATCTACAAGGTCTGCACGCACTTCACCTAACAGCACTGTGCGGTCTGCCAATTTCTGCATACGCTTGATGATACCCATCATCTGATAAAGAGTGTCTTGTGGAGCGAGGTCTGTTGTCACCAGCGTGTTTTCAGCCGTAAACATGTCCTCGCATGACACCGTGGCTGCTCCGAGTCCGAGCAGAAGCAAGCCACATTTTATAATAGATTTCATTTTCATGATTGATACAAATTAGAGGTTAATCTTAACACCAAGGTGGAAACTGCGACCTGATGACAGGTAACCAGCGTCTATACCCTGATACAAAACACTGTTGCCACAAGAAATCTCCGGATCTGGACCCAGATACTTTGTGAGCGTGAAGAGGTTGTTGGCTGCAGCCCACACGGTCAGACCCTGAATATACTCATTCTGGATAGGCAGTTTGTAAGAAAGGGTCACGTTCTTCAACTTCAAGTAAGAACCATTCTCAATCCAACGGTCTGAGAAACGGCTATTGCCCATAGGGTCGTTGAAAGTAGTCTTAGGCATGTCTGTCACCTGCCCCTCAGTAGTCCATCGACGAGTCATGGCAGTTGTCTGATTCAGGAACTGTGAACCACCTTCAAGCACGGCACGCTGATAGTTGTAGATGTCATTACCCAAAGAATAGTTGAAGTTGGCAGCCAATGTCCATGCCTTTTTGTAGTGGAACTTCAAATTGATGTTACCATAGATGTCTGGATTAGGATCACCAATCACGAAACGATCGTCAGCATTGATCTCTCCATTGCCATCCTTGTCAACAAAAATCATGTCACCTGCACCAAAATAAACAGGATTGTTAGCATCGTCACGGATGAACAAACCCGCATCTTCCGCAGTTTTAGTGTCCTTATAGACACCTGCTGTCTTATATCCATAGAAGACACCAGCACTCTGTCCCACCTCTGAAAGAACAGTACCACCATAGAGGTCTGTCTCGAAAGAGTTTACACCCTGAGGGAGACGAGTCAACTTGTTCTTATAGTGACCGACACTTGCACCAAACTCCATCTTGAAGTTCTTCCCATCAACGAGCGTTGCATTGAATGCGGCATCAAAACCTTCATTCTTCAAGGCACCGTCGTTCGTGTAATAAGTAGGAAGACCCGCCACATATGCCAAAGTGCCCAGCGTAATCAGATTGTTGGTCTTTGCATAGAAATAGTTGGCTCTCAAGTTCAAGCGGTTGTTCAGGAAGTTACCTTCCATACCCACATTGAAACGGTTGGTGGTCTCCCACTGAAGAGAAGAACTACCAATATTTGCCAAGCCCACCGATGAGATGGTTCGACGAGCAACCATCTCTGACGACATATAGGTCAGTGTGGCAGAATTATCCATGGCATCATTACCCACAGATTCAAAACCCGCATTCAGTTTCAGCATGTTCACACCACGTCCTGGACGGAACCAATTCTCATTAGAAATGACCCAAGCACCCTGAATGGATGGGAACACCCCCCATGCAACGCCAAACATCTTCAGACCACCATCAGCATTCTTACCAAAGCGTGACGATGTTTCCATCGACAATTGAGCAGAAAGGTAATAACGCTCCATATAGTTGTAATCAGCATTAGCATAGTAAGCCAAAGTACGCCAGTTAGTGTCTGTACCGTCAACTTTTCTATTTCGGCTACCCGTATTAGGAGTCTTATCACTACCTGTATCATCAGAATAGAGATATGATGCCCGATAGGTGTCATTCATGAAACGGACACCGCCGAACAATTCAACACGATGCGCTCCATTCGGAAGAACTTTCCAATCAGCACGAGTGTCTGAGAATACAGCATTGTGCCTTGAGAACATAGAGTACTTTGAATTCGGAGTCTTGTCAAGGTTGCCAGGCAACATATATTCAGGCATACCAATGATAGGAGTGAAGTAAGCCTCGTCAAAACTCTGAAGCGTGTAGCTGAACCTTTCAGTCAACGAGAAATCCTTGGTGGGTTCCCATGTTGGAGCAATGGTGACGTTGATCATCGTACAATCTGAATGGTTCTTATTCTTCGCCTCACCATTTTCAAGAATAGCAAGCGGGTTTGCAAGTTGTACCTTCTCTGCATCACCTGTTCCCCAAACTTCGTTCAAATAGTTATCTGCATCAGCAATGTAAGAAGTTACCTGACGGTTCGTCGCAAAGTCATAAGGACTCAAGAATGGAGCCTTGATGTTTGCCAATGCACCAGGTGAAGCCAACGCCTGCAAATATTGATTGTTTGCCCAACCATCACTTCTGAGGTCACGCGTCACATTTGTATAACTTGCATCGAACTTCGTGTAGAACCATTTGTTCAGAATGATGTCGGTGTTGAAACGCACATTGAAACGCTGCATGTCATTTTTCTTCAAGGTTGACTTTGAATCACCATAACCAACTGAGAGGTTATACTGAGCAATGTCATCACCACCTTGAATCGAGATGCCATAATTCTGCGTCCATGCTTTTCTCGTCACAACATCATTCCAATCCGTATTATTATGATATTCATTATAATAATAATAATCTGGCTCAGAATGCAAGAACTTGAACTCCGTCAGCGTCGAGTTGGTCGTCTGCAAGAGATTTGAAGCATAAGAACGATATTGACTAGCATCCATCAAATCGAAGGTCTTGGGCGTAAATTCCAAACCTGCATTGATATTCACATCAATACGAGTTGCCATTGAATGACAACGCTTCGTATTGATGACAATCACACCATTGGCAGCCTTTGCACCATAGATGGCTGTTCCATTCTTCATCACTTGTACAGACTCGATGTCATCTACATTGATGGATTGCAGCAGGTTGTTAAAATACCCCGTGTGCAACATGGTTGCATCATACAGCATATCATACACAACACCATCCAAGACTATCAGTGGCATCGCATTAGAGTTCAAAGAGTTCAAACCATTGATGAACATAGCAACGCCTTCCGCCGGATTGGCCGAACGCTGGATACTCCTAACATCTGCACCTAAACGGTTTTGGATTTCCTGATCAATAGTCAGAGCAGGAGTATTGACAAAACCGTCTTCTGTCACACTCTTGCGTGCCGACGCATCCGTTGTGTAATCCTTCTTCAAGATATCTGACTGAAGATAGACATTCACACCACTGGTGCGGCCGTTGAGGGACACATTGTTGATGTTATAGCCATCCAGACGGATTGTGAGTGCCGTAATGAATTTCGGAACATTGATGACAAACTCACCATTCTCGTCCGCCATGGCAGTATAATACTTATTGTTGAAAGCCTGAAGTTGAGCACCAGGAAGTGGTTCGCCCGTAACAGCATCCACTACCTTACCTTTCACCTCAATTGTTGGATAGGTCTTTGCTGGCTTAATCTTTTTGACAGGTGCAGCAACCTCTGTTACCTCCTCTTGTACCTCATCCTGTGCAACGGCTGGGATTGCTGTTCCAAGGAAGAACATGAGTGCTGCGATTCCGTATTTATTGAAGTGCTGCATAATTATTTACGTATATTAGAAGTTGTCAACTGATTACCTTTTCTCATTTTTGCTTCACCTGCCTCAATGACTTCCGCAGGTGCATCTTCATCATGTGGTTTTAGAATAATAGAGCTGATTAGCATCTCGTTAGAGAAGTCTTTCCTCTGGCTTGAAAGAATGGATGACGCAATCTGGATAATCACACCATAATCAGGTCTGCCATAATAAGCATTCTTGAACTGATACTGTCCCAAATAAGTCGTATCATTCACAAGGATATGACCAGTCTCATCATACATCATGCCCTGAGACAAGAATATGGTCTTCTGCTTCTCATCAATCGGCTCCGGATTCTCAAGTGTCTTTCCTTTGCTGGGGAACTGTCCGATACTCTTGCCCTCATTGTCACGCTCGATGACAGTCGCCGTGAAACGATAAGGACGGACATCCCATTCTGAAATGTCAATATGATTATAATCATCCTTCAGCCAAATAGGACAAGTCACTATATAGATGTCATACATGCCAGAAAGCGTATTGGGAACATTGAAGCCCACGGTGATATTACCACTGCTCGGAACAACATCTATAAAACTATACGGCTGACGCAATACATCCGTACTTATTTGCTCAGTCTCTTCATCATATACTGAAACATTTGATATAAAATATCCTGAACGAAAGCCGAAGGTCTTCGATACACCCTTGGTGTAAGTCCAGTTATCACCAACACCCAACTTGTTCACAGAAGCATCTCTTGCTACAACCTTGATTTTCTTGAAAAACTGTTCCACCGCAGTCATTGGATACTCATCAACAACATAGGCTGTACCATTTGAACATTCGATGGGGTCACCAGACTTTGCCAGAATGTCATTAATCTCTCGATCCTCAGGCATATCCTTAGGCTCCTTGCTGTAATAAACATGCTGAGTCCAGTCATACGCACTATGCCAAGGGGTGTAATAGTCTGTAGATTTCAAAGAGTCCTCCCAATGCTCATTGGCGTTCTTGTTATAGAACAAGTCTGTCATAGCAAAGGTGTTAGCATAGTGACGAGTCAGAGAGTCGCAAGTGCCTGGAGCACGATTGTCCTCAGAAGGATTGAACACCAAAAGAGATTCAGCCTTCTTGTAGCGCTCAGCCCAAGCCTTGGCTGTGGGCAGAATAGCAATAAAGAGAGAGTCCTCCTCATATAGTCTTGCATCATGATTCTTGAGCACCGTATTGTTTTTCTCCAAATACTTGCTCACCCAAATCTTGTTGCCGTCTGCATCTACACCACGACTGACCGATTTGCCTTCAATCAGCGTGTCCTTGTTCACAGCCTCATCGTAAAGATAAGCATAAAGTGACAAAGAATCCTTGCCAGGATCCGCATCTTCCTTATGCTGCTTTGCAATCATTTCAAAAAGATTGTAAGCGTATGGGGCTGGGGAATCAATAATATGGAGGATGCCATTTTGACATGAGATATTATTCTGTCGTTCGTCAATCTTGGAATGACCGAACATACCCTCGGCTGTCATGGTACCTTTCTTCTTGTTCAACAGACTGAAGGTCTGATCCTTCGAGGTAAGAGACATCGAATAGAGTGCCACATGATTCTTGATGAAGTCATTCACCACCTCGGCAGAGTCTGCCACTCGTTCACCATTTGCACCCACATAGTCAGAAAGGGTGAATGTACCGTCAGCAGGTGCCCAAACGGTGTATGTATTGTCGGAAGAAAGTTCACGAGAGAATCCATACGCCTTGACGACCTTGGCGAAGTCAGGTGCAGTCTCTTCCAGAGCCTGCATCGTTGTGCCATTGAACTTGAGGGTTGACAGTCCCGCATCATAATGATTGTCCCACGTGTCAGTACATGAGTACATCGCAACAAGACCAGCAACCACCACAAATCCAGCACGGAATGTATTTTTGATATTGTTCATATTCATTCTTTTATTATCAGCCTCCCTTGCCCAAAGTAGGCAAGGTAGACTGAATGGTTATTTACCAAGTAGGTTCAGAGAAATATTCATTGTTATAAACAGAACTTGGACAAAGTTCAATAAAGTCAAAGTTCAACTCATTGTTCTCAGACTCCATCTTCTGCTGTATTCTCAAGAAGACGTCAGTCTTACCATCAGTGGTGAATGTACCAATGACCTTACGGATGGTGTTGTTCTGAGCACGCATGGTAGCAGAACCTGCATCAAAACTGCTGCGCCATCCACAATGATAACACTTAGGTCCCTTCATCCAACCGATGTTGTGAATAGACTTGTCAAATGCAGTGATAGCATCGTCATCACCCAAATCAGTATCGTTCTTCCATCCGAACAGGGTTTCACCACCCGGACGCATGTCAAACGGAATGCCCTGAGGTTCCAAATTCTTTGGATCGTGACCCAAATAATACTGCACAATACCACGAGTGTCAAAGCCCACACAAGTCATCATACGAACTTCGTAAGTGCCAGCAGGTACAGCAGGCAGTTTCAAGGTAAAGTCGTAACGCCCCTTGAAAATCACCTCATCACCTTCGTACGACCAGAACCAAAGGGAGCGTCCACGCACATGCATGTGGGTGTTGGCAGACAAGTCAAAGTTACGTGCATACCCAGGCTTGAAACCTACACTTCGGTTGTTGTTGTCCGATGGATTGTTCGTATTCTTGGCGCCATCATACTTCTTGTTACCGCCCCACGTGTGACCACGTGCCACTTCTCCATCCGTCAACTTCGTCATAAAGTCTGGAGACAAGGTTGTACAGTCAAGACGAATGCAGTCGTTCATGACAACTTCCTGCATAGTACGGTCATATGCCACCACATCGTCTATGTAATGATAAATACCGTTCAAAGCCGTAGTAATTCTGTCGTACTCTTTTGGCGATGCTATCTTTGCACCACGATAATAGCCTCCACGCTCATCAGCATGATGACGAACACCACGACGGTTGATGTACAAACCGACTTGAGGACCAGATGGGAAGGAGAACTTCATCGATGACTGAGGCATCAAGGTTCCATACCAGTCACAGATGTCGTACTTCATACGGTTGAAGTTATACTGCAAATCGTTGTTGTCCATCGAGGTCAGACTGTAATAGTCACCATAGCGGTCGATAACATGATAAGAGATAAAGCGGTCTTACGGTCTGTCAATTCATCATTATCTGCATCTTCTGGATACATGGGGTCATAGAGTTGATGAGCCAAATACTCTAAAGAATTAGGATCATTCTTTCCCAACACAGTAGTGACACCATATTTCTCCTTCAAAATAGAGTCAGGACACATAAAGACTGTATAATTAAAGTAACGCTTCACAGGGTATGCCACGTTGTCATACTCACCACCACTACCATCCAAGTGCTTAGCAGTAGGAATACACAATTTGGTGTTAGTCCATGTGCACGAGTCTATACGGTCCTTGTCATTGGCCCATCCATAAGTGTCGTCCACATAGTGATCTTGAAGGGTGTCAAGAATACCTGTCACCTCAAATGCCTGACCATAAAGCAAACAAGTTGAATCGCTCAGAATCACAGTACCAATCAAGTCGTTGCTGGACCCTACGATGGTGCTCACCGTATGTACCACACCGTTCGACACAGAGTCATCGGCATGAATCACAGGCGAAGTCTGATTGATGTACATTGCCAAGACAGAGTCTTGTTTCTGTGCATCCCATTCCTGATAAGATTTCACACTGACGATGTGCTCCAACATATTAGACTTAGGATACTGACCATCATTGAAGTCTGTCGTAAAATAGGCGGCCTCAATAATCGAGTTCAGTGCGATAGTGTCGCAATCTGCGACAGAAAGCTCATCAACAGAAGCGAGTCCACGCTCCGCCAGATACTTTTCCACCGCCGCATTAGTAGGAGCAAAGACTGTATAGGAACCATACGTCCCCAACATGTCAACGAGACGAAGGTCATATTCACCTCTTGCACGCTCCAAAATCTTCAAGTACTCAGAATACTGCTCACGGTTCTTCAAATAGTCTGCAGCATACTCTCTTGACTGAGTATAGTAGTTTTCTACTCCAGGGTCATCCGAACAGCTCACCACAGCAAACTGAATAGCAGAAACAACAAACAGGGCGATTGCCCAGAATTTAATTCCTGATAATTTCATATGCACCTATTGTTTTTTATTTTCATCTTCATCCAGATAACTTTCATTCTGGACAAGAGCTGGATTAATTTTTATTTCTTTCTTTGCCACAGGCATGTACATGAAGCCCAACTGAATCAACTTGATTGCCACAGCCGGACCTGCCTCACTATACTTCGTTGCCAATGCCTGACGCATCTCCTGGGTATTGCCCACACGACGTGATACACGAACCAAGTCGAAGAATCGCTTGCCCTCGAAGAGGAACTCACGTCTGCGCTCATTCATCAAAAGTTTGTGGTATCCATCATAAGTCTCTGGCTGCACAGGTGCATACTGCGCCCGAGTCTGTACAACAGGATTAGAACGACGATAAACAGCAGAAATCAACTTGAAAGCATCGAGTTTCAACTCGTCGGCAGTTGTCAGCGAGTTACCATAAACCAGCACAGATGCCTTGCGCATCTTAGCCCCATTACCTGCATCAGACGACTCATCTTCACCTTGCGTTGCATCAGCATTTTCTGTATCATCCTGCTGTTCCTCATCAGCATTCTGTTCACTCTCTTGCGCATCTTTTTCTGCCGCATCCATATTGAAAGCCAATTCAATCTCAGCCTCAGCACGGAACAACATGATTTCCGTCAAACGATAGAGAATCCAGTTTGGATCAAAAGAGCTGCTATAAGAGAGGGAACTACGAGGAGCCACATAGGTTGAGCCAACACTACCATATTCAGGAGAAGAAGACTCACCTGCATGATTTGTCCCCACCACATACTTGTAGATGCTGGACACACCACTTTCTTCATTATAGTAGAAGGAAGCGATACTGCGGTAGTCAGAAGGCACAGAGAACAATCTTGAATCTGAATAGGTGTCTGTTGAGGTCGGCTTGCTTTCGAACAGACTCTCAGCCGCTTTTACATATTGTTCGCGCGTGTTGGTACCATACATCTGACCAATGATAGAATTACCATTGTTACCATTAATATCATAACTCCGATTAAGAACTGAATTATGGTTGGTGATTTCAAAGAGAGTCTCGAAAGAGGCACCATCACCAAAAATTGCATTAGTGGCTGCCGGACCGTTCTCATTGTGTCCCACTGAAATCTCTTCAGCCAACAATGGGTAACCATAGTCTTTATAAACTTCCTGATCCATGTCCTCTTTGGCATCACCTTCATCGTAACGCTGCATCTTATAAGCAAGAATCCAGTCACAACAGTCAATGCACTTCTTGTAGTACTCATTCTGCTCTGCCTTGTTAAGTTTATAATCTGAAGCACGCCACAAATAGAGTTCTGCCAACAAGGCATACATGGCGGGACGCGTCACTTTACCTGTGTTTGGTACGTTATCAATGCCACTCTTCAAAGTCTGGTTGTTATTACGAAGCGGAGCAAAGTCTTTGCAGGCCTCGATGTCGGCAATCAATGAATCCAATACAACTTCAAACTTTGTCTGTGGCAGACGATAATTCTGCGTATCATCCAAAGAGGGTTCATACGTGAAAGGCACATCCCTGAAAGTCTTAATGAGAGTCAAGTAACAATAGTCACGGATGAAAGAGCATTCCGCCACGTTAATCCGATAGTCAGATTCTGTATAGTTCGGGTCTTTCTCCATCACCACAGGTGCCTCATGCATAGCTATGTTACAATAGTTGATCGTTTGATAGAGTGCCCTCCAATCACTGTATTGATTGGTCGTCTTGATACTTCCCTTGAGCAAAAATCTCAAATCTTCAGACGGATTCTGACCAGCCTGAACATTATCTGAACGGCATTCGCCCCAAACCATCAAGCGATTCACAACATCTTGGTGACTAAAGGCTCCATAACAAGCATTCACAACGCTCTCCACATCATCTTTATTGGTCCAGAAATTCTCATAGACCACTTCGTTGAGGGGGAGCAAATCGATGTCGCAGGAACTGAAACCCAATCCTGCAGTAATCACTGCGACAGCCGATAATATTCTATTTTTTATTTTTTTCATGACTATAAGCCTTATTATTAGAATGAAACATTTATACCGAACTGGAACGAACGTGAACGTGGGTTCGTATCGCCATCAGACGCAGGACTATAGCCACCTGCACCATGCTCTGGATCTAGACCAGAGTACTTAGTGAGGCAGAATGCATTGTTGAGCAACAAGTTCAAACGCAGCGAACTCAACCCCCATTTCTTCAGCAACTTAGGATCAAACGTATATGACAACTGTGCATAATTCAAACGTAGGAATGAAGCATCTTCCACAAATCGGTCGGAACCCAAATAATTGTAGGTGTCAAACTGTGTTTGAGTTGTTGCAGCACGTGGAAGTGGTGCAACGTCACCCTCGTTGTGCCAACGCCAATTGACAGCAATTGACTGGTTGTTGTTGTTTGACATGTTCTCAAGATCGCAGCGTGCTGTATTGATAACTTTGAAACCAGTACGGAAGTTGAACTGCAGATTGAGGTCCCACCTCTTGTAATGGAATTTGGTACCAAAACCACCTGTAATCTTAGGCAGTGAAGAACCTAAGTAAACGATATCCAGTTCATTAATCTGACCATCGTAGTTGATATCTTCATAGATGGCATCACCACCCACAAATGCGTACTGATTGGTACCGCCATAGTTGAAGTACATCATCTTAGGCGCACCTGTAGAGTCGAATATTGGCTCACCCTTCTCATTGCGCACCACTGGGGAGTTAGGACCACTCAGTCCTTCTACCTCCACATCAGAATACTCAGAGTAAGCATAGACACCCTTATAACGGAAACCATAGATAGAGTTCAAAGGATTGTTAAGCTGAACACGAGAGAGATATTGCTTATTCGTATAATTGAACTCTTGGTTCAAACCATCCAGACAAGTCGCATCCATTGACAAAACACGGTTACGATTGTTGGCGAAAGACACGTTAAAGTCCATAGAGAAATCACGGCCTATCGTCACTACACGATTCGCATTAATGTTAAACTCCCATCCTTTATTACTCATTGAGCCATCATTATACCAACTCAAGCTTGAGTAACCAGAAGATGATGGAATACCATAACTTTGCTGTAACAAGTCTGTCGTTTTCGATGTATAGACATCAACGTTTGCATCAATCGATCTCCTATGATTCTCATCCAAATAGAAACCGAAGTCAAAGCCGACCTGGAAGGAATTTTTCTTCTCATAGCGAAGACCTGCCAATCGGATATTATTTGGAATAACAGAAGAAGCTCCCATGTATGTAGGACCTGAACTGTATTTAGAACGCCAAAGGTCACCACCTGGAGCACGACCAGAATAACCCCACGATGGACGAACAGACAACATGGAGAGCCATTTCACCTTCTCCATGAATGGTTCTTTACTGATGTTCCAACGACCAGACAATGCGGGGAAGAAACCCCATGGACGATCTGGACCAAAAGCTGTTGTACAGTCACCACGAAGCACACCTGTAACACTGTAACGCCCCTTGTAAGAGTAGTGAGCCTGGAAAGTCAGATTCTGGCTCTTGGAGTGACCTGCACCAGAACCAAAGTCACTAATGACACCGCCAGCCAGAGTTGAAGTGATATCGGCCGTTGTTGGAAGCATATATTTACCTGTTCTCTGGTTTGAGCTATTTCCCTGTCCATAATCATAACGTCCCATCACCATCAAAGAGTGACCTTCCCTGTTGAAATGCGGCGTATAGGTCAACGTATGACGAGTGGACATGTTATGACTCTTTGAACTACTTGCCGATGCTGAATTATAACCATTTTGGAACATATTGTTGGAAGAGAGCCATCCTGGTACATAACTGCTATTATCTCCATTTTGGATTTCAAAAAGGATTTGTCCCTCATAACGAAGTTGATGCTGTTCAGGCTGGGTACCTAAGATATCGTATTGGAAGATAAACTCAGGACGGAGGTTCAAGTCCGTAGTCTTCTGTGATGAATTGTATGCTTTAGCCACAGGGTTCACCATATCATACTGATCTCTCAAATATGTACTTGCGGCATACACACCTGTCTGGCGAGTAATCCAATAGTTCATGGTATAGAACTCAGACAAGTCGTTACCATTAGCATCCTCACGATAAATGGAGAGGTTTGGCATCTTGCGCTGAGCAACACCGATCGCATCTCCTGTGTTGTGAAGGTCACGGTTGGTGTAGTTAAAATCAAAGTTCGTACGCACTTTGATACGGTCAGACACATTGTAGTCAAGTGCAACACGAGTGGTGAAACGATCCATGCCCTGCTTGATGACATAGTTAGTCTGTTTATCATAACCGCCAGAAATACGGAAGGTTGCTTTTTCACCACCACCACTGATGTTGATGCTATGAGAATGTTGCCAACCAAACTGTGTCACGGCATCCACCCAATCGGTATTGTCATTATACATATTATATTCAGCCCATTCTGGTGCATAAGCAATCTCCGGGATGAAATTGTTAGAAGATTTGTCAGCAAAACTGGACTCCTGGCGAGGATTGAAGTACGCCTCTTTCATGTACATGGTATAGTCATCACCATTGAGCAGCTTGTAGCGCTTGTAAATCCAGTTTCCTGTGAGACGGTAGTTGTAACTGACCCTTGTCTTACCTCTGGCACCACGCTTCGTCTTGATTTCGATGACACCATTAGCACCCTTCGAACCCCAAATAGTCTGTGCTGCAGCATCCTTGAGGACTGTGATGGACTCGATATCGTCAGGGTTCACCTGCAAGAGTTCAGCAAAACGCTCGTCATTGGCATTTTCATAATCGAAACCATCATCCACGGCGATGGGATTACCATTCACCACAATCAATGGATTCTGGTTACCGTGAATAGTGGAAACACCACGAAGACGGATTGTTGTACCGGCACCAAGGTCACCAGAATTGGCAACGATGTCAAGACCTGCGATACGTCCTTGAAGAGCCTCATCGACAGATGTGAAGCCTACACCTTCAAACTCTTTCATGTCAATAGTCTGAGATGCTGTAGCAATCTGATCCATCGGAATGGCAAGACCGGTACTTTGACTCCTTCGTACGGCCGTGACAGTGACTTCTTTGATAGTCGTATTGCTTTTGAGGACAATCTTTCCGAAAGCCCTCTTGTTGATGGGCAATTCAACCGTCTGGCAACCGATGTACGATATACGGATTTTATCCTTAGGATTCTTAATTGCAAAAGAGAAGTTACCGTTGATATCGGTAGTTCCATGAGCGACTATACGATTGTTGTGGTCAATTTCCACCACATTACACATCATCAAAGGGTCGAAATCATCCCATACTTGACCGCTGATAATGTCGCCCGCTTTCACCTGCGCACTTGCCTGAATGCAGAAGCACGCTAAAAGCATGAGGATTGATATTATTTTTTTCATATTCTGAACTTGTTATTCTGAAATAAGTGGCTTATAAGTATAGGTGAACTGAGTTAAAATCTCGTTACCCTTTGAATCGAAGTGTGCACCGTCAGCAAAAATCAGCGGATCCTCAATGGCATGAACGACAACAAACGAAGAGTTGTTCATTCTCACATTGTTAGGATTCGTGATAGCACTTCCGCTCTCGAACCAGTATTCACGTGCCATCAGGTTGTAAGCACCGTCCTTGGTCACGACCTTTGTCTGGTGCCCGCCCAAGAACACTCCGTTCTTGTCATATCCGTTGCGGCAGTCAGTCACATACATCTGACCATCTTTCACCTGAACACTCAGTTTGTAAGGACGACCAGGAGAATACTGGCCACCCCATGATTCTTCACCTGTTGTCTCATCCACCTGAGTGGCCTTGATGAGTTCAGTCTTTGCAGTTTCGAAAGAACCTACTGTATCCACGTCAACGAAAATGGCGTTATCCTGAATGTGGTACTTCACAAAGTCGAGCATAACTTCACGGATGGAATCAGCACGAGACTTCAGTCTCTCGTCTGTTGGAGAAGATGATGTAATGCCCATTTCCTCGTCATACAGTTCAGCATCCTCAAGATCCTGAAGTGTTGGAAGACCTGCTGCGTATGCCTTTTGCATAGCCTCGTTGGTTGGAGCATATACAGTGTAGTGGTAGTTGTTCAAAAGATATGTTGCCTTGTTGGTGGTTGCGTCCTCAGAGCCAATCAGACCTGGAGCCTTGAGGTTGAATAGGTTACCAAAAGTCTGGTCTGCGGCTTGCCAATTATTTTTGGAGTTAGACTTGCTAATAGCGCATGCCTCTACAATGCCGAAGAACTCCTTGAAGATGGAGTCGCCATCAACCACTGCTTCATGCAAAGTCTTGGCTACAGAATTAGGAGTTCCCATCACAACACCATCCAATGCGATAGTGATACCATTGCGGATGTCTTCGCCATCATATGCCTCAACAGTCTGAAGTGGCTGGCCAATTACATCTTGATAAGAACCTGAAACTTCATAGTTCTTGGCACCCTTCTTTTCCACTTTCACAAAATTGCGACCCTTTGTCTTATAATATTTCTTTCCCTCACGGTAAGGCTCCACTACGATGATGTTGTCGAGCATATCTTCCATACGGTTTTTCAGGATACCGTTGGTTACACCACCTCTGAGGGGAGTAGCAGTTCCTCTCTTAGTAAAGGTGCCATCACCGTTATCATCACACTCATAGATGTCTGCATAGAGTTGCAACTTCTCGTCAAGTTTAAACTCCCACATTCTCTTCACCGTCTGTCCGTAAGAAACAGGGTCGATGTAAGTCAAAAGACCGTTGTTTGTCGGAAGCAAGAAGATGAATTTAGACACCATTGAATTGAGGTAGTAATTGTAGTTCATTGGAGTGATGACATTGTCCATTACGGTAAAACGTGACTTGTCAATCACCGCAGGGAACAACACTGAAGAATAGGATGCAGGTGCGAACACTTTATTAGTCAAAAACACGAGACCGTTGCAACCGAGATACACGCTGTCCACATCTTCCTTCGTGATTCCAATAGGTTCGTTGGCATCGTTGAGCACTGCATCGAACTTGGAAGGAACAGATGAGGTGAATGCCTGAATCTGGTTCACACGAACCAAGTCGTCAAGCACAGAACTTGGCGTATTCTCAATCGTGCCATAGTACTTCTCAATCACACCACCATTCCACCAGTTTCTGATAGCGTCATCAGATGGCACCAGCATGACTGCCATGTCTTCCATCATAGGCTGACGGTCGTTGGCAATTTCTGGAATATAGCCATTCCATCCCGGGTCAAACTTCAAGGAGCCATCGAATGTGTTTCCGTTCTTGTCGTACATGAACGGAACGCTGGTTGCCATGGTAGAACCGAAAGAGCGGTCGGAGAAATAACGCTTCACAAAGACGGTGTCGAAATCAGTGCCCTTGTTCAAATTGTAGGTCTCACGCAATTGGATGGAGTCCTTTGGCGCAGCAAAACGTTCGATGATGCTGCTAAAGACAGTCATCTTCGGATTCTTGCGAATGATTTCAGACATGTTATCCAGCGGTACAAGCACCTTGTCCACTTGATGAACGAATCCGTTCTTACAGAAAATGTTGGAATTCGTCACACGAGAGTTATTGACATAGATGTCGTCTGAATGAAAAGTTCCTTCCGACTGGTTGTAGATAAAATCAATATCACTAAAACTAAGCAGGTTTGAAGTTACGAACTTACCCGTAAAATGGAGCATGGGTGCAGGATTCGATGCGTCCATGAACAGGACTATGGAATCGCGGTTGGCACGCAGTTCGTTGAAGTAAGGGTTGGCTGGCAGGATGCCTCTGTCATCTTTGGTTGAGATGTACATCACAGAGTCGAGCAACGACATGGATGTGGCACGACGACAAACCTCACCTTTCGCTGGACGTCCTGTACCTGGAGCCTGAGCCGATGAAATCATCGTGGTCGAGTACGGATTGTCAATCATTGACGTGTTGAGCAAGAGTCTCTTCTGCGCCAAAGAAAGGTCTTCATACTTCTTGACCCCCCAATCATTATGCGCATAGAAATCCGCAAACGCATCATCGTCAGCGATAAACATTGTTTTACTACCCGTCTTGGAAAGAATTTCAGCCTGTCCAAGATCGTCAATCAGATGCAGATAATTCGTGAAGTTTCCTCTGTTTTTCATGTACCCATAGATGTTGTCCAAACCTGATGGCTGGTCTTCATCTAAGCTGTAACGGTCAGAACATGAGAAAATTCCAAAACCTGCAGCACACAGTGCACCTCCAACCAGAAGGTGTCTGCACAGTTTTTTCCTCTGAAAGTTATACAACATAATATTAATTAGAATAGATTGTTTGTCCTTCTAAAATGTAATACAAAAAGTTTCTAGTAAAAAGTATTATTCAATTCTTAGTTATCTGCCCGTGATCATATTTGGCCAAATTCTCACGTAGCCATATAACTTTTGCAAAGAAACGACTTTTTCCAGACATAAACAAAAAAAAAAAAAAAAGAATTGCAATAAAGATTAATTTTAACAGTTTTACGACCCTTTTGAGTCAATTTTGGCTAATTTCATGCCGACAAGGTAAAAAAAGACAAAAATAAAAGAACCTAACATGACAAGGAACAGAAAGACGAAAACGAGTCACTCTAATAAGAACGTGAGTTCGGCATAAGAAAGAACTCACGTTCCTTTATTGGTGCGGCTCATACCTATAAAGGTGGTGAGACTCTCACCACTTTGGCGATCAGACTCTCGCCGCTCTGGAATGGACAATAAAAAAAGACCGCATACGAATTCGTATGCGGTCTGCAAGATATGATATGTTGGCAATAAATTACTCTGCAGGTGCTTCGGTAGCAGATGCCTCGGCTGCTGGAGTTTCAGTTTTAGGAGCGGACTTGCGAGAACGGCGGGTACGAGTCTTCTTTGCCTCTGTCTTAGCCATGTTCTCATCGAAGTCAACCAACTCGATAAATGCCATCTCAGCATCGTCTGATGGACGATGCCCCAACTTAATGATACGAGTATAGCCTCCGTTACGGTCTGCAACCTTTGTTGCAACAGTGCTAAAAAGTTCAGTGATAGCATACTTGTTCTGGAGGTAACTAAACACGATACGACGAGAGTGGGTCGTATCCTCCTTTGATTTGGTAATCAGTGGCTCAACATACACACGAAGAGCCTTCGCCTTTGGAAGAGTCGTGGTAATTCTCTTGTGCATGATGAGCGAGATTGCCATATTAGCAAGCATCGCCTTGCGGTGAGAATGCTTACGACCAAGGTGGTTGAATTTCTTATTGTGTCTCATTTTTTAATTAGTCTTTGTCTAATTTATACTTGGAAATATCTGTTCCGAACGACAGGTTCAAGCTCTCAAGCAAGTCGTCAAGCTCTGTGAGTGACTTCTTACCAAAGTTACGGAACTTAAGCAGATCGGTCTTATTGAATTGCACGAGGTCGCCGAGGGTCTCCACATCCGCTGCCTTCAAACAATTAAGGGCACGGACGGAGAGATTCATATCGACAAGTTTGGTCTTCAGCAACTGGCGCATACGCAGTACCTCCTCATCAAATTCCTCATTGCCATCGAAGTCTGCGTTCTCGAGCGTAATCTTCTCGTCGGAGAACAACATGAGATGATAGATGAGGATCTTAGATGCCTCTCTGAGCGCGTCTTTCGGATGGATGGAACCATCTGTGGTGATTTCAAGCACCAACTTTTCATAGTCGGTCTTCTGAGCCACACGATAGTTCTCGACTGCGAACTTGACGTTGCGGATAGGAGTGTAAATAGAATCAATAGCAATATCGTTGATTTCCTTGCAGAATTCGCGGTTCTCATCTGCAGGAACATATCCACGACCTTTATTGATGCTCAATTCCAACTCCAATGTTGCCTGAGGATCCAAATGACAAATTACCAAATCTGGATTTAACACTCCAAATCCATTGAGGCTCTTGTTGATATCTCCAGCCTTAAACTCGGTTGAATTCTCGATGGTAATTGACACTCTTTCTGAGTCAAAGCCATCAGCGACTTGCTTGAATCGAACTTGCTTCAGATTCAAGATAATGTTGGTGACATCCTCCTTTACACCTGGAATCGTAGAGAACTCATGCTCAACACCTGTGATGCGGATGGTGTTGATGGCATAACCTTCAAGTGATGAAAGAAGAATGCGACGGAGTGGATTACCAATGGTAATACCATAACCTGGCTCCAAAGGACGGAACTCGAACTTTCCGTACTTGTCGTCAGCCTCCAACATTACGACTTTTTCTGGTTTTTGAAATGCTAATATCGCCATTTGATTATATTTTATTATTTAGAGTACAACTCGACAATCATCTGCTCCTTGATATTCTCAGGAATGTCTGCACGTTCAGGCATGTGGAGGAACTTACCACCCTTCACATTCTCGTCCCACTCAATCCATGGGTACTTGCTGTGGTTGAATCCTGCAAGTGCTGCGTCAATCACCTCAAGGCTCTTTGACTTCTCGCGGACAGCCACCACCTGACCTGGCTTCACAGAATATGACGGAATGTTTACCACCTGGCCGTCAACCACAATGTGCTTGTGGCTAACAAGCTGACGAGCAGCAGCACGTGTGGGAGCCAAGCCCAAACGGAACACCACATTGTCAAGACGAGCCTCAAGATACTGAAGGAGAATCTCACCTGTTACGCCTGACTTAGTAGCCGCCTTCTCGAAAAGATTGCGGAACTGACGCTCAAGCACACCATAAGTGTACTTTGCCTTCTGCTTCTCAGCAAGCATGAGACCGTACTCAGAAGACTTCTTACGACGGTTGTTGCCATGCTGGCCTGGAGCATAATTCTTCTTAGACAAAACTTTGTCCGGTCCAAAGATTGCCTCGCCAAAACGACGAGCAATTCTTGATTTTGGTCCAATATATCTAGCCATAGATTTCTTAATGTTTGATGCCATGCAGTTCTCAGCAGCAGCCGCAGAAAGGAAAGATGCGACAAAACGAACTCGTTGGCAAATGACATAATAGTGTAATGATTAAACTCTTCTTCTCTTTGGAGGACGACATCCGTTGTGTGGAAGTGGAGTGACGTCGATGATTTCCGTCACTTCAATTCCTGCTGCGTGGCAACCACGAACAGCAGCCTCACGACCATTGCCCGGACCTTTAATGTAAGCCTTCACCTTGCGGAGACCGAGGTCAAAAGCAACCTTGGCGCAATCCTGCGCTGCCATCTGAGCAGCATAAGGAGTATTCTTCTTTGAGCCGCGGAAGCCCATCTTACCGGCTGCTGACCAAGAGATAACATTACCTTCACTGTTAGCCAAAGTAACAATGATGTTGTTGAAAGAAGAGTGTACATGAAGTTGACCTTCAGCGGTAACCTTAACGTTTCTCTTCTTTGCAGAAGACGTTTTCTTTGCCATATCCTAATGATTATTTAGTAGCCTTTTTCTTATTTGCAACTGTTTTCTTCTTTCCCTTGCGAGTACGTGCGTTGTTCTTTGTACTCTGACCACGGACGGGAAGACCAAGACGATGACGGATACCACGGTAGCAACCGATGTCCATCAAGCGCTTGATGTTCAACTGAATCTCTGAACGGAGGTCACCCTCCACCTTGTAATCGGCAGCAATCACTGCACGAATCTTACCGGCCTGTTCGTCGTTCCAGTCCTTTACCTTAATGTCCTTATCTACGCCAGCCTTCTCAAGGATTTTACCAGCGCTGCTGCGTCCAATACCAAAAATGTATGTGAGCGCAATTTCGCCTCTCTTGTTTTGTGGGAGGTCTACACCTACAATTCTTATTGCCATATCTTACTTTAATTTCAATTTCTTACCAAAGAATTATCCCTGACGAGTCTTGAACTTGGGGTTCTTCTTGTTAATAACAAACAGGCGACCTTTGCGCCTAACGATTACGCAATCAGGTGTACGTTTCTTCAATGATGCTCTTGTTTTCATATTGTGATTTTTATTTATATCTGAATACTATCCGACCTTTGGACAAATCATAAGGGGACATCTCCACACGTATCTTATCACCAGGAAGAATCTTGATGTAATGCATCCTCATCTTACCTGAGATATGGGCGATGATCTCATGACCATTTTCCAATTCTACTCTAAACATTGCATTTGACAATGCCTCGACAATAGTTCCATCTTGCTCGATAGCAGACTGTTTAGCCATACTTTACAAAGATTTATCTCTTAATACCTTTTCTATTTCTTCAAACGACGACAGGATGTCAGCCTGACCTTTCCGAACACATATTGAATGTTCAAAATGTGCAGCGGGTTTCTTGTCTCTTGTCACGATACCCCAACGGTCTTCCTGCATATAAATGTCTTTGGTGCCCATGGTTATCATCGGCTCTATTGCTATGCACAAACCATTTTTAAGTAGCATCCCATTTCCTCTCCTGCCATAGTTGGGCACTTGAGGATCTTCATGCATCTTCTTTCCTATTCCATGCCCTACAAACTCTCTGACTACACCATAGCCTTGAGTTTCACAATGAGTCTGAACAGCGTATGATATATCTCCCAACCTATGACCTACAACTGCTTGTTCGATACCCTTGTAAAGGGCTTCTTTTGTCGTTGTCAACAATTTCTTGACTTCTTCCGAGATTTCGCCTACAGAAAAGGTATAGCACGAATCTCCGCAATAGCCATTCAATTGTGTGCCACAGTCGATGGAAACTATATCACCCTCTTGCAGAGGCGTGTCGTTGGGGATACCATGAACAACTTGATGGTTGACTGAGGTGCAAATGCTGGCGGGGAAGGAACTTCCATAGGGATTGGGAAATCCGAAGAAAGTTGGTATGGCTCCATGGTCACGAATATAAGTATCTGCGATTGTATCCAGTTGCTTTGTCGTAACTCCTGGGGCTATCACCTTTGCCAGTTCTGCCAATGTCTTTCCCACAAGAAGGTTGGCTTCTCGGAGAAGTTCCACCTCTTCGTCTGTTTTCAGATATACCATCTTGTCTTGTCTAAAGCAGTCTTAATGTTCGCCACGAACACGACCCGTGTCAAGCAGTCCGTCGTAATGACGCATCATCAGGTGTGACTCAATCTGCATCAATGTGTCAAGGACAACACCCACGAGAATGAGGAGGGAAGTGCCACCAAAGAATGCGGCAAATTCTCTCTGTACACCAAAAAGACCTGCAAAAGCGGGGAGAATGGCAATCAATGCCAAGAACAACGAACCTGGGAAAGTGATACGAGACATGATCTTGTCGATATAGTCTGCCGTTTCCTTACCCGGCTTGATGCCTGGGATGAAACCATTGTTCCGCTTCATATCTTCCGCCATCTGCACAGGGTTGATAGTGATTGCTGTATACAGATACGTAAACAGGATAATCAAAATAGCAAAGATGAGATTGTACACAAAGCTATTATTATCTATCAACTGGTTGACCACTGGATTCAGTTTGCTACCAGAGAACTGCGCCAATGTGACAGGAATGAACATGATAGCCTGAGCAAAGATGATCGGCATCACATTTGCAGCATAGGGCTTCAAGGGGATGTACTGACGTGCACCACCTATCTGACGAGCACCTGCAATTTTCTTAGCGTAATTCACAGGCACCCTGCGCACACCCTGAACGAGAAGGATGGCAGCAGCAATCACTACAAGGAACAATACGATCTCAACGAGGAACATGACAAGACCGCCCTGCCCTGCTGTGAGACGTGAGCCAAACTCCTGAATAACAGCAGTCGGGAAACGTGCGATGATACCAATCATAATGATGATAGACACACCATTACCAATACCCTTATCTGTGATTCTCTCACCCAGCCAGAGGACGAACATGCTACCTGCAGCAAGAATGATTGTTGCATAGAGGATAAACATGTTCCAATCCAAGGATGAATAGAGAGCCGCACCTCCTGTTTGAGTCTGAAGGTTAATCAGGTAGAAGATTCCTTGGAAAATAAGGATCGGCACTGTCAAATAACGGGTGTACTGACTCATCTTGCGACGTCCACTTTCTCCTTCACGTTGCATCTTCTGGAAGTATGGAACGGCAATACCCAACAACTGCATCACGATGGAAGCAGAGATGTATGGCATAATTCCAAGTGCGAAGATTGATGCTTTGGAGAATGCGCCACCCGAAAACATATCAAGAAGTGACATCAAACCACCCTCTGTCTGGTTCTTCAATCCCTGCAATGCTTCAGTGTCAATACCAGGAAGCACCACATAAGATCCGAAACGATAGATGGCAACAAACAGCAGCGTGATGAGGATGCGCGAACGCAAATCCTCAATACGCCAAATGTTTGTTAATGTCTTAACAAGCTTGATATCCTTGATTTTATCTATAATCTTGCTCATTAGTTTAGAGTTTTACAGCGTTTCCGCCCTTTTCCTTGATTGCTGCTTCTGCCGTAGCAGAGAAAGCGTGAGCCTCTACATCAACTTTTGCTGTCAATTCGCCATTGCCAAGAACCTTCACAAGCTGATTCTTGTTGACCCAACCTGCAGCAATAAGTTCCTCGATTCCAATCTTTGTAAGGTTCTTTTCCTCTGCAAGTTTCTGAATCAGGTCAAGATTGACAGCCTTGTATTCAACGTGGTTGATGTTCTTGAAGCCGAACTTAGGAACACGGCGCTGAAGTGGCATCTGACCACCTTCGAAACCAATCTTCTTTTTATAACCAGAGCGTGCCTTAGCACCCTTGTGACCGCGAGTGGATGTACGGCCCTTACCAGAACCATAGCCGCGACCAACACGTTTACTATTGTGGGTGGCACCTGCAGCGGGTTGCAAATTATATAATTCCATTTCTAATCTGATTTTAATGTATTAATACGTTAGTCAATAATCTCAACAAGGTGTGCTACCTTGCGAATCATACCACGCAAAGATGGAGAATCCTCACGCTCAACGACCCTGTTAATCTTACCAAGACCCAAAGACTCCAATGTACTCTTTTGGTCAATTGGACGGCCTGCCTGACCTTTTACTTGCTTAATCTTGATTGTTGCCATGATTGTTTCTCCTTATCCTTTGAATACTTTTGTCAAATTAACACCACGGTTCTGTGCAACAGTCTTGGCATCACGCATATTGGCAAGTGCCTCAATCGTGGCCTTCACCAAATTGTGGGGGTTAGATGAACCCTTAGACTTTGCAAGCACGTCTGTGATACCTACACTCTCAAGGACAGCACGCATAGCGCCACCTGCCACCACTCCAGTACCTTCTGAAGCAGGCATGATGAGAACGCGTGCACCGCCAAACTTAGCGTATGCCTCATGAGGAACAGTACCCTTCAGCACTGGAACCTTAACCAAATTTTTCTTTGCAGCCTCTACACCCTTTGCAATAGCCGCTGTAACTTCACCTGCTTTACCAAGACCATAGCCAATCACTCCGTTACCATCACCTACAACAACGATGGCTGCGAATGTGAATGTACGACCACCCTTAGTAACCTTAGTAACACGATTAATAGCAACCAAGCGGTCTTTAAGCTCGGCATCGTTTTGTACTTTAACTCTATTTACCATAATCGCATTTAAAATTTAAGTCCAGCATTACGGGCAGCATCAGCCACCTTTTTAACTCTACCATGATACAGGTAACCATTACGGTCAAACACCACTGCTGAAATACCAGCCTCCAGTGCTTTCTTGGCAACCATTTCACCAACCTTCTCGGCCTGTTCAGACTTGTTCATCTTTTCAAGACCAAGTGACGAAGCAGAAACAAGTGTCTTCTGTGCATCGTCATCGATTACCTGAACATAAATCTGCTTGTTACTTCTGAACACACTCATACGTGGGCGCTCAGCAGTACCAGAAATCTTATTGCGTACTCTATATTTAATCTTAATACGTCTTTCAATCTTTGTAATCATACTCTTGTCAATTTATTTATTTTGCACTTGCAGATTTACCAGACTTTCTTCTAATCTCTTCGCCCTGGAAGCGAATACCCTTACCCTTGTATGGTTCAGGCTTGCGGAATGAGCGAATCTTAGCACAAACGAGTCCAAGCAACTGCTTGTCACAAGACTCGAGCATGATAAGAGGATCCTGATTTCTCTCTGACTTCGTTTCGACCTTGATTTCCTTAGGAAGTTCGAAAATGATAGCATGAGAATATCCAAGCGCGAATTCAAGAACGTTTCCCTGATTTGAAACACGATAACCGACACCGACAATCTGGAGAGTTTTCTTGTAACCCTCAGAAACGCCGACAACCATATTGTTTACAAGTGAGCGATACAATCCGTGGAATGCATGACGCTGCTTTGTGTTATCCTGCATCAGTTCTTCATTCTCCTCCATTGTCAACTTTCCGTCCTCGATAGAAACCTTGATGGCAGGGTTTACGTACTGGCTGAGTTCGCCCTTAGGACCTTTCACAGTTACAATGTCATCCTTATGAGTAATTGTCACTCCTGCAGGAATAATAATAGGTAATTTACCAATTCTAGACATTATATATCCTCCTTAATTAATAAACATAGCAAAGAACTTCACCACCCACCTTGAGTTCGGAAGCCTCCTTGTCTGTCATTACACCTTTGGATGTAGATACAACTGCGATACCTAATCCGTTGATCACACGTGGCATGTCTTTGTAACCTGTGTACTTGCGAAGACCAGGACGAGACACACGCTTCAAGCACTGAATAGCACTTACTTTTGTTTGTGGGTCATATTTGAGAGCAATCTTGATTGTTCCCTGAGGACCCTCTTCAATGAACTTGTAGTTCAAAATGTAACCTTTATCGAAGAGAATCTTGGTGATTTCCTTCTTAAGGTTTGAGGCTGGTACTTCAACAATCTTGTGCTTAGCCATGATTGCATTTCTCAGTCTCGTGAGATAATCAGCTATTGGATCTGTCATAATAGAATTAAATTAATCGGGAAGCGTTTGGGAAAATCCCGACAATATTTAAATTTGAATTAAAACTATCTTTACTTAGCTTTACCAGCGAAGAAACTTAGTCTGCAACTGTTTTCCCCCGCCGTTTCTTAGAAGCAAAGTATCTTCAGGTTACCCCCGAACTGGTAACCATCAGATTTTTGTTTACTAAATCGGTTCGCTGATAACCGCAATTTACCAGCTTGCCTTCTTCACACCTGGGATCAGACCAGCAGATGCCATCTCGCGGAACTGGATACGAGAGAGTCCAAACTGACGCATGAAACCTCTTGGGCGTCCAGTGATTTTGCAGCGGTTGTGAAGACGGATTGGATTTGCATTTGCAGGGATTGCCTGAAGTGCACGAGCAGCCTCGTATGCTTCCATGGGATCCTCAGCAGTAGCAATAACCTTCTTCAACGCAGCACGCTTAGCGGCATACTTTGCTACGAGTTTTGCACGCTTAACCTCACGTGCTTTCATTGATTCCTTTGCCATTTTCTATCTTACTTTTTAGCGTCCTTAAATGGAAGACCGAATGCTTTGAGGAGTGCATAGCCCTCTTCATCAGTCTTGGCAGATGTCACGAAAGTAATGTTCATACCCGTGATTTTATCCACCTGGTCAATGTTAATCTCTGGGAAGATAATCTGCTCAGTAATACCCAGTGTGTAGTTACCACGGCCGTCAAACTTTGACTCAATACCCTTGAAGTCACGGATACGAGGCAACGAAACGCGAATGAGTTTTTCAAGGAACTCATACATGCGCTCGCGACGCAGTGTAACCATCACGCCGATTGGCATCTGCTTACGGAGACGGAAGTTGGAGATATCCTTCTTAGATTTTGTTGCAACGGGCTTCTGACCTGTGATCTGAGCGATTTCATTCATTGCAACCTCGATAACTTTCTTGTCAGCAGTTGCCATACCAAGACCCTGGTTAACCACAATCTTCTTCAATACAGGAATCTGCATGGGCGAAGAGTAGTTAAACTGCTTCATCAGTGCTGGAGCGATCTGCTCTGCATATACATTCTTCAATTGTGCAGTAGTACTCATGATAATACCTCCCCTGACTTTTTAGCGTAACGAACTAACTTTCCATTCTCACCCATCTTGCGACCGATACGAGTGGGCTTGCCAGTCTTCGGATCAACAACATTGAGGTTAGAGATATGGATTGGAGCCTCCTGCTCGATAATACCTCCCTGTGGGTGTGCTGCGCTTGGCTTGGTGCTCTTCTTGACCATGTTCACACCCTCGACAATGGCACGCTTCTTCTCAACGAGAACCTTGGTGACCTTACCAGTCTTACCTTTTTCATCGCCAGCGTTCACGTAAACCATGTCGCCTTTCTTAATATGTAATTTACTCATTGCTGTATTTTACTTTTAAGGATTAAAGTACTTCAGTAACTACCTTCATGTTTGCAGCACGGAGCTCACGGGCTACAGGGCCAAAGATACGGCTACCTCTCATTTCGCCTGCATTGTTCAAGAGAACACATGCATTGTCATCGAAACGGATGTATGAACCGTCTGGGCGACGTACCTCTTTCTTCGTACGTACGATCAGAGCCTTTGAGACAGAACCCTTCTTTACTTCACTCGTAGGAATAGCGCTCTTAACTGCTACAACGATAACGTCTCCTACAGTAGCATAGCGACGTCTTGTACCGCCTAAAACACGGATACAAAGTACTTCGCGAGCACCGCTGTTATCAGCGACCTGCAATCTTGATTCTACCTGTATCATAATTACTTAGCTCTTTCAACGATTTGTACTAATCTCCATCTCTTGGTTTTGCTCAATGGGCGAGTTTCCATGATCAGAACAGTGTCGCCGATGTGGGCATCGTTCTTCTCGTCATGAGCATGGTACTTCTTTGTCTTCTGGACAAACTTACCATATATAGGGTGCTTCTCCTTGAACTTGGCAGACACGACAATGGTTTTGTCCATCTTGTCGCTCGTCACGACACCCTGTCTTTGTTTTCTTAAATTTCTTGCTTCCATTCTCAATACTTTATTTATTACGCTGGGTAAGCTCGCCCTTCATGCGTGCGATGTCGTGACGCAACTTCTTAATCTGAGAATTGTCGGCAAGTGGAGAAATGCTGTGGTTGAACTTCATATTGTTCAAGTTAGCGACCTCCACCTCGATGCGCTCAGCGAGCTCTTCATTAGTAAGTTCTCTAATTTCTGAAATTTTCATAATTAAGCGTTTTTATCGTAATCACGACGTACAACAAACTTTGTAGTAGTAGGAAGTTTCTGAGCACCGAGTCGGAGAGCCTCCTTGGCGATGTCATAAGAAACACCTTCAATCTCGAAAAGAATGCGACCTGGTTTAGCAGGGAACACATACTGGTATGGATCACCTTTACCTTTACCCATTCGGACGTCAGCAGGCTTTTTGGTGATTGGCTTATCAGGGAAGATGCGTATCCAAACCTGACCTTGACGCTGCATGTAACGTGTGATAGCAACACGGGCAGCCTCAATCTGACGAGCAGAAATCCATTTAGTCTCAAGTGCCTTTATACCAAAACTGCCGAAAGCAAGTTCAGTACCTCTGTGAGAGACACCCTTCCAGCGACCGCGACCTTTTTGCGGTCTTCTATATTTTTGTCTTTTTGGCTGTAACATAGTTAATTGCTTCTTAAGTTGCACCTCTACGCGACATGAATCGCGCTTCAGACTGCAAGCAGATTAATTAATTGCGGTTATTAGGCTTTCTGTTTCTGAAACGACGTCCGCCACCGTTATTACCACCACGAGCAGATTCTTTCTGCTGAGAGAAGTTTGGTGTAAGATCCTGCTTGCCGAACTTCTCACCGCGGCAGATCCAAACCTTGATGCCAAGAAGGCCCACTTTGGTAAGAGCCTCAGCGAGGCAGTAGTCGATGTCAGCACGAAGCGTGTGAAGAGGAGTACGTCCTTCCTTATACATCTCAGAGCGGCTCATTTCTGCACCATTGAGACGGCCGGAAATCTGCACCTTGATGCCTTCTGCACCTGAACGCATCGTGTTTGCGATAGCAGTCTTGATTGCACGACGGTATGCAATCTTGCCTTCAATTTGACGCGCAATGTTGTTGGCTACAATCACAGCATCAAGTTCTGGACGCTTAATCTCATAAATGTTAATCTGAACGTCCTTGTCAGTCACCTTCTTGAGTTCCTTTTTCAGAGCCTCGACCTGCTCACCGCCCTTGCCGATGATGAAGCCTGGACGAGCCGTGCAAATAGTGATGGTAACGAGTTTGAGGGTACGCTCTATAACAATTTTGGAAACACTTGCCTTTGAGAGACGAGCGTTGAGGTACTTGCGGATTTTGCTGTCCTCAAGGAGGTTTTCACCAAAATCATTTCCGCCGAACCAGTTAGAATCCCAACCTCTTACAATACCGAGGCGGTTGCTTATTGGATTACATTTTTGTCCCATAATTACTTTTCCTCATTAGTTTTAGCGTCCACGAAGATAGTGATGTGGTTAGAACGCTTGCGGATTCTGTAACCACGTCCCTGGGGTGCAGGTCTCATACGCTTGAGAGTAGCGCCTTCGTCAACAAAAATCTTAGAGATATAGAGTTCTCCGTTTTCAGCCTTGCGGTCATTCTTCTGTTCCCAATTAGAAATAGCAGAACGAAGTGCTTTCTCGATGTCCTTAGCAGCATCTTTGCTGTTGAACTTGAGTGTTGCAAGAGCCTTGCTCACTTCCATACCACGTACAAGGTCTGCAACATAGCGCATCTTGCGTGGAGATGAAGGAACATCGCGAAGACTGGCGAAGTAAACAGTCTTTTTGGCCTCTTTAATTTTCTCGGCCATTAATCTTTTTCTTGCTCCCATTATTTAATAGTCTTTTTTACTTTGTTGAAGCCCGTTCTACAATTACTTCTTCTTATTACCTGCGTGACCGCGGAAAGTACGAGTAAGTGCAAACTCACCGAGTTTGTGACCCACCATATTTTCAGTAATGTAAACAGGGATGAATTTATTACCGTTATGCACTGCAATGGTATGACCAACAAAGTCTGGAGATATCATTGAAGCGCGAGCCCATGACTTGATAACACTCTTCTTGCCGCTCTCGTTCATAGCGAGAACTTTCTTTTCGAGCTTCACATTGATGTATGGACCTTTTTTTAATGAACGACTCATAATCAGTTAACTTTATTTGTTACGTCTTTCAATAATGTACTTGTTTGACTGCTTCTTTGGTGCGCGAGTCTTAAGACCCTTAGCATAGAGGCCGTTGCGTGAACGTGGGTGTCCACCTGTATGACGTCCTTCACCACCACCCATTGGGTGATCAATTGGGTTCATCACAACACCGCGGTTGTGCGGACGACGACCGAGCCAACGGCTGCGACCAGCCTTACCTGAAGATTCCAGTGCATGGTCTGAATTGCTCACGCTGCCAATGGTTGCGCGGCAAACTGAAAGCACTTTACGAATTTCACCAGAAGGAAGCTTGATAACACAATAACGACCTTCACGGGAAGTTAACTGAGCAAAATTACCGGCAGAACGAACCATTTTAGCACCTTGACCTGGACGCAGTTCGATATTGTGAATCACAGTACCGACTGGGATGTTCTCAAGTGGCAGTGAGTTGCCAAGGTCTGGAGTCGCCTCTGGACCTGACATGATAGTAGCGCCTACCTGCAATCCGTTAGGAGCAACAATGTAACGTTTTTCACCGTCAGCGTAAAAGACAAGTGCGATGCGCGCAGAGCGATTTGGATCGTACTCAATAGTCTTCACCACTGCAGGAATTCCGTCTTTCTCTCTCTTGAAATCAACAATACGAATCAAACGTTTGTGACCGCCACCTCTGTAACGGACAGTAATCTGACCGGAGTTGTTACGTCCGCCAGTGCTACGCTTACCGAAAACAAGAGTTTTCTCTGGTACCGATGTAGTAACATCATCAAAAGTACCAATAGCCTTGTGTCTTTGACCAGGAGTTACTGGTCTAAATTAATTAAATGTTACTATAGAAATCAATAGTTTCGCCTTCTTTCAGAGTCACGATAGCCTTCTTGAAAGCCTTTGTGCGGCCCTTAATAACACCAGCCTTTGTGTAACGGCTCTTACGCTTACCAGCGTAGTTCATGGTGTTAACCGAAACTACATTTACGTTATACTTAGCCTCAATTTCCTTTTTGATCTCAATCTTATTGGCAGAAGGAAGCACGATGAAACCGAACTTGTTGTTCTGCTTCTCCGATATCGCTGTCATCTTCTCTGTAACCAATGGTTTTACGATATATGCCATGTCTAAACCTCCTTACCTTATTTGTTAAAAGTCTCGTCAACTAACTTAAGCGCATTTTCGGTCACAACAAGCACATTTGCATTCATTACCTTGTAAGTATTGAGTGCACTGGCTGTCATAACTTCAACACGCTGAATGTTACGGACTGACAAATTTACGTTCTTTTTTACTTCTGGCAAAACGATAAGTGTCTTCTTACCCTCAACTTTAAGATTATTTAACAGAGCAACACCATCTTTTGTCTTTGGAGTCTCAAAATCAAAGTCTTCCACAACAACGATAGCATTCTGCTGTGCTTTATAAGAGAGAGCGCTCTTACGAGCCAAAGCCTTCACTTTCTTGTTCAGTTTGAACCAGTAGTCACGAGGACGTGGACCGAATACACGGCCACCACCGCGAAGCACAGGAGACTTAATATCACCACGACGTGCACCGCCACCACCTTTTTGGCGGATGAGTTTGCGAGTAGAGCCTGCGATTTCGCTTCTTTCCTTTGATTTGTGAGTACCTTGGCGCTGTGCAGCGAGGTACTGATTCACTGCGAGGTAGATACAGTGGTCGTTAGGTTCAATTCCGAAGATTGCATCGTTCAGAACCACCTTCTTACCAGTGTCCTCACCCTTGATATTTAATACAGAAACTTCCATTGCTTACTTCTTGATTATAACGATTGAACCTTTGCAGCCTGGAACACTCCCCTTCAAAAGAAGGAGATTGTGCTCTGGAACTACCTTAATTACCTGAAGGTTATGAGTGGTCACCTGCTCGTTACCCATCTGACCAGCCATTGGCACGTTCTTGAACACGCGAGATGGAGTGGCACAAGCGCCGATTGAACCGGGCTTACGCAGACGGTCATCCTGACCGTGAGTTGCCTGACCTACACCACCGAAACCATGACGCTTCACGACGCCCTGGAATCCTTTACCTTTAGATGTACCTGTTACATCAACGTAAGCAGTGTCGTTGAAAAGTTCAACTGTGATTACGTCACCGAGGTTGTGTTCCTCGTCATAAGTGAACTCGGCCAAGTGTCTCTTTGGTGTTGTACCAGCCTTCTTGAAGTGACCCATCATCTGCTTGGTCGTATGCTTCTCCTTCTTATCCTGGAAGCCCACTTGCACAGCAGCATAGCCATCTTTCTCGACAGTCTTTACCTGAGTTACAACACAAGGACCTACTTCGATAACAGTGCATGGCATATTCTTACCATCAGCACTGAAAACGGATGTCATTCCGATTTTTTTTCCAATTAATCCTGGCATTTCAATAAAAATTTAATTGTTCTCTAACTTATCAAACCTTAATCTCCACCTCAACACCGCTTGGGAGTTCGAGTTTCATGAGTGCATCGACAGTCTTCGTGGTTGAGCTGTAGATGTCAATCAGTCTCTTATAAGTGCTCAGTTCAAACTGCTCACGAGACTTCTTGTTCACGAATGTAGAACGGTTCACTGTGAAAATGCGCTTGTGTGTTGGGAGTGGAATAGGACCGCTCACGATTGCATCAGTAGCCTTCACAGCCTTCACGATCTTCTCTGCTGACTTATCAACGAGGTTGTGATCGTAAGATTTCAGTTTAATACGAATTTTTTGTTGACTCATTGTTCTAATTATTTAAGTAATTAATATATAAGTAAGAGGGTATGCAGGCAAAGAGTCGTATGCTTGCCTGCACCCCCACACCTTTCTTGATTATACGAGATCTACACGACCATTGCATTCCTGAAGCACTGCTTTTGCAATTGAACTTGACACAGGAGCATGGTGGTCATACTGCATAGACGAAGTGGCACGACCAGAGGTGATAGTACGGAGAGCAGTCACATAACCGAACATCTCACCCAGCGGAACCATCGCTTTCACGATACGTGCACCAGAACGGGCATTGTCCATACCCTCAACCTGACCACGACGCTTGTTCAAGTCACCAATCACATCACCCATGTTCTCTTCTGGAGTAACTACCTCGAGTTTCATGATTGGCTCCATCAGCACAGGCTTTGCTTGAGCACAAGCATTCTTGTATGCCTGACGTGCGGCGATTTCGAATGACAACTGGTCTGAATCGACTGGGTGAAAACTACCATCCACGAGTGTCACCTTCATGCTGTCCATTGGGAAGCCACCCAGCACACCATTCTTCATTGAGTCAGCAAAGCCCTTCTGAACGGCGGGGATGAATTCCTTAGGCACATTACCACCCTTCACCTCGTCAACGAACTGGAGACCTGTGCCTTCAAAGTCCTCATCCACAGGACCCACTTTCACGATGATGTCTGCAAACTTACCACGACCACCAGACTGCTTCTTGTACACCTCACGGAGATCCACAGTCTTTGTGATAGCCTCCTTATAGTTCACCTGAGGCTTACCTTGATTACACTCAACCTTGAACTCACGCTTCAGACGGTCAATGATGATGTCGAGGTGAAGTTCACCCATACCAGAGATGACTGTCTGACCAGACTGCTCATCAGTCTTCACGGTGAAGGTCGGGTCTTCCTCTGCCAATTTCTGCAAACCGAGAGAGAGTTTATCAAGATCCTTCTGTGTCTTAGGTTCTACAGCAATACCAATCACAGGGTCTGGGAAATCCATTGACTCAAGTACGATTGGAGCATCCTCATCGCAAAGAGTATCACCTGTATGAATATCCTTCAAACCAACCACTGCACCAATATCACCGGCTGCAATTTCCTCAACAGGATTCTGGTGGTTAGAGTGCATCTGGAACAGACGGGACACACGTTCCTTCTTACCAGAGCGGGTATTATAGATATAAGAGCCTGCGGTTACCTTACCAGAATATACTCGGATGAATGTAAGGCGGCCCACATATGGGTCTGTTGCAATCTTGAATGCCAATGCAGAAGTCTTTTCATCCTCAGAAGGCTTTCGGTCTTCTTCCTCCTTTGTCGTTGGGTTAGAACCCACAATATTAGGAGTATCAAGTGGAGAAGGAAGGAATGCACAGACATAGTCAAGCAAAGTCTGAACGCCTTTGTTCTTGAATGAAGAGCCACAGAGCATTGGAGTACACTCAAGTGCACAAGTGGCAGTGCGGAGAGCACGGATGCACTCTTCCTCTGTAATGGTTGATGGGTCATCGAAGAACTTCTCCATCAGTTCATCATCAAACTCAGCAACAGCCTCAAGCATCTTGCCACGCCATTCCTCTGCCTCTGCTTGAAGGTCAGCCGGTATATCTTCCACATCATAGTCAGCACCCAGAGATTCATCATGCCACAGGATGGCCTTCATCTTAATCAGGTCAACCACACCCTTGAAGTTTTCTTCGGCACCGATAGGAATCACTACAGGAACAGGCTTTGCGCCCAGCACTTCCTTCATCTGGCGAACCACCTCGAAGAAGTCTGCACCAGAACGGTCCATCTTATTTACGTAACCGATACGTGGAACATTGTACTTATCAGCCTGGCGCCATACGGTCTCAGACTGAGGCTCCACACCACCAACAGCACAATATGTTGCGACAGCACCGTCAAGCACACGAAGAGAGCGTTCCACCTCTGCGGTGAAGTCCACGTGTCCCGGAGTATCAATCAAATTGAACTTATACTTGTTGCCGTTCCAAGTCCAATATGCAGTTGTGGCTGCAGAAGTAATCGTGATACCACGTTCCTGCTCCTGTGCCATCCAGTCCATTGTTGCGGCACCATCATGAACCTCGCCCAACTTATGAGTTTTACCTGTGTAGAACAGGATACGCTCAGATGTGGTAGTTTTACCAGCATCGATGTGAGCCATGATGCCAAAGTTACGTGTAAGATGCAAATCTTGCTTTGCCATACTCTTTTTTCCTTTTTACCTTTTTTACCTTAATGTTTAATGAATGAGTTTATTAGAAGCGGAAGTGTGCGAATGCACGGTTAGCCTCTGCCATGCGGTGCATATCTTCCTTGCGCTTGAATGCACCACCCTGCTGATTAAAGGCATCCATAATTTCAGCCGAAAGTTTGTCAGCCATACTCTTACCAGAGCGCTTGCGAGCGAAAGAAATCATATTCTTCATCGAAATGGCTTCCTTGCGGTCAGCACGGATTTCGGTTGGAACCTGGAATGTAGCACCACCGATACGACGGCTCTTCACCTCCACCTGTGGAGTGATGTTGTCCAGAGCAGTCTTCCAGATTTCGAGCGGGGACTTCTCCTCGTTCTTCATCTTGTTTTCTACGTTCTTCAGTGCTGTGTAGAAGATTGTGTAAGCCACGCTCTTCTTGCCATCATACATGAGGTTGTTAACAAACTTTGTCACCTTCACATCTCCGTAAACAGGATCTGGAAGTACCACACGCTTCTTTGGTTTAGCTTTTCTCATTTTTTTGTTTGATTTAATCTTTCTTTAGTCTGAGGCTGCATTTGTGTGTGTGTCTTCAACGCCCACTCAAGGGCATTTACTCAACCCTTCAAGCATTTCCGTCAAACCAAACGTTGTGAAAAAACTGTTGTTCTCTTTTGTTACTGTAAGAAAAAGGATTACTTCTTAGCCTTTGGGCGTTTTGCACCGTATTTCGAACGACGCTGTGTGCGGCTTGCCACACCTGCAGTATCAAGTGCACCACGAATGATGTGATAACGTACACCAGGAAGGTCCTTCACACGACCACCACGTACGAGTACGATAGAGTGTTCCTGCAAGTTGTGTCCCTCTCCCGGAATGTAAGAGTTCACTTCCTTCTTGTTTGTCAAACGAACACGAGCGACTTTTCTCATCGCTGAATTAGGCTTTTTAGGAGTTGTTGTGTAAACGCGCACGCATACACCACGACGCTGAGGGCATGAATCCAATGCAGGAGACTTGCTCTTGTCCACCAACACCTTACGGCCTTTTCTTACTAATTGTTGAATAGTAGGCATTTTGTTTAATTTTTTATTGTTATTATTTAATGATAATCATTCTTGTCCGAGTGCCTACCAAATCCCTTCCACCCGAAGGGGGAACCAGTCCTTTATGGTCAGCTACTCGCTTTGCTTCGTGCTAAAATCATGTGTCGTTCGTCGCCTCTCACGTGTCCACCTTCATCTCAGATAACCATCTCACACGACACTCAATGTACCTAACCAAGGCACGCACTACTCCAAAAAGTGGTGCAAAGTTACGGATTTTCTGCCAAACAACATCTTTTTCAAACATCATTTTTCACCAAACACTTCTCTTTAATGCTATTTTTAATATTATTTAACACCGTTTGACCTCAAAGCCCCTGCCTTTTCTCCTCAGCTGCAAAAAACGTCCCTTCCGTAACGCCAACAATCCCTACAAAGAAGACCGACCTCTGCAAGTTTCAACTGCCAAGGTCAGCCTTTTTATATAGAGCCGGCTAAAAGGAGGCTCAGTTATTATATAATATATAATATGTACGCGTACATAATATGTACGCAAGAAAGCCCTATGCCTCCCCCTGCTTGATGCTGAAGGGAGCAATCGTTCGCTCGTCGTGCTGCTGCACCTGCGGCAGGCGAATTGCACCGAACTGCTGTTCATACTTCCTCACGTTATCCTGCAAAGCCATGAGCAAACGCTTTGCATGCTCTGGAGCCATGATGATGCGGCTCCTCACCTGTGCTTTCTGCATGCCAGGCATCATCTGGATGAAATCTGCCACAAACTCACTGCTGGAATGGGTGAGGATGGCGAGGTTGGAATATGTTCCCTCTGCCACCTCTGGCTTCAGTTCAATCTGAAGCTGCTGATTGTTGTTTTCTGCCATAATATAATTGCTTTTTGATAATGAATCATCCCCTTTCTTGCCACTCACTTCGTTCCTCGGTACCGCCCAATCACCTATTGAAGGCTGTCGCTCACCTCCTTTGCAAGTGTCTCCATCTCACTGGTGGTCGCTCCGTTGTCAATCGTGGCACCCACGCCCTTTTTGCCATGTCCTCGCCTCCTTAGTGTCACCCCCTTTCAGCCTAATCCTAGCTCTTTGGCCATCCACCCGACTTCATCTGATACTTCACGATGGAGTCAGCCATCTGCTGCACATTCTTCTGAGCGGACAAACTGAAATCCACCCAACAGCACGACAATATGACCACGACACGTTTCATGCGCTTTCACCTTTCCTCAAACCTGCTGCAAAGTTACACTTTTTTCTTCATTCCACAATCTTCTTCATTTTTTAATTACACCATTTAAGGATTTCCCTTACACAGAATTGGGAATATTGTCGAGCGTGAGTAACTTGCGCGGAGCGAACGTTACAATTGAGCAAGAGAGAAAAGCATATGATATCATGTTTGAGTGAAAAACAATGCTTTTTTGCGACAACCTGCTATCTTCCGCCAGCAATGCGGTGATGGCGACATGTAGGTTGAGGTGAACACCTCGTGTAGCCAAAGGTGATGGCGCGAGGTATTTCGTACCGCCTCACCCTTCATGTCGCAAATTCCATGGATGAATTCATGGGCAGCACCAACATATTCAGGCCTTCCCCGTTCCTCTATCGTTCGTCCACTCCCATCCGCTCTACTTGAGACAAGCCGTCCTGACTCTGTACCAGACACAAGAGTGATC
>CAJOLW010000018.1 GCA_905235525.1 uncultured Bacteroidaceae bacterium
ATGGCAAACGCGTGGTCAACGTGCCAAGCGTCAAGGCTGGTGCTGGCTGGATGACAATATGGGCGGGTCACAACACGAATGGCCGTCCAACCTACGTGAAGAATGTAGTGATTGCCAAGGGTGCCGTAGAACTTTATGAGCGTCAGGAGACTGATATCGATGCTAAGGTTGCTGCCGTCGAGAAGGCCATTGCCGAGACGGGTAAGTTCGTTACCAACAACATCCTCTTCGAGACGGGCAAAGCGACGCTGAAGCCGGAGTCGATGGAGGAGATACAGAAGGTGGCGGAATATATGAAGAAGAACCCGAGTGTGCGCTTTGAGGTGCAGGGACACACCGACAACCAAGGCTCCGATGCCGTGAACGACCCCCTCTCGCAGCAGCGCGCCGAGGCTGTGGTGAAAGCCCTCGAAAGTCAGGGTGTGGATGGCTTCAACCTGAAAGCGGTTGGTAAAGGTTCCCATGAGCCCGTGGCTGACAACAAAACGGAGGCTGGAAAGGCGCAGAACCGCCGTGTGGAATTCATTAAGAAGTGATGGCAAAGACAAAAACAGTCTTTTCAAGTAAAAGGGTGTAAACAAGGTGGACTGTCTCATGGTGTCATCCGAATGAGACGCTTATAGAAACACCTTTAATGTGGTGAAAGTCTGACCGCACAAAACAGATGAGAGTGCGTATTTGTGGGTCTATCTTTTGTGAAGAATCATCACAACCCAGTTGTTCTTCTCAACTATATCGGTGACGATAAGTTGATTGCTGGTGGCTGCGGCTTCCATGTCGGTCACGTCGCTGGAAAGAAAGCCTGAAAGGATGAGAATGCCGCTGGAGGCGAGGTGCCGCACATAGGTGGGCATGTCGGCAATGAGGATGTTTTTGTGGATGTTGGCAATGATGGTTTGGAACTCGCCTTCGATGGCGGATGAGTTGCCGAGCAATACCGATACATTATTTATATTATTAAGGGCAAAATTTTCACGAGCATTTGCCACGCTGAACTCATCAATATCGATAGCAACCACTTCTTTTGCTCCTTGCATTGCCATGGCGATGCCAAGTACACCTGTGCCGGTGCCCATATCAAGCACTCGTTGTGAGGTGAAGTCTTTTTGCAGCAGAAGTGAGGTGAGTTGGTAGGTTGTGTCGTGTGAGCCAGAGCCGAATGCCATGCGTGGATTGAGCCGGATGCCGAACTCGCGTTCGAGGATGGGGTCAAAACTGTTCTGCTCCCATTCTGCATTCCAATCTTGGTTCTCCAACTGATGGAGGGTGTAGGTGAAAGCAACTTCAGGAATAGCGATGTTGTCGAGTGTGGCACGGAACTCTTTTTCCTCAAAGTCATCTTGGGGAATGTATGCCTTGATACCCGTGTCGGTCATTTCGAAGGAGTCGAATCCGATTTCGCTCAACATGGCTGCCAGCACATCGCATGCGGCTTCGGAATAGGGTGCAACCGTTATGTCTGCATAGAGGTATTGCATGGGTGTAAACTATTTCAATTATTCAATCTTCCAATTTGATGGTCATGTCCATCAAGTCCTGATAGTCACCCTTGAATACATTGATGTCAACATCGCCTTTGATGCCATCGACTTTGCCTACGTCCGTGTGTTGCCAGAATGCCCATTCCCCCTTATATTCAAGCGAGTCCACATAATAGTGGGCTATCCAATAAGGATAGTGGTCGAACTCTTGTGTGTTAAGGTATGAGGTGCGAAATCTGTAGCCGGTGTAGAGAATAGGTGTGACACCGTAGTGTTTCTCAACGGTATTCATCCAATTAAGCACTTCGTGTCGCAGTTGGGATGGGGTACTGTTGCCGAGTTCTTCGACATCGAGCACCGGAGGTAAATCATGCTCTTCAAGTTGTACCATCTTGCAGAAGTGTTTTGCCTGTGCTTTCCCTGATGAAAATGGGCTGAAATAGTGGTAGGCACCTCGGACGATGCTGTTCTTTTTGGCATTGTGGAAGTTCTGATTGAAGTTTTCGTCCCAAATGTTAGTGCCTTCTGTTGCCTTGATGAAGACAAAGGACACTGGCGCACCCTGTATTTGAGCATTGCGCAGTTTGTCCCAATCAATATCGCCTTGATAGTGGGAAATATCAAGTCCGCGCACTTTGCCGTCGGGATAGGTGACACTGCCGTAGAGGGCTTTCCAGCGGAAAGAGTAGGGCCCAACAAAGGTGTGGTAGAAGAAAGTGATGTAGGCAATGACTATAATGCCCAGCGCAATCCATAAAACATAAGAAGGCACACGGCGAAGCGGGTTTCGTCGTGTGCCTTTCTTCTTTCGTTTTGTTGTTTTGCGCTTGGTTGGCATTACTTTGCCTTTTCCAACTGAAGGGTTTTAGTAGGTTGGTCGCAAACCTCTGTTGGTCCCCAGTACTGGATTGGACCTGGATATACGTAAGCAGTTTCTTTTGCCCACTCGTCGCGATGTGCAGCAAAATACTTGAATGGAGCACCGTCCAACTCAACAAGTGCTTTGCGAATGACGGGCTTCATCTTGCCGTTACGTTTTTCAAGGTTCATCATCATAGTGATTGGCACGCCACCAGCAATCCACTCAGCAGCAGGAGCAGTGGTGTTCTTGATGATGGACATATAGCCAGTCTTGCCGTTGGCGATGAGGCGAGAGGCATTGTAACCGAGTGAGTAGCAGTAGTCAGCATCGTAGTTGGATGGGGCGGCGCAACGACCTTCATAGCCAAAGAAATGATGCTGTGTGCCGAACTTGCCTACATATTTGCCTTGATGTTTCCAGATGGCAAGTTTGTCTGCCACCATGCGAGAGAGCAGTTTTTCTGTCTCGATGAGTGATACTTGCACATTGCCGTGTGGGTCGCGATCGAGTGCCAACTGGGCAGCCACATCGGATGGAAGTGATTTGAAGACGTTGAGATTCTCCTTGGAGAGGTGACGCTTCACGAACTCAATCTGCTCGTTGCCGCTGTTGATGCTCTGTGCTTCTGGCAGTGCGAGCACGTCATTCAGTTCGGCGATGAGTTTCTTGATGGCAGGGATGAATTCGATGATACCTTCAGGGATGACAACGGTACCGAAGTTGTTGCCTTCCTCTGCACGCTTAGCCACAGCACTTGCAATGTAGGTGACCACGTCATCGAGCGACATGGCTTTCGCCTCCACTTCCTCAGAGATGAGGCAGATGTTAGGTTGGCATTGGAGAGCACACTCAAGGGCAATATGAGAGGCCGAACGTCCCATCACCTTGATAAAGTGCCAATATTTGCGTGCAGAGTTGCAGTCACGCTGGATGTTGCCGATCAGTTCTGAATAGGTTTTGCAGGCAGTGTCGAAACCGAAAGATGTTTCAATCTGCTCGTTCTTCAGGTCACCGTCGATGGTCTTAGGACAACCAATAACCTGAACACCATACTTCTTGGCAGCATAATACTCTGCAAGTACACAAGCGTTGGTGTTGGAATCGTCGCCACCGATGATGACGAGTGCCTTGATGTTCAGTTCGCGAAGAATCTGGATGCCCTTCTCGAACTGGTCAACCTCTTCAAGTTTGGTGCGGCCTGAACCGATGATGTCGAAACCACCCGTGTTACGGTACTGGTCCATAATGTCAGCGGTGATTTCCATGTAGTTGTGGTCAACAAGACCGCCAGGACCCAGGATGAAACCATAGAGTTTGTTGGCTGGGTTAAGTGACTTCACACCGTCGAAAAGACCAGAGATAACGTTGTGACCACCAGGTGCCTGACCACCAGAGAGAATGATGCCCACATTGAATGGAGGCAACTCTACGGGTTCACCTGCTTCGAATGTGATGACAGGCATGCCATAGGTGTTAGGGAAGAGTTCTTTGATTTCAGCCTGGTTGCCTACAGACTGAGTGGCAGCACCCTCAACGGCCTTTACAGGACCTTGAAGTGCCTTGGGAAGTTTGGGCTGATAAGCCGCACGCGCTTTCTGAAGATTTGAAATTGCCATAATATTTATTTTTTAATTGTTATAGTTGTCATGTTATTTTTGGAGCGATTCACGAGCCGCTTCAATGTAACAAAGTGCTTCCTTGCACTTGTCTGTCACATATTGCCAGTCGCCAGCCTTCACTTTGTCGGAAGGGAAGAGTTTGGAACCCATTCCTACACAAAATACACCAGCCTTGAACCATGCTGTGAGATTGTCCTCTGTGGGGGCAACACCGCCTGTGACCATGATTTTTGACCATGGCATGGGAGCCTTGAGGTTTTTAACCATGGCAGGTCCATATACATCGCCAGGGAAGAGTTTGGTGAGGTCGCAACCGAGTTCCTGTGCTGCACCTACCTCGCTGACCGAGCCGCAGCCTGGGCAGTAGGGGATGAGGCGACGGTTGCAGACTGGAGCAATCTCTGGGTTGAAGAGAGGTCCTACAATGAAACAGGCACCTAACTGAATGTAGAGTGCTGCAGTTGGAGCATCCACGACAGAACCAACACCGAGTGCCAATTCTGGACATTCTGTTGCAGCAAACTTTACGCACTCGGCAAATACTTCATGTGCAAAGTCACCTCGGTTTGTGAACTCGAAGGCGCGGACACCTCCATCATAACAGGCCTTAATGACCTTTTTTGCCACTTCCGCATCTTTGTGGTAGAACACAGGAACCATGCCTGTTTCACCAATCTTTGCCATGACGGCAAGTTTATCAAATTTTGCCATATTTATCTTTGTACACGACCGTTGGCATTGCCACCAGCCAATGCTTCTACTTCTTCGATAGATACATGGTTGAAATCTCCAGGAATCGTATGTTTGAGGGCTGATGCAGCCACAGCAAACTCTAATGCTTCTCCCTGTGTTGGTTTTGTGAGCAGACCATGGATGAGACCGCCGGAGAAGGAATCTCCACCACCTACGCGGTCAATGATGGGGTTGATGTCATATCGTTTACTTTGGTAGAACTCCTTGCCATCATAGATGAGTGCTTTCCATCCGTTATGGGTGGCTGAGAAACTTTCGCGAAGCGTTGACACAACATATTTGAAACCAAACTCTTTTGCCATAGCCTTGAATATGCCTTCATAGCCGGCAGCGTCAGTTACGCCTGCCTCCACGTCGGCATCAGGTTTGAAACCAAGACAGAGTTCAGCGTCTTCTTCATTGCCGATGCATACATCTACATATTGCATGAGTGGTCTCATGATAGAAATGGCTTTCTCACTGGTCCAAAGTTTCTTGCGGAAATTGAGGTCGCATGAGATGGTCACTCCCTGCTTCTTCGCAGCAATACAGGCCTGGCGCAAACATTCTGCTGATGCATCACTGATGGCGGGTGTGATGCCTGACCAGTGGAACCAATCTGCACCTGCAAAAATTTTGTCAAAATCAAAATCTTCAGGCTTGGCTTCAGCAATGGATGAATTGGCACGGTCGTATATTACTTTAGATGGGCGCATGCTCGCTCCAGTCTCAGCATAATAGAGACCGATACGGTTACCGCCACGGGCAATGAACTCAGTGTTCACTCCATACTTCCGTAAAGCATTGACGGCAATTTGGCCGATTTCGTGTTTGGGGAGTTTGCTCACAAATACACTTTCATGTCCAAAGTTTGCTAAACTGATGCCTACGTTTGCTTCTCCACCACCAGGTATGATGTTGAATTTTTCTGCTTGAACGAAACGGCTGTTCCCCTCAGGTGACAATCGGAGCATGATTTCACCCATTGTTACGATTTTTGCCATATTAAAATATTTATGTTTGTTGTTATAATCTCATTGAAAATGAATTGAAGCCAAAATAGCATGCAAATGTACGGCTTTTTTACGAGAAAAAAGTTGTTTTGGGGGTAAAAAATATTTATCCGATGAAATTTTGTCTAATTTAGATTTTTTGTATGGTGAAAAAACGCTATCTTTGCACAACTTTTCAAAAAAGGAGATAGTACATTAAAACATGGAGATAACGTCCAAAATCCGAATAAAGGACATAGCAGAAAGGGCAGGGGTGTCTGTGGGCACAGTTGACCGCATCATTCATGGTCGCGGTAACGTTTCGCCTATCAGCATGGAGCGTGTACAGAAAGTGTTGGATGAGATTAATTATACCCCGAATCACTATGCATCAGCACTTGCATCGCATAATGTGCATCAATTTGCCGCGATTCTTCCTATGCATGAAGTGGATAGTTATTGGGCACGTGTGGAAAAAGGACTTACAGACGGAGTGAGACGCTTTAACGATTTCAAGCTTTCTTTCAAGATTTTTCGATACGACCCTTTCAATACCGAATCTTTCAAGATTGAATGTCAGAGTCTTTTGGACTCTAACCCTGACACGGTTATCATTGGACCTATCTTCAACCATAAAATCATGGCGAAGTTTACAGCACAGTTGGATGAGCGCGAGATACCTTATGCCTTGCTTGACTCCAATTGGCCTGAATTCAATCATCGCATCTTTTATGGCCAGGACTCGTTGCAGAGTGGTGCTTTTTCGGGACGTATCATGTCGCTTGCCACTGACTCGAAAACGGCTAGGATGGCACTTTTTAAGGTGCTGGGAGAAGGGCGTGTTGCCAGTCGCCAGCAGATGAACCGCGAGGTGGGATTCCGTGAATACATGGAGAAGCATAACCCAAACATTGAGATTGTGGATGTAAATCTTTATGTGTATGATAAGCAGGGAATGTGTGAGATTATGCGTACTTTTTTCACTGAAAATCCAGATGTGCGGCATGCTTTATGCTTCAACTCTTCTGTCCATATCATCGCGAACTTCTTGCGCTCTGAAATGCCTCAGCACCCTCATGTCACGTTGTTGGGTTACGATGCCATAGATTCCAATGTGGAGTGTATAAAGAATGGCTCTGCTGATTTCCTCATTGCGCAGCATCCTCAATCGCAAGGGCTTGACTGTTTCCGGTCGATGTTTAACACTTGTGTGCTTAAGATGAATCTGCCCCGTGACCATTACATGGCCATAGAATTGCTGACCAAGGAGAATGTGGATTTCTATAAGGATTAGTAGAATTGTCGTTTGTTAACAGAATGACAATCAATTATAATAAATTATTATCTAACCTATTATTTTATTATTTATGAAACAATCATTTAATCGTTCCCTTTTGTGGGGATGTCTGTCTCTGTTGAGCCTTGCGTGTTCACAACAGTTAATGGCACAGAAAAATCAGTTGCCTCTCGTGTTTTCTGTAGAAAATACCGGTGCGAAGTTTGCCGAACCTAAATACGGAACGGCAGACCAAATGCCTGACATTGCCACGCTTCCGAATCCTTTCCTTTTTGCGGATGGTAAGAAAGAAGCAAAGAATCTGAACCAGTGGCAACAGCGCCGTTCTGAGATTGCGCATCAAATCCAGCATTATGAGATTGGTACCAAGCCCGTTGTGTCAATGGATGATATTGATGCACGTATGTCAGGCGATACGCTGATTGTAGATGTACATGTCAATGGACAAGTACTTACACTTTCCACACCGATCTTCTATCCTAAAGAGGGTAGTGCTCCTTACCCACTCATTATTGGAGCCAGCAACAATGCATTACCTCGCAAATTGTTTACAGATCGCAACATTGCCATGATGGTGTTCTATGAGCGCCAGGTCAATAGTTATTCCCAGATGGGACGTGGCGCAGGTGCAGGACGTGGAAGTTACGCTTTTGACCGTCTCTATCCTGATTTGAAGGAGAATGGTGCATACAGTGAATGGGCATGGGGATTTAGCCGCTTGCTCGATGGCTTGCAGAAGTTGGGACCAGAAGTGACTAAGATTGACATGTCCCGCATTGGTGTGACAGGTTGTTCTTATGCTGGTAAGATGGCACTGTTTTGTGGCGCCTTTGACGAGCGTGTTGCTCTTACCATAGCCCAGGAACCTGGTGGCGGTGGTGCTGCTTCATGGAGATTTTCTCGTACACTCGGTAATGTGGAGAATCTGGATAAGACGGATTATAACTGGTTCAAAGAGAGTTTGAAAGAACAATTTGGTGAAGAGAAGGTTAATAGACTTCCTCACGATCGCCATGAACTTGTTGCTATGTGCTGTCCTCGTGCTGTCCTCTTGTTGGGCAATCCTGACTACGAGTGGTTGGCCGATCCATCCATGTACGTTTCAGCCAATGCTGCCATAAAAGTATGGGAACGTTTTGGCATTTCTGACCGAATAGGATACTCTATTGTTGCAGGTCATGGTCACTGCCAACTTCCAGAGGTGCAGTATCCAGAAGTGGAAGCCTTCATTGACAAGTTCCTTTTGGGTAAAGAGGCTAACACAACTGTGCGCATTGCTCCTGATGATTATCCGACTCGTTATGATTATCGCTCTTGGATACCTTGGGCTAAGTAAAACAGATAATGAAAAGAGGAGAATGTGTTATCGCATTCTCCTCTTTTTTTGTTTGTCAATTTATTCGTCCTCGTCTGGGATGTCATCAATGCTATCAATATCTTCAATAGGAATGTTATTTTCGTCGGGTTCTTCCTCTTCTTCTTCCTCATCATCTTCACCGTCTAACTTTTTCAATTCCTCATCGTTCATGTCTTCTTCCTCTTCCTCTTCTTCCATCAACTCATCATCGTTTTCTTCATAGTCGTCATCCTCGTCTCTATGCTTACGGCGGCGACGGCGTCCATCTTCCTCGTCATCGATGCTGTAGTCAATGTGTACTTTTTCCACCTTTGGCTTGGGTTTCATAAAGATGCCCTCAATCCATGTTCCGCGTTCAATTTCAAGAACTTCATAGTCGTCATCCTTGCGGCGGTCGATGATGCCGCCTTCTTTTCGCATCGTTTTTTCGGGCATGATGGTGCAATCGACAAAGAATGCGGATTCGATGATATCCTGGATGGCAAGTGGAAGCCCCTTCCATCCTGTACCCATATTATGTGCAATGAGTTCAAGCACTTCCCATGCTTCGAGATGCTGGATGTTCTCCAGCGTCAAGTCGGTTACTTTTTTGATAGGGTGTTTCCTGATTGCAACGGCATTGTTGCCATCAGCATCGGGCGTTGAAAACACTTCATATCCCATGCTTTCCAGTTGGTTCACCTTATCGATTTCATCTCTTTTCAAATATTGAAGGTCAAACACCGTCTTGACAATGTTCATGTAATGTTTTTCGTTGTCCGAAAACTCGTCTTTTTTCTTTCTCGCATTGATAATCATTTGACTCAGTTCACTCGGAGTAACGGTCCATACATTGCTTTTGTCCAAGTCGTCAAGCGATAGTTTTGTCTTTTGCTTCATTGTTTTATCTTAAGTGTGAATGAATTTGGCTGCAAAGGTAAGAAGTTTAATTCATAAATCATGATTCAATAATCATAATTCTTACTTTTTCGGGAAAAAAAACGCGTTGAAAGATAAAATATGAATGTTGGATTATGAATTGTGAATAGAAACCACTAACTTTGCCATTGTTTTTATTCGTAAAAAGATAATGTTCAATTTATCATGCTTTCTCAAATAAGTTTATTAAGGTGTTTATCCTGCCGTTTTTATTCTTTTCGTGTAATGGTTGTTTGTTTGTTGTGCATCTTCTCGCAGGGAGGGATGGCGCAAGTTGATAACAACATGTCCATGGTGGATGCCCAAACTAAAGGCATTATTTCGTATGTACAACATGTCATGGGTTTTAATAAAGCCGTTCCTCAAGAAAAGGTCTATATGCATTTTGACAACACGGGCTATTTTGAAGGAGAAACGATCTGGTTCAAAGCATATGTGACTCGTGCAGATAATGGACTTCCTACTGATTTGAGCCAGGTGCTGTATGTGGAATTGTTGAATCCAAGTGGTGATGTCATTAAAACTCAAAAGTACCATATCGACGAGCAGGGGCAGGCGCATGGCGACATGAAGGTGGATTCTCTGTATGGTACTGGTTTCTACGAGGTGCGGGCATACACGAGATATATGACGAACTGGGGCGTAAATGCAGTGTTCTCAAGAGTGTTCCCTGTGTTTAGAAGACCTGTGGAAGAGGGAAACTATAAAGAGTTGGCGATTGATACGCGCCTATATCAAGAACGAAATCCGAACAATCGTGACCAGCAGGATTCGCTCTATATGAAAGCGGTGAAAGAGGGCATTTATTCGGACAATACGGTCAAGACCATTAGTGCTCAGTTCTATCCTGAAGGCGGTGAAATGGTGCAGGGGAAAAAGTGCCATGTGGCAATGTTGGTGGTGACGGATGATGGAAAACCTTACAAAGGAGAGGGTTTTGTGCTTAATAAGCAAGGCGACATCTTGGCCACCGTACAGACCGACACATTGGGGCGAGGAGCGTTTACCGTCATTCCAGATGCATCGGAGTTGACAATGAAGATGAGGAATGTACGTGGAAAGGAGCAGCAATTCACGCTTCCGGCTGCTCGACGGGAAGGGTGTGCTATGATTTTGGATGTCATCAACGATGATGTAGTGGCCACGTTGCAGTGTACAAACGGTATCTGCGGCGAATTGATAGGTTATGCATTAATGAACAATGGTAATATCTATTATTGCGATACACTGCAGGCTTCGCCTTTGATTGAATTGGATTTGAACCGTCAGCAAATGAAAGAAGGTGTGAACCAGATGACAGTGTTCAATAGTAATGGCCAAGTGCTTGCTGACCGCCTTTTCTTTATATGTCCGAAACCCGAGGCTACTGATAGCATTACGTTTATGGCAGAATCTGCATGGTTGAAGCCCTGTGGTAAAGTGACATTGAATGTGCAAACGTTACCCAATGCCACTTTTTCCTTCTCGGCAATGGATGCTGGAACTATGACGAACGAATATCAAGGAAACTTGAAGACATGGATGTTGTTGAGTTCTGAGGTGAGAGGGTACATCAATCACGTGGATTATTATTTTGAGTCGGACGACACAGAGCATCGTAAGGCTGCTGATATGCTGATGTTGACGCAGGGGTGGCGTCGTTATAATTGGAACGAGATGGCGGGTCTTGCTCCGAGGGAGAAGATGCAACCTGTGGAAGATAAATTCTATGTGTTTGGTAAACTGAATGAATACCGCAAACGCAATCCTGTGAATGGCGTGAACATGCAACTGATTCTTTATAACCAGCAAGGGCAAAGTCTGACGGGTACGACCAAGACGGATCAGGATGGAAATTATGTTTTTGGACTTCCATTTCTTGATGGTGAATGGAAAATGTTTTTCTACACGACGATTAAAGATAAGAAGAAGACTTTCCGTGTGGGAGTGGACCGCCAAATCTCACCAACGCCACGTTATATCAGTCCAATAGAGGCAAGCCTGAAGGTGCCGACAAAACCAAATATGTTTGTCCATCGAGATGATGAGATTGTGCCCGAAGGAGAAGAATTTGTTCCTATCACACAAAAGAACATCTTATTGCAAAACGTCACGGTGAAAGCAAAACGACGTTACTTCACTAATGATGATTTTAAATATAAAAATGAAGATTTTGCCCGCAAATGGGCATCCATTTATTACGACATAGACCGTGAATTGGATAACATCCGAGACAGGGGGGAGGAAGAACCCACCATTTTTGAGTTTTTGGCAAAGAAAAATGCCTTGTTCAATAATCCAGAATGTATAGACCTTCCGATTGTTTCAAGTAGTGATTCTGATTCCACATGGTCGGAGTGGAATGGGCACATGTCATACGGCTCTCAGCCAATAGAGTGGATTGTAGATAATGGGGAGACTATGAACGCAGGTGCCATCACATCGGAGGCTGGTGCAGCCGGTGACATATTCTTCCCTATTTGGATGGATGAAATAAAGAGTATTTATATTGCTCCCTACGACCCCGACCAAGACACTCGTTCTGCTGCCAAGGGAGGAAGTGGAGAAACTCCTGGAGATATTGCTGAAGACCGAAGCAATCACGTGAAGATCTACCTTTATTTGCACCATCGATTTACGACGGCAAGCAACAAGGGAATCCGTCGTACATATTTCCAGGGCTTTAATGAAATCTCAACTTTCCAAATGGAGGATTATAGTGTCATACCTCCGATGGCGGATTTTCGCCGTACAATCTTTTGGGCTCCAGATGTGAAGGCTGATAATGAAGGAAAAGCAAAGATTGAGTTCTTTAATAATTCTACCTGTGAAGAAATGTATATTAGTGCAGAAGGTATGACGCCAACAGGGAAATTTGTGTTGAAAGATTAGTGTTAAAAAGCGTCAAAATCGTGAGGGGATTTATTACATTACAAATATTTTGTCTAACTTTGTAGAAAAATGTAGAGTTAGCAAATTGTTTTCTCTTGGTTTATATGGCTTATACTATAATAATATTAACGGTTATAAATTAGTAGAAAAATGATTGCAAGAAGAAGTCTAATGGCTGTTGCATTAGGTCTCTTTATGAGTTTTGGGATGCTGATATCTTGTGGAGAACAAAGGCATTCTGAGGATGGTGTTGCATTGGATGTCAAAAGAATTGACTCACTTATATTTGCCAAATTCATGGACAATCCAAATGATGTGCTTGTTAGTATTGACAGTTTGGAAAAGTCCGGACAGATAAGCCCATCTGTTGTTTGCTATTTTCGGGGACATTACTATATCATGATGAAGCAGAGAGCCATTTCTGAGATGTTCTTCAAAAAGGCATTGGAAGGTGACGATTTGTTGCATGAGAGTCCCGAACTTTTCTACAGGGCATGTGACTATCTTTCCGTCTCTCTTTCAAATCGTGGGGAACATGCAGAGGCTTTGTCTGTTGTCACAAGATGTTATGAGGTGTCTCGTAAGGATGAGACCAGTCAGGGAAAACGATGGACAGCAATCATGTTGCATGAGATGGGTTATTTTCAAACGCAACTTGGTATGCACGATGAGGCGGAAAAGAATTTCAGTATGGCATATATGGTGCTATCGCAGATGACACAGGCTGATAATAGTTATGAAAATAAACGTATTTATGCTCGTGTTACTTACAATATTTTGGATGCATACATGACAACTTGCCAATATGATAAGGCTTGGGAATGGATGAGTCTTGCAGAAGATGCTGCAGAAAGCCTTTCAGAGGATTCTGAATGCACAGAGCAGGGCAGAGCGAATTCTGTAGGAGGAGTTGCTGTTCACAAAGCATTTGTGATGTTGAAGAAAGGAGACGTTTCTTCGGCAGAACTTTCATATAAAAAGGCATATGAGTCGGGTTATTTTAATACCACTACAGGTATTATGGAACAGGCTGCTTTCCTTCGAGAGGCTGGCCGATGGGATGAGTTGGTTGATATGATACCTAAGGCTGATTCGGTGGCAAGAGTGTGGAATGTGCCCATGTCTCTATATTATGTAAAAGAGTATATGGCACCTAAATTTAACACCTATTTGAAATCTGGTAGAAAAGAGCAGGCGATGGAGATTGCAGAGGATATGGTTGCATCCATGGATTCTGTGAGCGCATATGAACTCCGCCGTAAGGAGAGGGAGATTGCTTTTATCGTTGCTCAAAAAGATCAGAATGTGGCAATGGCGGAACAAGAAACCGCAGTGGCATACCGATGGGTGAAAATTTTGGCCATAGCGTTCTCTCTGCTGGTATTGGCTGTTCTTGCCTATGCGACATACTATTTCATTAGAAAGAATAAAAGAAGTCAAAATATATAACATTAATTATGAAAGAATTATCATTGAAGTATGGCTGTAACCCCAATCAGAAGCCATCACGTGTTTTTATGGAGGAGGGTGAACTCCCAATTGAAGTGCTTAACGGTCGCCCAGGTTACATCAATCTGCTTGACGCTTTCAACAGTTGGCAGTTGGTCAAAGAACTGAAAGCGGCTACAGGTATGCCATCTGCTGCATCGTTCAAGCATGTGAGTCCGGCTGGTGCTGCAGTGGGTGCTCCTCTCAGTGACACGTTGAAGAAGATATACTTTGTGGATGATGTGAAGATCCCACTCACTCCGATTGCCACCGCATATGCTCGTGCTCGTGGTGCTGATCGTATGTCTTCCTTCGGCGATTTCATTGCACTTTCAGACACATGTGATGAGGCTACAGCCACTCTTATCAAGCGTGAAGTCAGTGATGGCATCATTGCTCCAGACTATACACCAGAGGCATTGGCCATCTTGAAGGCAAAGCGCAATGGCACTTATTGTGTCATCAAGATGGATCCAGATTACAAGCCTGTGCCCATCGAACGTAAGCAAGTATTTGGCATCACCTTTGAACAAGGACGCAATGAGATTGACCTGACGGGTGACAATCTCTTTGAGAATATCCCGACTGATAACAAGGACATCCCCGCAGATGCTAAGCGCGACCTGAAGATTGCGCTCATCACGCTCAAATACACACAATCAAACTCCGTCTGTTACGTGAAGGATGGACAGGCGATTGGTATCGGTGCTGGTCAGCAGAGCCGCATTCATTGTACTCGTCTGGCTGGAAATAAGGCTGACATTTGGTGGCTTCGTCAGTGCCCGAAAGTGTTGGCTTTACCTTTCAAGAGCGATATCCGCCGTGCTGACCGCGACAACACTATTGATGTGTATATTGGAGATGAATACGAGGATGTGCTTCGTGAAGGCACTTGGCAGAATTTCTTCACAGAGAAACCTGAGCCATTGACTCCAGAAGAGAAAAAGGCATGGCTTGCCAAGAACACCAATGTTTGTCTTGGTTCCGATGCATTCTTCCCATTTGGCGACAACATTGAACGTGCTCACAAAAGTGGTGTGCAGTACATTGCACAGGCTGGTGGTTCTGTTCGCGATGACAATGTCATCGAAACCTGCAATAAGTATGGTATAGCCATGGCATTCACAGGCATCCGCCTCTTCCATCATTAAATCTTTATGGCTTCAGACAACGAAATTCAGTATGCCATTATGAATGGCATTAACTTCGGTAAAGCAAAGGGCGAGAAGAAAGAAGATCCCAACAAGGTCAAAACTAAGGCTCGCAAGAAAGGCTATCAGACGGGTGCGCACAAGTCGGGTGCAGCCAAGCATAAGGCTGAAATTCGCCAACGTGTGAAGAGCCGTCCCACCCAACGCAAAGGATAGATGAAAGGGGGTCGGTGCATCTTGATAATATTACTGCTCAGCATTGTTGCTTGCAAACCAAATCAGACAAACAACGGGGCTGGGCAGTCTCCGTATGTGCCTAATGCCTCTCAAAGCAATCCCCACTTCGACTTGCCCGACATTCAACAAAACGGTGAACTCATAGTCCTCACTCTTTATGGTCCTGAGAGTTATTTTGAGTTTCGGGGCGAAGACTTTGGTTTGCAGTTCATGATAGCGCGGCAGTATGCCAGAAGTATCGGGGCATCCATCCGTGTGGATGTGTCGAGAAACCAGAAGGAGTTGTATGAAAAAATCATGAATGGGGAAGGGGATTTCATTGCTTGCCAACTGAACAGGAATGACTCGTTGATGCACCAACTGGATTTTGTTGGTGAGAAAGAATTGATTACATTCATGGACAGTGTTGCCCGTCAGCGCAAGGATGATTCGCTTCGTCCTCGCCAACATGCCGCTTGGGCAGTACGAAAAGATTCTCCACTATTATCGACCTCGTTGGGGGAGTGGATAACCGCCCATCAAAAAGATTTCTTCGCTTACACTACCATCAGGATGGGTTCTGGGAGAGGACGCACTTATACACCGCGTCGCAAGGTGGCTTCGCCTCTTCTCAATGCTTCGCGTGGCGAGATTTCTCTTTATGATGACATCTTCAAGCAGCAAGCCATCAAGTGCCGTTGGGATTGGCGCTTGTTGGCAGCACAGGCTTACCAAGAGTCTGCGTTTGATCCACAGGCCGTATCGTACATGGGAGCGATGGGATTGATGCAGTTGATGCCTGGCACAGCGCGTGAGGTAGGGGTGGCGCAGGCAGACGTGTTTGATCCGAAGAGCAATGTGCAGGGTGCTGTCAAGTATATCGATAAACTGAATGCTCATTACGCTGCTATTGCCGATACTGACGAGCGCATCAACTTTATTTTGGCTGGCTACAATGCAGGTGCAGGTCATGTAGATGATGCTCGTGCCTTGGCTAAGAAATATGGGAAAAAACCTGATGTTTGGTTAGGAAATGTCGATGTTTTTGTGTTGAAGATGAGTGATCCTGCCTATTACAATCAGCCAGAAGTTAAACATGGCTACTTCCGTGGCAGTGAGACCTACGACTATGTCAATAGTATCCGTACCCGTTGGAACGACTACAAACAAAAAATCAAGCGCTGATTGTTGTCTTATTGATTCTTTTCCACATATTCCAGCATATCAGTGAGGAGGTCTTGGCTGTTGTCGCCCACTTCTTCCCATGAGTTGATGCGCCACTGGTCACCTTCCCAGTCGAGAGCGAGAACGGTGTGCATCCATTGTTCGCCACAGGCAAGGTCAAAGGTGGCGGTGGCCATGTTGCCAGTGTTGAGTTCCACCTTGATGTTCTTGGGGGTGAGGGGAGTGCCGAGACCATAAGTCCAGCGGATTTCGTCGTTGTAGAAACGCTGTTGGTCAAGAGGCTTCTTGGCATTGATGGCGCATACCTGCTGGAGCGTTTCGTTCCAGTATTGGGTGCAATAGATGGCGTCAAGGTCAAGGTTGCTCTCCAGTCCGTCTTCGCTGGGCGTGAAGGCGCGGCTGACATCGGCATAAATCTTTTTGATTTGTGCGGCTACAGCCTCTTCTGTCCATTGATCATCGGGAGCGATACCCTCAGGGCCGTCAGCCTGCATGGTGTCGGTCGGATTGAATGCGATACTGTCAACAAGACTGTCTGCTTCAACTTCGTTGCTGTTGCCTGTCTTGTTGCCGCAGGATGCCATCACCAGGACTGCAAGAACGGCAAGGATGGTAAAAAGTGGCTTTCTCATGTTGTTGATGTTTTTATGAAAAAGGAAAAGGGCATGCAGGGTGACAGCATGTCCTTTTTTCTGGCTTCTTGATTAGTTGGCTGCTTCGAACTCTTTCAGGAAACGGACATCGTTCTCGGAGAAGAGACGGAGGTCTTTCACCTGATACTTGAGGTTGGCGATGCGCTCGATGCCCATACCGAAGGCGTAACCCTTGTACTTGGTGGAGTCAATGCCGTTGGCTTCGAGTACGTTGGGGTGCACCATGCCGCAACCGAGGATTTCCAGCCAGCCGGAGCCTTTGCACATGCTGCAGCCCTTGCCCTTGCAGAGGGTGCAGGATACGTCCATCTCGGCACTTGGCTCTGTGAAGGGGAAGTAGGAGGGACGGAGACGAATCTGAGTGTCTTCGCCAAACATCTCCTTGGCAAAAAGAAGGAGCACCTGCTTAAGGTCGGTGAAACTGACCTGCTCATCCACATAGAGTCCTTCCACCTGATGGAAAAAGCAGTGGGCACGGGCAGAGATGGCCTCGTTACGATACACACGACCAGGGCAAAGCACACGGATTGGTGGCTGCTGCTTTTCCATCACACGAGCCTGTACCGAACTGGTGTGGGTACGGAGGATGATGTCAGGATGTGCCTCCACGAAGAAGGTGTCCTGCATGTCGCGGGCAGGATGGTCTTCAGCGAAATTCATGGAAGAGAACACATGCCAGTCGTCTTCCACTTCAGGACCTTCGGCGAGTGAGAAACCAAGACGTGAGAAGATGTCAATGATTTCATTCTTCACGAGGGTGAGCGGGTGGCGAGTGCCGAGTGGAATAGGATAGGGGGTGCGAGTGATGTCAAGATGGTTCACCTCTGTCTCCTGTACGGCAAAATTGTCGCGCAGCGAGTTGATTTTCTCCATCGCCTTATTCTTCAACTCATTAATTTTGATGCCAATCTCCTTCTTCTGCTCAGCAGGCACATTGCGGAAGTCTGCCATGAGGGCTGTGATTTCGCCCTTCTTGCTCAGGTATTTGATACGAAGTTGCTCAATCTCTTCGGCAGACTGTGCCTTGAGACCTTCAACCTCCTGGAGTAAACTTTGAATTTTTTCTAACATATTTCTTCTTTGCTATTAGTCTTTTTCCGAAAAACTTTGCAAAGGTAGTGAAAATAATTAGGAATTAGGAATTAGGAATTAGGAATTGTTACTTTTTTGATGAAAAAACACTTAATGTGGCAAATAATTCCCAATTCCTAATTCCTAATTCCTAATTCTTTACTACCTTTGTATCGTTTTTGAAAAGAATATGAGAAAAGGTTTGGTTTTAGCAGTTGTGTCGGGTTGTCTTCTGATGTCGTGCAAGGACAAAAAGATGACCAATGCTTTTGATGCGGAAGACGAACAGGAGGAGGATTCTGTGGAGGCATTTGTGGGTGACACGCTCCATCTCTTTGAAGAAATGGAACCGCCGGCTGCTGTGGATGAACTGTTTGATGATTTTCTCTATAACTTTATAGATGATGAACATTTTCAAGGTCAGCGCATCGCGTATCCATTGCCCTGCAAAACGGGTGATGAGGAGGAAAAACTGACCCAGCAGGAATGGTCGCAATATGACCATTTCAAGAATCAGGAACTTTTGTCGGTGATTTATGAGCGTGAGCAGGACTTTGTGTTGTCAAAAGACACGTCAATGCAGAGTGTGGCTGTGGAGTGGATTGGACTGAAAAACGACGAGGTGGAAAAGTTTCATTTCAACAGAGTGGCAAACAAGTGGATGCTGACGGAGATTGACAAAAAGCAGAGAAGTGAGATGCCTAATGGGGATTTCTTGAATTTCTATGCCCGATTTGTTGCCGATAGCATCTTTCAGCGTGAAGCATTGGCTGAACCGGTGAAGGTGATTCTCACCTCGGAAGATGGTGAGGAGGAGCCGCAAGAGGAGCACCTCAATGCAGACGAGTGGTTCGAAATGCGGCAGAGTCTGCCCTTGCCAACTGATGCCATCGTGAATGTGAACTATGGACAGGCGAGCATCAGTCAGAACCGAAAGATTCTGATGCTGCAAGGATTGGGCAATGGCATGCAGATGAAATTCAAGTTCAACAAGCAGGACAATGGGTGGAAACTGATGGAAATTGAATACTGATGAAAGATTTTTTAAATTTTAGTTTGCTGAACCACAATACGTTTGGAATGGATGTGAAAGCCAAACGTTATGTGGAATATGACAGCGAGGAAGAACTTCTGACTCTGATACCCACACTCGGCGGTGAGGTGCTCCACATGGGTGGTGGCAGCAATCTTCTCTTCAGGGGAGACTTTGAGGGAACGGTGCTGCATAGTGCCATTATGGGAATTGAAGAACTGACCCTCCCCTTACCTTCCCTTCAGGGAGGGAGTGGAATCCCAACCAACGAGCAAGGTAACTGCTTTTCCTCTGTAGGGGAAACGGGAAAGGGGTCTGTGCTGGTGCGAGTGGGTGCTGGTGTCGTGTGGGATGATTTTGTGGCATGGGCGGTGAAACATGGCTTGGGTGGTGTGGAAAATCTCTCGCTCATTCCAGGTGAAGTCGGTGCGAGTGCCGTGCAGAACATTGGTGCCTATGGCGTGGAGGCAAAGGATGTGATTGTACTGGTGGAGGCTGTGGATTTGAAGACTGGAGAGAAACGCATCTTTGCCAATGCAGAATGTCAATATGCCTATCGCCAGAGCATTTTCAAGAATGAACAGAAGGGCAAGTACGCCATCACATACGTCACTTACCGATTGCAGAAGAAGCCGCAATTGAAGTTGGACTATGGCAACCTTCGTGCCGTCTTGGAACAAGACTTGCCGCTTGGAGAGAATCTTCCAGCGCTTGGGCTGGTGCGCCAAGCCATCATCGACATCCGTAATGCTAAGTTGCCGGACCCGAAGGTGCAGGGCAATGCGGGCAGTTTCTTTATGAATCCAGTGGTGAGCCGCGAAAAATTCCTCTCTCTCCAGGAGGACTATCCACAGATGCCTTTCTACGAAGTGGAGGGTGGTGTGAAGATTCCTGCAGGTTGGATGATTGACCAGTGTGGATGGAAAGGAAAGTCGCTCGGTAGGGCTGGGGTGCACGACAAACAGGCATTGGTGCTCGTCAACCTCGGTGGTGCTACCTCCGACGAAATCATCACGCTTTGCAACACCATCTGCAAAGATGTGAAGGAAAAGTTTGACATCGACATTCATCCAGAAGTCAACTTGATATAATGATATGAAAATCACAATACTTGGTTCTGGAACCTCTTGTGGAGTGCCTCAAATAGGGTGTCCTTGTAAGGTTTGCACATCGACAGATCCGAAAGACAAGCGGTTGCGCACTTCGGCATTGGTTGAGGTGGGTGGCAAGCGTATCCTCATCGACTGCGGCCCCGATTTTCGTCAACAGATGCTTCGCATCGACTTCAAACCGCTTGATGCCGTGCTCATTACGCATGAGCATTATGACCATGTGGGCGGACTCGACGACCTGCGTCCCTATAGCATCTTTGGCGATGTGGATGTCTATGCCGAAAAGTTCTGTGCCGACCACTTGATGGAGCGCATCCCTTATTGTTTCACCCCGAAAGAAAAACGCTATCCGGGAGTGCCAGCCATCAATCTGATAGAGATTGAGCCGCACGTGCCCATTATTATAAAAGATGTGGAGAAAGTGCCGATGGCTGACGAATATCTGGAAGATGCAGTGAAAATGAAACGCCAGCAGGTGTGGGAAGAACTGCGTGCCATCAAGGAGCGGGAAGGTGAAACGGAGCATGGCGATGTGAACATCCTTCCCATCCGTGTGATGCACGGCAAACTGCCCATCGTGGGCTTCCGTATCGATAACTTTGCCTACATCACAGACATGAAGACCATTCCCGATACCGAACTGCCTTACTTGGAAGGAGTGGAATACATGATTGTCAATGGTCTTCGTCACAAGGAGCATCCCAGCCATCAGAGTATTGAAGAAGCCATTGCCTTTACTCAAAAGTTGGGAGTGAAGGAAACGTGGCTTGTCCACATGAGCCACCATATTGAACCACACGCTATCGAAGAGAAAACGCTGCCTGCAGGTATTCATCTTGCCTACGACGGTGAAGTGATAGAGTTCTAATACCCATCCTATATACCTATTTCTGATTAACCTCTTTTGTAGGTATAGATGAAGCGCACAACGCCTAAAAACACCCATTTTTAGGTATTGTGCGCTGAGTGTATTTGGTGTACCTTTGCACTCGAAATCAGAAATGATAGAAATGGAAATGAACAGACATAATCACAAATTTTATTAAGAAATGAACACAACGATTGTTATCTACGGTTCCTCTACTGGAACTTGCGAGGTACTTGCTGAGAAGATTGCCTCGAAACTGGGCTGTGAGGCCTTGAATGTACAGAATTTGTCAGCAGACATGGTGGCTGCCAACAAGAATCTTATCCTTGGTACCTCCACATGGGGAGCAGGAGAACTGCAAGACGATTGGTATGACGGTCTGAAGATTCTGCAAGGTGCAGACCTCAGCGGCAAGACTATCGCCATCTTTGGCTGTGGTGACTGCTCATCGTATAGTGACACCTTTGTAGGCGGTATGGGTGAACTCTATAATGGAATCAAAGACAGTGGTGCTCAATTCATTGGTAGCGTAGAGACTGATGGATATACCTACGATGATTCAGAAGCCGTCATTGATGGAAAGTTCATCGGTCTGCCTCTTGACGAAATCAATGAGGATGACAAGACAGACGCTCGCATTGATGCGTGGATTACCCAGATTTCCCCTGATTTGTAATGATAAATAAAGATTTCAAAGATGACAAGAAGTGCTAAAATTGCAACCTTGTGGTTGCTGACCATTTGTGGGTTTGCAACTCATTCCATCTGTGACATCTTGCCCATGTTTTGGGGTAAGGACATGGCACTTGTAGCCACTGACGGCAACGTTGACCAAGGCATGATTGTTCTTATGATGACGTTATCGTTCTTCATCCCCGCCTGTGGCATCCTCTGTTTATTGTCAAAGACAAAGTGCTTTAAGATCATCAATGTCATACTGGCTCTGCTGATTGCTCTATTCAATGTGGCACATGCCTTGATGGAATTGCCCTCGGACAATGCAGGTCAATACATCGTCATGCCGATGATGGCAGTCCTTGGATTCGTTTTGGCATGGCATAGTATTAAATATGTAAAGGAGGATTAGTATATTCAGAACCATCTCGAAGCGTGTAGTGCCCCCGTGTTTTGTGAGCATTTGTCTACGCCGAATGTTGGCACGGTGCGCCTTGCATTTCACGCACGGTGCACAAAATATTTCGGGCACTCAGCGTATAATATTTCACGCTGAGTGCCCGTAATTGAGGGTTAAAGGGTTACGTTTTTTGACCAGATTCTTGTTTCACATAGTTTTCTTTGTTGATCCACCTTTGTGCTTAGCGTCTGCTGGTTCAGGCTTCCGTTGTTACCTTTCCACCAGCCGAACACTGCACCCCAAACGCTCGAAAGTTTTACTTGATAAAAACTTTCTTCGTTTGTCCATTGGGATAGCGGATGATGTTCACACCCTTTTGTAAAGAGTTGACAGGCTTACCATCTATTGTGAAGATCTGGTAGGTGTTATCATTTGCAATAACATCTTCAATGGCATCTACCAATGTGAAATTGCCAATGACTATCACATCCTTCGCTGGCATTGTAGCGGGAATTGTGCTCCAACCTGAGAAGGTGTAACCTTCCTATGAAGGCTCCGCTTCTGGTGTGATGGCATCCCAGACCTTACTTGATATGTCTTATAGACTTCTCCATCCACCATATAAGTCAGTGTAAATGGGTCTGCATCTGTAATAGTGAGCGTCCCTCTTACATATACAATGTCATAGTTATGATGGTGGGTAGATGGTGCAACTGGTTCTAAACATCTAATGTTCCCATCATGGCTTGTGTGACACAATTTGGGAACAATTAACCCACTGACCTTTGGCATAACTGCTGAAAGTCAGTGGGTTTGCTTGTCCTGTTATCAATCTTGATAAGATGAATAAACCTGAAAAGACGCATCTTTGTAATGTTTACAACAAGCCACGCATAAAAAATAAGAATCGATGCCACATGACATCGC
>CAJOLW010000019.1 GCA_905235525.1 uncultured Bacteroidaceae bacterium
ATCATTCAGGTTTTGGTACGCCGTTAGATGTTAAAGTTGAACTCCACACAAGCATGAAAATCGGTGCATTTCTTGTCGCTCGTGCTTTTATTCGTTGGCAAAGATAAGCAATTCCCTGCAATATTTCCAAACATTTCTCCACTTTTTTCCAATATCACACAGAAAGGATACTGTATCTCACACAGAAAGCACGGAAAACACGGAAATAATTAAATCTGTGTTCTGTGTGAGCAAAATCTTTTTCTGTGATTTCGCCCTGACCTGCTGGAAGAAAAATGACAATTCATACAACGAAGAAGGTGCTCACTTTGACACACCCTCTTCTATCAGGTTTAGTAAGAAAATATTTCTTGAATCCACCATCCTTTATCACCGTACTTTCAGCAAGTCTCCTGTAACAGGGATATAACTGTCATCCTTAAAATTCATCTTGTAGAGCGCATCAATGCGGATGCCATAGAACTGACTGATGGCATACATTGATTCACCAGCCTTCACCTTGTGCCAATAGTCCTTGTATTGGGTATCAGCCTTCTTCGCCTTCTTGGCAAGGAAGATGTTCATCTCCGGTTGCGGCTCGAAGTCTTCGTCCACCTCATTGAACTTGAGCAATTTTTTCTTGGGCACTTTCAGTTCCTTTGCCAAAGCATCCCATGTATCCCCTGGCCTGGCTGTCACACATTGGATACCATTCACCATTCTCACAGAGTGGCGTGTAGGCACAACTGGAACATACTCAGGTTCCTTTTTCTTCTTATACTTTCTCAGTCCTATACGATCTTCATCATAGTCATCCAATTCATAAGTTTCAATGATGCTGATGAGTCGGTCCGCATAAGTGGGTGAAGTGGCGTAACCACATGCTTTCAATCCTCGAGCCCATGCCTTATAGTCAAGGGGATTGAGATCGAAAAGCCTTTTGTAGCGATCTTTGAGCAGGAACTGCGAATGGTCTTCATAACTGTCTTCCACATTTTTGTACTTGCGGAAACGCTCATCTTTGTGGTCATCATCACGCGTAACGTATGGACCATTCCATCCCGTACCTACTTTGATGCCAAAATGGTTATTGGCATTCTTTGCCAAATAACTGGTGCCCGCCCCACTCTCGAGCAATGCCTGTGCAAGGGTGATACTTGCAGGAATCTTGTAGCGATGCATCTGTTCGATGGCTGCATCCTTATATTTATCAACATATTGCTGATAAGCCGTATTTCTTTGTGCAAAAACAAATGATGACAGCGCCATGCCTAATGTCATCAAGGAAAATCTCAAATATCTCATTAGAAAGCGATTAGTAATGTTTCAGTTGCAAAGATAAGAATAAAAACAAGAAACTAAAAAGGAATAGTTAATTTTTTTTGCAATAGTCTATGAGTTTGTCATATAAAACATTATTTCGGAGCAGTTTTTCATTTCCAAGGATAAAGAGTTGTTTCCTTGCCCGTGTGATAGCGACATTGAGTTTGCGGTCCACTTCTCCCGAAACATCATGGGTAAGATTGGATAAGATGTCAAGTTCATAACGCTGAGTGATGGTAGTGCCATAAATGATGATGTCACGTTGTGAACCCTGATACCGTTCCACCGTATCAATCACGATACATCCCGCCACATCTGGATGAAGTTTCGCAATCTCAGCACGCACCAAGGCAATCTGCCGACGAAAAGGAACAATTATTCCCAACTGCCGTGAAGGATTAAAAGACAATCCATTCTTATCATGAAGAGTCAGAACCGCATGAACAAGTTGGGCGATGATACGTGCTTCCAACACATTAGCCTTAGGCATCCTGTCCTCTTGTGAAGGTTTCGGCACATTGACGAAAGTGCATCTCCTCGTGGCGACAAGAGTTTCGATGAGATTGTCTGCATCATAGGCTTTATAAGGTAAATTCTCTTTCTGATGAGGAAGTCCAACGGGTAAGAGAAGTCCCCCGTAGAAGGCTTCTGACGCAAAGTCAGCAATGGCTGGGTGCATACGCCCCTGGTGGTCAAGCATAGCAACCACATCTGCATGGCAACAGTTCTGTTCATAAAGCCTTTCAAAAAGGGAGTTACGGCAATTCGTCAATCCGATGGCATACAGCAGCGGAGACCGTACGGCAGACTTCTCCTCATTCTGCACCACGACAGCAGGCAACTGCTTGTGGTCACCAATCATAATGAACTTGTCGATAGCCTTCGAGGTGAGAATGCCCAGTATCTGTGGTTCGAGAATCTGTGAGGCTTCATCAAAGATGGCAACATGGAAGTGCTTTAGTTTGAAGAGTGCCATGTGGCTGTTCATCGAAGCCACAGTACTCACGAAGATGCGTGTTTCCCCTATTCTTTCCATCACAGCCTGACGATTCGTCAACGTTCCGATGGTGTTGACAAAAAGATGTGCCCGAAACTGCGGCGCGCACGACAATTCCCGTCCCAACCGAATATAATCCAGATTTTCCCATTCAATCGTTCCCAACATCTCACAAATCTCATCTACAGCCCGATTCGTGTATGCCAACAAGAGTATGTTGTGCCCTTGTTCCAATTCCTCCTCCACCATCCGTTTCAGTGCCACCGAAGTCTTTCCTGTACCAGGAGGACCCATGAGCAAGAACATATCTTCTTTCGTCGGAACACGCTGACACAGCAACAAATCACGGCGGCTCTTCTCACAAGTCAGCAACGAGAACAACCCGCTATACAGGCTTCTGAAATTTGCATCCACATGGTCGTGCTCAATGGCATAAGTGTCCGTACGGCTGAACACCTCCTTATTTCTCTGCCGAGTCTTCAGTTGCAGCCAGATGCGGTCAGTGTCGTATGCTTCCACATTGCAGCGCACCACTTGTTGGGTGATGGCAGAATCCTCATCTGAATTGCGTTTATATAGAATCACTGCATCACCAATACGGAAATTCGGTTGGCTCTCCAGCCCATCCGTACGTTCCAAGCAAATAGCATCCACCCCATCCTTCATACGAAGGTCAGCCACCCTCAGTCCCATGAAGATGTCACCATTCTCCATCTTCGTATTGATGTCGGCATTCCATAGAGAAGCAAGTGCCCGAGTGGAATCAGGTCGCGTGTCACACATCTTGCTTTCCGCCTGTTCGCGTTCAATAAATTGAAGAAAAGCATAAAAATACTCTGCCGTCAGTTCGTCCATGCCATGCAAGGCATCCGTGACAGGTTTGATGTCGGGGATGCACCACACAGTCCAGAACTTGTCGTTACAGTCGGCATTACGCCTCAGCGCCTCAGGAGTAAGTTTCGGCACCCATTTGCGCGCCTCCCCCTCCAGCAGTCCAAGTTCCATAGCCACAATGCTGTTGCGGATGTTCATGGCACGAAGCAGCATCTCCTGATAACTACGCTGCTCCTGTAGATGGGGATACTTGGAATAGAGCAGATTACCCATCACGTCCGTCTGCTTCACCCCCATATTGTAGTAGAGCATCTCCTTATACAGCAACATCTGCATCAAATGCTCCTCCTTCGCACGGTTACGGAATTCATCCCACTTGCCCGATTTCAGTTCGATGAGGAACTTTTTGCCCTCTGTATCCAAATCTATCAGGCAGTCCATTCGTCCCTGCAAACCCATTGCTTCACAGAAAAACGATGGTTCAATGTGAATATTCACCTTGCCGCCTTCCATGTATGGCTGCTGCTCCAGTTCCTTCACCACCTGCCGAATGTTCTCAAACTGTTTCTTCGTCTCCTCAAAAAAAGCCGCATCAATTTCCTTGCAGGCACAGATGTCAATTGCTCGGTCAGCAAACACCTTTTGCATCGAACCGTGCCAATCCGCATCAGGCAGATTTAAGATATCGTCCAAAAACTGGTTGGCAAAGTCTCCCAACAACGTATGCACCGTACTTTCCGAAGGTTTGAACTTCGCGATGAAATGGTTGAATGCCGATTCGCCCCACCCTTTAATGCACCCCGTCACACTGGTCGTGTCGAGCAGGAAATCGGGCTCGACAATGATATATTGAGGATGATAGACACCTTCAGCATCCACTGTAAACGAAAGGGCATTGAATTGCATGCCTGACTTCAGAAGTTGTGCAGTCTGAAGCGTGTGCTGATTAACTGTCACATCCACACGAAACGGTTCGTCGGCAGGCATTTCACGTGAGAAAGCATAGATGTATGGTTCATTCACCCGATCCACCACAAAACGGATACGTTTCTGCCGAAAGGTACGCTCCAGTTGTTCTCTGCCAACGGGCAGTTGCGCCACATCAGGCAGTTTCCCTTTCAAGCCATCTGGCACCGAAGTGTGGGTGAAGTGCGCCAACGCCTCCACGAACACACGCATATCGGCAAGAAACGTATGTTCATCCACCTCTATGCCCAGATGCGACACCTGACGCGCACGCCAACGAAACGAATCCACCCCATGCAACGGGTAGTTCGTCAATCGGCACACCGCTTGCAACCGCGAAAAAAAGTCATTGTATTCAGCAGGCAATCCTTCCGTCTTCGCAATGCACACCCGATGCAGTGTATCATAACAATACCGATACTTCTGCTTCAACGTCTGCTCCGAGAAGAAGACCTCCTGGATGTCCTGCCAGATGCTGTCCATCAGGCATTCAGTTGTCCGACTATTTCACCCACCGACTTGCACCCATGACGGTCAAGCCAATCGCCAATGCCCTGAGCCACCTTCACCGTCACGGCAGGGTCAATGAAATTCGCCGTACCAATCTCGATGGCGGAAGCACCAGCCAAGAAAAACTCTATGGCATCATTCGCATTCATGATACCACCCAATCCCACCACGGGGATATTCACCGCTTTCGCCACTTGCCACACACAACGCACAGCCACAGGTTTCACGGCTGGTCCAGACATGCCACCCGTGGCAATGCTCAACACAGGCTTCCGCTTTTCAATGTCAATCACCATACCCATCAGTGTGTTGATGAGCGACACCGCATCAGCCCCTGCATCCTCTACCGCCATTGCTATATCTGCAATCGAAGTAACATTAGGTGAAAGTTTCACAATCAACGTTTTATCATACACCTCTCTCACAGCCTTCACCACCGAAGCAGCACCTTCGGTAGTCACACCAAATGCCATACCTCCCTGCTTCACGTTGGGACATGAGATGTTCAGTTCGATGGCGGGAATATGTTCCAATTCGTTCACACGGGCAGCACACGCCGCATAGTCTTCCAGCGACGAGCCGCTCACGTTCACAATCATGTTCGTCTTGATGTCTTTAATTTCAGGGTAGATGTGTTCACAGAAATAATCCACTCCCTTGTTCTGCAGTCCTACACAGTTCAGCATGCCACTCGCCGTTTCCACCATGCGTGGATAGTCATTGCCCTCTCTCGCATGGAGTGTGGTGCCCTTCACGATGATGCCGCCAATCTCCTCCAAATTCACAAAATCAGCAAACTCGACTCCATAGCCAAAAGTACCCGAAGCCGTCATCACGGGGTTCTTCATCGTGAGTTCCCCTATCTTTGTCTTCAAATCTGCCATAATCTACACCTCCCAAGTTAAGTCGTTAATATCAAACACGGGACCTTCCTTGCACACACATACATTCCCCTTCACCGTCTTCTCCACACAGCACAAGCATGCGCCCAATCCACATGCCATCATGTTCTCAAGGCTCACCTCACATGGAGTGTCCGTAGCCTTTGCATATCTTGCCACACTCACCATCATCGGTTTAGGTCCACACACCGAGATGCGGTCAAAGGTCTCCTTTTTCAGCAATGAATGTTGTGTCACAAAACCTTTTTCCCCTTCAGAGCCATCCTCCGTGGTCACATACACAGGAGCAATGGCATTGAAGAGTTCCTGTTCCAAAAGGTCGCTCTTACTCCGCGCGCCCAACAGGAACACAGGCTCCGCTCCATGCTCCTTCAGGTACTTGCCATAATCGAGCAGTGGAGCAACACCCACACCGCCGCCAACCAACAGCACCTTCTCGCCCTGCCGTCCGACAGGTGAAAAGCCGTTGCCCAGGGGGAACACCAAGTTCAGCGTATCGCCCACCTTCAACTCAGCCAACTTATGTGTACCCTCACCCACCTTCTTGATGAGCAGCCACAACTCATTCTTCTCTCTATCTACATAATTAATAGAGATGGGACGACGGAGGAATGTCTGCGGACTTCCCTCCACCTTCACTTCCACAAATTGCCCCGGCACACACTCCGGCAGTGGTTCCTGATCAGTCAGTTTCAGCAGCACATATGCCACATGCGGCACCTCCACTGCTTTCACACTCAAATCCTTCACGTATTTCTTCATATATCTATACCATTTCTCTAAACTCTAAACTGTCAACTCCTAATTCTTAGTTATCAACTAAATGCCCCAACTTGCAGGGTTGCACACTCTTTCCAACTCCTTCTCCTGCTTGTCGTCCAACTGATAGAAGAAATCCATACCCGTTTCCTTCTCCACCTTGTCCACCGACACCGCATAGTCTCTCATATCCCCGTCACAAGCCTTGTTCGGATAAATGAATCCAATTGCCTTCGGAACACGTCCCATTGCTAAGACCACCTTGAAGAAACGGTCTGGCACAGCAATCTTCAATCCCTGTCTCCTGCCGATAGTCTTTGGGGTCGGAGAGTCAAAGATGGGACCGCAACAAATGTACAATGCCCCATAGTTCTTCGCCCATGAGCGACACTGCATCTCGAGGTCATTCCAAGCCCCCATGTTCAGATTGTGATCCTGCGGACAGATGTTCGTCATGCAGAACGATTCATCCATCGCCTTATTCGTATTCTTGTTATCGCCTGCAGGACACATGTGCCCACGGTCATAGCCTGACCCGTTATAGTCAAACGTCTCCACCCTTGTCCGCTCGTTCATCACAGGGTCACCATGAAAATTGTTCGTGCGCTGCACCTTCCCAGATGCCCTTTCAGGGGTCAGGCTCCAACACACATAAAATGGGCACATCCTGCTCACATCATACGAAATGATGAACTGCGACTTAAACAGAATGAACTCCGACTTTCCTTTCAATTCAGCAGGTTGCTCCAGATTCTCATAAGGCGTGATGGCAAGTTCTGCCTCCCGTTCCTCTTCCGACTCATAGTATCCATCTGCCACATCGGCAGTCTCCGCCTCCTGAGCCGCAAATGCAGCGTTCCGTTCCGCACTGCTCACAGACACAGCCCCACCGTTCACCTCCGATGGAAGCCTGTCACCTTTGCATGCCCACAACTGGTTAATGCTCGCCACCATGCCTGTCAGCGCAAGGCACGATAATAAAATAGATATTGGTTTTCGGAATGTTTTCATCTGTTTTTAATCAAAGTTCGTTGCGGAAAACCACCGCAATCCTTGTTACTTACTATTTTTCTTGCAAATTTAAGAAGAAAAAAGGAGAAACCTTGCTTGTATAATAAAAAAAAGTATTACCTTTGCATCGCTTTTAACAAAAGGCACCGTCTTTTTGCTATTTGCCTTGCCGAATTGGCTCAGTTGGTAGAGCAACGCATTCGTAATGCGTGGGTCGGCGGTTCGAGTCCGCCATTCGGCTCCAGAAAAGGCCTCCTCCCTTCACGGAGGGGGCTTATTTTATCGAATCATGAAAGCAAGTCCAAACATAGAAAAAATCATTCTCGGCGTTGACCCCGGCACCAACGTGATGGGTTATGGTGTGCTGCGCGTCACAGGCAACAAAGCCGAACTCTTGACAATGGGTGTCATCGAACTTAAGAAATACGCCAGCCACTATCTCCGTTTGGGCAAGATTTTCGAGCGCATCACCTCCATCATCGATTCCTACAAACCCGACGAAATGGCTATCGAAGCCCCCTTTTTCGGCAAGAACGTGCAGTCCATGCTTAAACTCGGACGCGCACAGGGTGTAGCCATCACCGCTGCCATCATGCGCGACATCCCCATCACCGAATACGAACCGCGCAAAATCAAGATGGCAATTACGGGCAATGGTTCCGCATCCAAAGAGCAGGTGGCTGGCATGCTTCAGCGCATGCTCCACATCTCCAAAGAAGACATGGACGTGCAACTCGACGCCACCGATGCCCTCGGTGCCGCTTATTGCCACTTCATTCAGATGGGCAAACCCGAAGTGGAACACAAATTCTCCTCATGGAAAGACTTTGTCAGTAAAAATAGCGACAAAGTGCATTCATGATTGTTTCGGTCAAAAGATAGAGCACTTTGTCACTTTCATATCTTGCCACAAGAAGATAACAGACATCTGAAAATCGTACCCCTCGACTACACGATGCCGTACCCCTCGGGTACATCACTTCGCAGTCGAGGGGTACGCCATAAAAAGTGTTTGCGTGTCATTAAATATGGCGATTGCGGTTGACTATGCAGTCTAACGACCTTTTCTTGCATTATTTTTACTGATAAATACGATTTTGTCAACTAAAATCGCTAAATTTGCATTTGATTTGCAAACAGATTACACTGTTCTGAAACGAGTTATGGCTACAAAGAGTAATATATACAAATCGTACTCGATGGAGTATGGTACATTTGTGGGACTGACATGGGGAGGTGTGTTCCTTACTTATACGGAAGGTATCAGTTACAACAATGGGCTACTGATGCTGCTCTGCTTTATGCTGTGCGGGGTGGCTATGGTACTGCCGTTTGGGCTGGGATGGCGTCTGAACAGAAAGATGTCACTGGCAGGGGAACGACTGAGTTATTTCCAGGGGCTTTTCTTTGCTTTCTCGATGTTCATGTACGCCTGTCTCTTGGACGGGCTGATTGTGTTTTCCTATTTCCAATTTCTGGATGACGGGCTGCTGATGGAACAATTAAACGCCATCTTGATGCAGCCAGAGATGGTGAAGACTTATGAACAGATGGGCATGGGAGAGCAACATGTACAAATGCAGCAGATCTTAACCGAAGCGGACGGGCTGTCAGCATGGGAGAAGACGCTGCTGATTTTCAACAACAACTTCTTCTTCAGTATCATCCTCTCGCTGTTCGTGGCTTGGGTGGCATCGTGGAGGAGAGAAAAATTGAAGAATTGAAAATTAAAAAAGAAAAAAATTGAAGGAATAAAAAGATATGGACATTTCAGTAGTAGTGCCTCTGTATAACGAGGAAGAATCAATTGCGGAATTGCACGAGTGGATTAAGCGTGTGATGGATGCCAATGGCTTCTCGTATGAGGTGATTTTTGTGAATGACGGTTCGACAGACCGCTCGTGGGAGGTGATAGAGGAGTTGAGCCAGAAGTTTCCAGAAGTGCATGGTATCAAATTCCGCAGAAACTACGGAAAGAGCCCAGCCCTATTCCACGGCTTTGAACGGGCGGAGGGCGATGTGGTCATCACGATGGACGCTGACTTGCAGGACAGTCCCGACGAGATTCCCGAACTGTATAGAATGGTGAAGGAGGAGGAATATGACCTCGTGAGCGGATTCAAAATGAACCGCAGAAAGGGCGACCCGCTGTCAAAAACGATTCCAACGAAGTTGTTTAACGCTACGACTCGAATGGTGAGCGGCATCCACAACTTACATGACTTCAACTGTGGGTTGAAAGCATATAGAAAAGATGTAGTGAAGCACATTGAGGTCTATGGCGAAATGCACCGCTTCATCCCCTACCTTGCCAAGAATGCAGGTTTCAGTAAAATCGGTGAGAAGCCCGTGCATCATCAGGCGCGTCAGCATGGAAAAAGCAAGTTCATGGGATTGAACCGTTTCGTAAACGGTTATTTGGATTTGATGAGCCTATGGTTTATCAGCACGTTTGGCATGAAGCCGATGCACATTTTTGGTTTTATCGGCACACTCATGTTCATCATTGGCTTCATCGCCATCGTCATTGTGGGCACCATCAAGGTAGTGGCACTATGTCAGCATGTACCACATGCATTGGTGACAGACCCTTACTTCTACCTCTCTTTAACGATGATGATTCTGGGCACACAGTTGTTTGTGGGCGGATTCCTCGGTGACCTCATCAGCAGAAACAGCCAGGAAAGAAACAAGTATCAGGTGGAGAAGGAGATTTGATAAATGGTAATTGACATTTGAGAATTGGATATTCGATTGAGACATAAGATTTATGCGGTCATGACGATGGGAATATTGGTCATGGCAACGCTGTTGGCAGGTTGTTACTCGAACAACTGCCCGTTGGAGAATACTGTGACATGTAATTATGGTTTCTACGATACGGAGGGGACCGCTATCTATTACAGTGACACCATCACCGTGACAACGTTAATGCCTGGTTACAAGACGGTGTACACTTATCGGAAACTGGGCAATAAAACAGTGACAAAGGATGACCCTGACGCAGAACTGGTCAATCAGGGCTATACGGAGAGTGTCACACAACAACGTAAGGACACCATTCTGTTGAATCAGTTGCTGGGTGCTTCAAGCATGAAAGTGCCCATGAGTTTTTTCAATGAGGAGGACACACTGATTCTCTCTTACAAAAGCATTTTGTTGAAGGACACTATCAAGATTCGTCATAGCAGTTATCCGAACGTGGAGTTGCCAGAATGTGGAACATACCGTTTTCACACGCTACAAAGTGTCACGGCTACGGATGCAGCCATAGACCATGTTGAAATCAGCGAGCCAAAGGTGAACTACGACGGGAATGTGAATGTGAAGATTTATTTTAATGGTGTGGCTGTTGATAATTGATAATCGATAATTTAGAATTGGAAATCCGGTTGAGACATATAATTAGCGCGGTCATGATGATGGGAACATCGGTCATGACAATGATGGCACAGGAGCAGCAGACAGAAGTGTTGATGCCTGGTGAAAGACCTAAGCCTACAAAGTATGTGGCGGTGGAAGAGCAGAAAGAGCATCTTGTGTTCTTCCAGGGTTTCACACTATCGGTGGACGGATATGGACCTGTTGCCATGATGGTGTCGGATTACGGCACACTGGAAGGAGCACTCAGACTGAACTTAAAGAACACATATTTCCCCATCATTGAAGCAGGTGTGGGAAAATGTTCGAAGGATGACTTCAACACAAAGGTGTCCTATAAGACAAGTGCGCCTTTTATGCGCATCGGCATTGATTTCAATATGCTAAGAGACAAGTTTCAAAGCAACCGCCTCTATTTGGGTGCGCGCTATGGCATCTCAATGTTCAAGTATGACATTGCAGGTCCAGCACAAACGGATCCTATTTGGGGAGGTAGTCAACCTTTCAGCGTGAAAGACCTTGACTGCACCAGTCATTGGGCTGAACTTGTATTTGGTGTAGAAGTGAAGATTTTCAGAAATTTCCATATGGGATGGGCTGTAAGATATAAACGGGAAATAGCCTCGACAAAGAGTGACTTTGCCAAGCCGAACTGCATTCCCGGTTATGGCTACACGACTGACTCCTCATGTTGGGGCGGTACTTACAGTCTCATTTTCGACCTGAATTGGGGATTGAAGAAAAGCCATAAACGAGGTGTGAACGTGGAGATTCGAACAATAGAAACAACAGACAACGGACAACGGACAACAGATTCAGTCCCCGCGCGGGAGAATTTGCAACCAACAACGATTCAAGAAAATGGAACAGAAGAAAGACAAGAAAAATAAAGTATTTGATCCCTATGCTCCACATAAGATCAAATGGTGGGGATGGCCATTGCTCCTATTGCTAATAGTGGGCACCATCTATATTGTAATGACGCATGGAAAGGAGAAGAAACAACCTACTGTGACCATGGGAAAGACATGGGCGAATACCGAAACTCAACGCAGTGAAGGAAGTGTGTTCGGCACGTTCTACCATATCACTTATGAAGCATCTATGCCACTGCAAGAGGGCATCGACAAGACACTGCAAGAAGTGGATGCATCGTTGTCGCCTTTCAATAAGGAATCGGTTATTAGTGCCATTAACAACAATACCAGTATGGACACGAATGCAATGTTTGTGGAGGTGTTCAACTTGGCACAAAAGGTGTCGGAACAGACAAATGGTGCTTTCGACATTACGGTGGCTCCGCTTGTGAACCTATGGGGGTTTGGTTTCAAGAATATGGACAACGTAAATCCAGAGAAGGTGAACAGCCTGCTACCTTTTGTTGGCTATGAGAAGGTGAAACTGGTAGATGGAAAAATTCAGAAAGAGCACCCCGAGACGATGCTGGATTGCAGTGCTATCGCCAAGGGATATGGTGTAGATGCTGTAGGCAAATATTTGGAGAGTCAAGGCATTAGTAATTATATGGTAGAGATTGGCGGTGAAGTACGCGTAAGGGGCACAAATCCGCGAGGCGAATTATGGCACGTGGGCATCAATAAACCCAACGACGACCCTGCCAGCATCAGCACGGATATTGAGCAGGTCATCCAAATCACACAACTTGCCATGGCAACTTCTGGCAACTACCGCAATTATTACGAAAAAGACGGGAAGAAATATGCTCACACCATTGATCCCCACACGGGTTATCCTGTGCAACACAGCATTTTGTCCTCTACAGTTTTGGCACAAGATTGCGCCACAGCAGATGCCTACGCTACAGCATTTATGGTGTTGGGAATGGACGAGGCGAAAAAGGTATTGGCACGTCACCCTGAACTGATGGCCTTCTTCATCTATTCAGACAAAGAAGGCGAAATGAGGGAATGGATGACAGAGGGGATGGAGAAAATGATAATTGATAATTGATAATTGATGTGATAATTGATAATTGATGGAATTGACAATGTTTGAACGGCTACTCCAACTGCCGCTATTTCAAGGTCTGACGACTCGGGAGATAGCGGAGGTGATGGCACATGTCAGATTGGACTTTGTCAATTATCATCAAGGCGATGAAATCGTGATACAGGGAGAGAGTTGCCGAAAACTCATCTACATTATCAGTGGTGAGGTGGTAGCAGAACACCGAAACACAGACCTTCAATTCACGCTCATAGAATATCTCCCCAATCTCAAAGTCATCGAGCCTTACAATCTTTTCGGCATGTATCAGGCCTATTCTCGTTCTTACTCCTTTACATCCCCTGGCTGCACGTTGTCCATTGACAAGGCGATGGTACTCAATCATTTGATGACAAATAACATCGTCAAAATCAATCTAATGAACATCGCTTGCAACAAATACCAGCAAACTCAACGGCTCTTATGCTGCTATCCAGATGAAAATGTGAGGCAAAAAATCGTCAAATTTATCCTCTCGCATTCCATCGTATCCAAGGGCAGGAAAGAGATTCAAATCAAAATGACAGACCTCGCCAATATCATTCATGAAACCCGGCTCAAGGTCTCCATGGAACTCAATGAAATGCAGAAATTGGGGTTCATCACGATGCAAAGAGGTTGTTTTACCATCCATGACCTCCAAGGAATAAACAAGGCTAAAATTTAAGTATTACAAAAATGACAACAAATCCGTTTTATACAACATATACCTATATCCCTTTCGACCACATTGCTGAAAGTGACTATGAGCCTGCCATGATGAAGGGTATCGAAGAGGAAGATAGAGATATTGACCTTATTGTCAATAACCCTAATACCCCCACATTCGAGAACACCATCGAAAAAATGGAGCGTAGCGGGCAATTGTTGGAGAAAGTTACCACAGTCTTTTTCAATCTGCTCAGTGCAGAAACAACGGACTTCCTCGATGACTTGGCTCAGAAAATGTCACCTATCCTTTCAGAGCATTCCAACAATATCATGCTCAACGAAGCGCTGTTCAAGAGGGTCAAGTTTGTATATGACGACCATGCTTCTGATGGATTCACACGTCTGACCCCTGAACAAAAGATGTTACTCAAAAACACCTATGAGGGTTTTGTGCGCCATGGCGCCATGCTATCGGACGAACAGAAAGAACAACTTCGACGCATCACAGCAGAACTGGGTGTGCTCTCTCTCCAATTCTCACAGAACAAACTGAAGGACACCAATGACTTCATCCTGCATATCACTGACGAAACAGATCTTGAGGGATTGCCAGAAAGTGCCATTGACCTTGCCAAACAAACAGCAAAGGAAAGGGAAATGGATGGATATGTGTTCACATTACAAGCACCATCTTACAGTCCATTCCTCACCTACTCTGCACATCGTGAACTCAGGGAAAAGATGTACAGGGCATACAATACGCTCTGCACACATGCCAACGACAACAACAATGTAGCCATCGTAGGAAAAATTGTCAACCTACATCGGGAAATGGCACAACTGCTGGGGTATGAATCATATGCAGACTATGCTTTGACACGACGGATGGCAGAAAAGAAAGAAAATGTGTATCAATTGCTTGATCAACTGATTGATGCCTATATGCCTGCCGCAAAGAAAGAAGTGAAAGAAACGGAGGACTTGTTCTATCAATGTGAACAAAAGACTAATGATCACAAAACACAGTTCATGCCATGGGATTTCCCCTACTATGCCAACAAACTGAAAGAAAGCCGCTTCAATCTGAACAGCGAGATGCTCCGTCCTTATTTCGAACTTTCCAAGGTGAAGAAAGGGGTGTTCGGACTTGCCACCAGACTCTATGGTATCACTTTCCGCCCAAATACTACAGTTCCAGTATATCACCCAGACGTGGAAGTTTTTGACGTGATGGACAAAGACGGATCAGCACTCGCACTACTCTACTGTGATTTCCATCCGCGTGCCTCGAAAAAGGCAGGTGCCTGGATGACTTCTTTCAAGGAGCAATGGAAAGAGCCCGATGGAACCAACTCCCGCCCCCAAGTATCCATCGTGATGAACTTGTCGAAGGCAACAGACGCTAAACCAGCCCTGCTCACATTAGGCGAGGTGGAAACATTCTTGCATGAGTTTGGACACGCACTCCACGCTATTTTTGCAGACACTACATACCGTTCTATTTCTGGCACCAACGTTTATTGGGACTTTGTAGAACTGCCTTCACAGTTCATGGAGAATTACAGCACCGAACCTGATTTCCTCAACACATTCGCCAGCCATTATATAACAAATGAACCCATCCCCCAGGAACTCATTCACCGCATTATAGCAAGCCGCAACTTCAATGTGGCATACGCTTGTATGCGTCAAGTCAGTTTCGGACTGCTGGATATGGCTTTCTACACTTTGAAAGAGATGTTCAATGCAGACCTTTTCACCTTTGAACGTGAGGCATGGCATCGTGCCCAGGTGCTTCCAGAAATAGAAGGAACCTGCATGACCACCCAATTCTCACACATCATGGCAGGGGGATACTCCGCTGGTTATTACAGTTATAAATGGGCAGAAGTGCTTGATGCCGACGCATTCTCGCTCTTCCAGAAACATGGCATCTTCGACACTGACACTGCACAAAGTTTCCGCGACAATGTGCTGTCGAGGGGAGGAACAGAACACCCCATGACGCTCTACAAACGATTCCGAGGACAAGCACCCACTATCGAGGCACTACTCCGTCGCAACGGCATCAAATAACATAAAACCTGTTCAAGATGAAAGTGATTAAAACTCTATTTACACTGGCAGTGGCACTCTTTGCCCTCACCGCATGCAATAACGAAGACGACATTAATGAAATCTTCGTAAGTAGGACATGGTACATGGATGGCATTGCCATCAACGGAACGAACTCTTCGGAAGAAACCAGAAATTTCTACAAGGACACAGATGCCCGATGCTATTACATTACATTCTCTTCCGACACGTTTCATGGAGCGCTATCCTCTGGAATCACGTTCTCTGGCACATGGAACGCCGATGGTAAACATCAAAAAATCACACTCCACTTGCAACAAAAGACTGCGAGCAATCTCATTTTCGACAAACAGATGTATCAAATTCTCTCCTCCATCACATCTTACAAAAGCGGAGCCGACTTTTTGCAACTCTACGATGACAACCAAAACATAATCCAACTTGGAACTATGAGATAAACAACATTCGTATAATCATACCACCCGACTTTTAAATATTACCCAATGACTGAATTAGAGAAGAAACAATACAATCTTGACTGCCGCTATGTACGCATGGCACGGATATGGGCTGAAAATTCCTATTGCAAACGCCGTCAGGTGGGTGCACTGGTAGTAAAGAACAAAGCCATTATTTCTGATGGCTACAACGGAACCCCTTCTGGATTCGAAAACATTTGTGAGGATGAAAACAATGTAACTAAACCATACGTATTGCATGCAGAGGCAAATGCCATCACCAAACTGGCACGAAGCCACAATTCAAGTGATGGAGCCACACTATATGTCACTGCTTCTCCGTGTATTGAATGCGCAAAACTTATCATTCAAGCAGGCATCAAACGAGTGGTCTATTCAGAACACTATCGCTTGGAGGATGGTATTAAACTTTTGCAACGTGCAAACATCAAAGTAGAGTATATAAATCCTGATGAACCAGCAAACTAAAGGTTCTTCTTCAATCGCACATTTTTATATATGAATAACAACAACAATAATAATAACAATCAAGTCAATAGGAGTAACCGTTGGGTTCCGATCATCATTGCTATCAGCGTTGTGGCTGGTATCATCATTGGGACGTTCTTTGCCAATAGATTTGCCGGCAACCGACTCAACATTATCAATACCTCGTCGAACAAGTTGAATGACTTGCTCCACATTATTGACGACCAATATGTGGACACAGTAGATATTGCCTCTATTGTGGAACAATCGATGCCAAAGATTTTGGAAGAACTTGACCCCCATTCTACTTATATTTCTGCTAAAGACGCCAAGACTGCCAACGATGACTTGAAAGGATCTTTTAGTGGTGTTGGCATTCAGTTTGTTATCCGTGAGGATACAGTGCGTGTCACAGGTATCATCAAAGGAGGTCCTTCTGAGAAAGTCGGTGTGCTCGCTGGTGACAAAATCATTTCTGTTGATGACAAGCCCTATGTTGGCGATGTCGTAACAAATGAGGAGACGCTCCACCGATTGAAGGGTGAAAAAGGAACAAAAGTAAAAATAGGAGTATTACGCCATGGTCAAAAAAAGCCAATGAGTTTCACCATCGTCCGCGGAGATATCCCATTGAAGAGCGTTGATGCCACATACATGATCAACAAAGAACTTGGATATATTAAAATCAAGAACTTCGGAGAAACCACATATGCAGAACTTCTTACGTCTCTTGCCGAATTGGAAGTCGAAGGATTCCAAGGACTTGTCATTGACCTACGTGGCAACGGGGGAGGCTATCTCTCGGCAGCCATCCAAATGGTGAATGAGTTTTTGCCCAAGAATCGACTCATCGTTTATACACAAGGACGACGTTCACGACGTGAAGAATACCGCAGTGATGGACGTGGTTCATATCAAGACTTGCCGCTCATTGTATTGATTGACGAGACGACAGCCTCTGCTGCAGAAATTTTCTCTGGAGCCATCCAAGATAATGACCGAGGTGTCATCGTTGGACGTCGTTCCTTTGGAAAAGGTCTTGTGCAACAACCTGTAGAGTTTTCAGACGGTTCTCTTATTCATCTCACAATCGCCCGTTATTACACACCTTCTGGACGATGCATCCAAAAGCCATACGTGAAAGGGCAACCCAAAGAATACGAGATGGACCTCATCACACGCTACGAACGGGGGGAATTCTTCAGTCAGGACAGTATCCACCAGACTGGTGATGAATACAAGACCAGTATCGGACGTGTTGTTTATGGTGGCGGCGGCATCATGCCTGACTATTTTGTGGCAGAAGATACAACAGCACTGACGCCCTATTATACGGAATGTATCACCCAGGGGGCCATTGCCCAATTCTGTTTTGAATACACTGACAATAATCGCGATAAACTATCCACTTTTGAAAACGCTGCTGACTTGGAAAAGTATCTACGCCGTCAGGGATTGGTGGATCATTTTGTCCGTTATGCCGACAGTAAAGGTATTCAGCGCCGCAACAACATGATCATCAGATCACAGCACCTGTTTGAGCAAGCCATCTATGGCAGTATCATCTACAACATCCTCGAAATGAGCGATTATGTACAGTACCTCAATCGTGATGACATCACGCTTGCCAAGGCAATACAACTTTTTAAGACGAAACAGACAAAGCCAACTCTCCATGACAAAAAAGGAAATCAGGGAACTGATTCGGGAAAGAAAAAAGCAGCATACCACCGAACAACTCCAGGCTTACTGCCTAAGCATCAACAGCATTTTGCTTGAGCACATTACGAAAAAAGAGAATTGCCATACCATCCTGTTGTATCATTCTCTTCCAGATGAGGTTGGCACCCACGACCTCATTCGTACATTGTATGCCCAGAATCATACCATTCTGCTTCCCACTGTGGATGGAGAAAATCTTTCTCTCCATATATATGAAGGAGAGAATGCCATGAGCCGTGGCGCATCATATGGCATTCAAGAGTCACTTGGTCCACTCTTCACCAATTATTCCTTTATTGACCTTGCCATTATTCCAGGCATGGCTTTTACGTCACAAGGTGACAGACTCGGACGTGGCAAGGGGTTTTATGACCGTTTACTTCCCCTACTGACCTGCCCTCTCATCGGCATCGCTTATCCTTTTCAAATTGTTCCAACCATTCCTACAGAGTCACACGATATCCGAATGACAGAAGTTATTACATGTGAAAGATGAAACCGTTAAACATATATAAGGCATCAGCGGGTTCAGGAAAGACTTATACTCTGGCTGTGGAGTACATTTCCCTGTTAGCAATCAACCCTATGGAATACCAAAACATTCTTGCTGTCACCTTCACCAACAAGGCAACAGCAGAGATGAAACAGCGTATTCTGAGCACGTTGTATGCCATTGCACATGGACTTCAAACTGGCAATAACTATATCGAGAGCATCTTGGACAATTTGGCGAAACGGAGGGATATGCCCCAATATCAAGAAGAGCCATATTATTCGCTGCTACGGAACATGAATAAGGATATGCTTTGTAAGAGGGCAAAAGAGGCTTTATCAAATATCATTCATGATTATAGCCGCTTTCACATCGAAACGATTGACTCCTTTTTCCAAGGTATTGTCCATGAGATAGCAAACGAATTGGAACTCCCAACAAACATGAAAGTGGAATTAGATGAAACAGATGTACTGTCAGACGCCATTTCCAAGATCATCGAAAATCTAAAAGAAGAATCGAGTGAATTCCATACCATCATCGACTTCATCGAAGAAAAAATCAGGGAGAATCATTCATGGCAGGTGGAAGACACCGTGAAAGAATTTGGGCACAACATCTTTAAGGAAAAATATCTCATTCACGGAGAAGACGTAAGGAAAAAAATCACCAATATCGGTGAAATATACAAGTATCGCACTCTCATCAACCAATATCTGGAGCAGAAAAAACAAGCAGTTATCTTGTTGGGGGGTCAAATGCTGGATGCTTACGAAAGAATCGGCATGACGGAGAAAGACGGCAGCAAGAGCATCGTTACATTTATGGAGAAAGTGCATGACTACAACATCACGGAGCCGACCAATAAGAGCAGGGGTACTTTTTCCGATGCCATCGAAGAATACACTTCCGATGCTGAAAAATGGTTCAAAAAGACGTCCAAAAACCGTGATGCGTTGCTGCCGCAAGTCGAAGCGATACTTATGCCATTGTTAGCAGAGACTTTTGAGAAGCATAGAGAATATGTCGGTCATTTGCACACTGTCAATGCTGTCGGGCAACATCTTTATTCATTGATGCTATTGAATGAAATCAGTTGCATGGTGAAGTCGCTGAATGAAAAAGGCAACCGATTCCTTTTGTCTGAAACAGCAAACTTCCTGCGTAATGTAATCAACAGCCAAGACATTCCATTCATCTATGAGAAAGCGGGAGCGGTTATCAAACATATCATGATAGACGAGTTCCAAGACACCTCTACATTGCAATGGAACAACTTCAAGCCACTAATCCAAAACAGTCTTGCAATGGGTGGTTCCTGTCTCATTGTAGGTGATGTAAAACAAAGTATCTACCGTTTCCGCAATTCCGATTGGCAGATTCTAAACTCTATAGAAGATGATTCTGATTTGAAAAGACACATGGGTAAAATTCCCGCCTCCTACAATTTCCGTTCATCAAGACATGTGGTGGAGTTTAACAATGAGTTATTCCATAATGCCATTGAACTATTGAAACAGAACTGCCCTGCCTTATCTGTGGCATATGGGGATGTTACACAAATTCCCAAGAAGGATGAGGAAACAGGTTTTGTGAAGATAGAGGATATTGACTACCACGGGATTGATTCAGGACAAACACCTGACATTTGGGAGAAAGACACTGCACCGGACTACGAAGAAGCAACCTTGCAGCGTATTCAACTATCCGTAAAGGAATTGATAGACAATGGAGTGAATGCCAATGACATAACGATACTGACAAGAACGAATAAAGAAGTACCAAAAATCAGTGATTACTTCAATGAGCACCAAGACGTGTTGGCTGTAAAAGTGGTATCAAATGATGCCTTCCGCCTTGATGCTTCACCTGCAATCAATATCATCATTTGTGCCCTCAGAGTGTTGGATGACCCTAACAGTAAACTTCATCTTGCCACACTCAACCACCATACCCAAATCGTACATGAGGTTTTCGATGAACGGACACAAGCAAACTTGCGCTTCAAACCCATCACGGAACAAATTGAAGACATCTATCGAATATTCCGGATCAACCAAATACCAAACCAAGATGCCTATCTTCTTTTCTTTAACGACATGGTAGAACAGTTCTGCCAAGAGAATCAAACAGACCTTGATACCTTCCTGCAGGCATGGGACGAAACTCTTTGCGAAAAGACGATTCCAGGAGGGGCTTCCGATGGTGTTCGTATCATGACCATGCACAAATCGAAAGGTCTGGAATTTCACAGTGTCATCATCCCTTCGTGCTCGTGGACTATCAAACCAAAAGACAAAGAAGTGATGTGGTGCATTCCCCATGGCGCACCCTACGATTTCATGCCACTACTCCCCATCAGCGTGAATAAAGCCAAAGACGACAGCATCTTTGCCGATGACCGACGTGAGGAGGAACTACGTACATTGGTTGACAATATTAATGTGTTATATGTGGCTTTCACACGCGCCAAGCATAATCTCATTATACTGACAGGCAATAAGTTGCAAGAAAAACTAAAGAAGGACAAAGAGAATGACCAATTAGAGGACATGCGTGCAACGATTGAAAATGCACAATCATTCCTTATCAATGCTATGCCTGCAAAGATGGAAAAGACAGACATTGAGGAAATTGTCACGCGTTATCAATATGGTACAATTGTACCAAGCCAGCAGAAGCACAACATGCCTGATAACACAAAAGAACAGAATGTCATTGACTGCGAATACACACCATTGCCCGTGACATTCGTATCATACCCATCCGTAGCACAATTCCGTCAGAGTTACGAGTCTGACATGTTTATCACGGCTGATTCTGAAAATCGGCAGACTCAACAACACACCGAACGTATCCGACTCATTAGCCTTGGCAATTTATATCACAGCATTTTTGAACATATTCATACCATCGACGATGTGCCTCACGCCATCCATCTTTTAGAATCAAAAGGATGCTTCGGCACCATTTTGAATGCCAAAGAAGCACAAGAGGCTGTGACCCAAATGATAGAAAAAATCACCATTCCCCATCCGGAATGGTTCTCTCCAGAATGGAAAACACTAAATGAGCGCGCAATCCTTTTTCTCGAAAAAAAATTGATGACGACTAAACGTCCCGACCGAGTTGTAGTCAAAAATAAAAAAGCCGTCATCATTGACTACAAGACAGCACAAGGTGCAGTGAAACAACAGGAAAACGGCACCTTTTCAGCACCGGCTGAAAACAAACAACAAATCGAGGAGTACAAACGACTCTTATTTGAAATTGGTTACACCGATGTAGAAGCATATCTGTGGTACATTCTTGATGACATCATCATTCCTGTATGATCTTATTTCAACAACCAATCATCAAATCATTAAAAGAATCATTATGAAATTAAAAAACAAAACTGGCATTAAGGTGGCTTCTGTATTGACCTTTGCTTCCCTCCTGATGCCAACAAATGCGATTGCACAGTTCGGAGGTTTCAACTTTGGAGACTTCAACATGGAAAGCATGTTCCCAAAGGTGGAGCACACAAAAATGGACAACCTACAATCCAACCTGCCCGTCATCACCATTACCACCGATTCGCCATTGAATGCACAGGAAAAAGTGACTGCCCATATGAAAATGGAAGGCTACGATGGTTCTATCGGCATCAAACTACGTGGAAACAGTTCGCTTGCATTTAACCAAAAAAAATACACCGTGGAAACACGGGATGCAGATGGGAAAGAACTGAAGGTAAGTCTGTTGGGCATGCCGGCAGGAAGTGACTGGGTGTTGTTATGCCCTTACAACGACGTATCGATGGTACGCGACCCTTTGGCTTTCAACCTTTGGCGAGAAATGGGGCATTGGGGACCACGAACTCAAATGGTTGAGGTGCTGATGGATGGAGAATATCTGGGCATTTATATCTTCTCAGAGGCAATCAAACGAGGTGAAGGGCGTGTGGATATTCCCAAACTTCGAAAGACGGACACCGAAGGCACAGAACTGACAGGTGGATACATCCTTCGTATTGACACCTACAATGAAGATGATGCCACTTTCCCTTCTAAGGTGCCAGGCATAGGAGAAGGCATCATGACCAGCCAAATCACATGGTCGTGCATCTATCCCAAAAAGAAGAATCTGCAACCAGAGCAGTTAGCCTATATCCAACAGTATATTGACGAAACAGAGCAAGCCATTCAGTCAGAGGACTTTGCCGACCCACAACAAGGTTACGCCAAATATATTGATGTTCCTTCGTTTGTCGATTACTTCATACATACAGAATTGAGCCTCAACGCTGATGGATTCAAACGCAGTGCCTATTTCTACAAAGAACGACAGAATGCCGATGGAACTGGTGGAAAACTCTTTGCCGGACCTGTATGGGACTACAACCTTGCATATGGCAATTGCAATTTCTGTAATGCCAACAAAATAGATGCATGGTGCTTTGAAGGTGGCAATACCCAACCAACTCCTGCCCTTTGGCAACGGTTGCTGCAAGACCCTGCCTTCCGAAAAGCCGTCAAGACACGCTACCATTCTCTACGCAAAACAATCCTCAGCGACAAGGCCATCAATGACTATATTGACAACCATGCGAAATTAGTGGCTGTCGCAAAAGAGCGACACTTCAAAGAGTATCCAGAATTGTTGGTGGATGAAAGCCAAAAAACTAACAATGAGCAACAAAATGCAGGAACACCTAATGGGTTTGGCGGATTTCCCATGATGCCTGGGTTCCAGATGCCTGAAGGTGGATTTCCCATGATGCCAGGATTCCAGATGCCTGAAGGTGGATTCCAAATGCCTGAAGGTGGATTCCAAATGCCTGAAGGTGGATTTCCCATGATGCCTGGAGGCTTTGGTGGTATGGGCGGAGGTGATGCTATTGGTTGGTTTGCAGCCTATCGTGTCAGTACCTACGACGAGGAAATCCAGACGCTTAAACAATGGCTTGCCGATCGGCTCAGTTTCCTTGATAAAAACATTGATCGTTTCGACAAAGACTTTGAACCACGCATTCAAAAACCTGTGGAAAAGAATCCACAGAATGGAGGGGGATTCCCATTTTTCCAGTTCCCCAACATGTAGATGGAAATAGACAATAGACAACAGATAACGGACGACGGACACATGGCGCCATTCCTAAAACTTGTAGCAGACGACCTCTACCAGAAACAGGGAGGTAACTTTCAGGACACCTGCATCATCTTCCCCAACAAGCGTGCCTCATTATTCTTCAATCAGTATTTGTGGGCAAACGCTAAAGGGAAGACGATGTGGACACCTGAATACACTACCATCAGTGAACTCTTCGCTTCTCTATCTGATTATACTGTTGGAGACCCCATTTATCTGGCGGTACGGTTATGGGAGGTGTATCTGTCGAAAGTGCAGCCGACCAAGACACTCGACCAATTGTATTCTCTAATAGAAACGATGCTCAGCGATTTTCAAGACATCGACAACAACATGGTGGAGCCGTCCCAACTGTTTCTAAACATCTCAGACCTCAAGGAATTGACAGACTTTTCCTTCTTAAGTGAGGAACAGCGCAAGGCAATTGAGCAATTTTTCGGACATTCCATGCGCTGGGCGATGAACAATAATGAATCTGTAACATTATTGAGGAGCCAGTTCTTCTCTTTGTGGAATCAGATGACAGCAATATACGAATCATACCAGAAAGCATTGTTGACCACAACAGATGACGAAGAACCTATGGTATATGAAGGGATGATGAAGCGCAAGGTGATAGAAGACTTGACAGGAAAAGATGAGGATATCAAACAACGTACAGACAAGAGGTTAACGGCAAAGACATATGTGATGATAGGGTTTAATGTGCTCAACAAAACTGAACAAGAACTTTTCCGCTACCTCAAACAGCATCGTGATACAAAATTCTATTGGGACTATGACGTGGCATATACACCGCTACAAAATGGACACTTCTCTTCCACCTCTTCGATCCAAAGCAAATACGAGGCGGGGCAATTCATCTTGGAAAACATTAGACTGTTAGGCAATGAATTCGAAGGGAAAGACCTCTTCAATAATATTCGACAACCCAAAGAAATCACTTTCATCCAGTCGCCCACAGAAAATGCACAAACACGCTATATCAGCACATGGATGAAGAGCCATGTCAACAGTCAACAGCCAACGGACAGTTTGAGGGAGTCGGCTGTAATTCTCTGCAATGAGAACCTTCTGCCACCAGTGCTTCACAGCATTGGTGAAATCGATGCCATCAATGTAACAATGGGTTATCCTATATCAGAAACGCCCGTCTATTCCTTGCTGTATTCACTCATCGAACTACAAGTGCACGGCAATATCAATCCTAATACATGGCGATATAAGTATGTGGCAGCAGTACTAAAGCATCCTTTTATCCAAATGTTATTAGGCAAGGTCGGAGACGAAAAACTTAAAGAACTCACCATACACAATGTAGTCTTCCCCAACAGAGAAAGGTTAGCAGATAATGATATAATGCGTCAATTGTTTTCTGTTGCCAAAGGGACTGAACTCACTACCTATATTTCCCACATCCTCTCAATGGTTGGACACTGTTATCAAGAAGTGTCAAGCAATGGACAAAACACCTTACATATCTACAAGGAAAGCATATTCATGGCATATACAACCGTCAACCGCATTCATACGCTTCAGGAAAGGCATACAGCATTGACGTTCAGTGACGAAGTCCTCGTTCGACTCATTCTTCAGTTAGTTAGTCAAACCACAATTCCTTTCCATGGCGAACCAGCCGTCGGGCTTCAAGTGATGGGGTTGCTCGAAACCCGCAACCTTGACTTCCGCCACATCATCATGCTCTCCGTCAACGAAGGACAGTTGCCCAAGGGTGAAAAACGAACATCTCTCATCCCCTACACCCTCCGCGCAGCCTATGGAATGACCACCATCGAACGAGAGGTGAGTCTCTACGCTTACTACTATTACCGTCTGTTCCAGCGTGCAGAAAGCATCACACTCATCTATAACTCCAGCACAGAAGGAGGAAACAAAGGTGAAATGTCACGCTTTATGCTACAAACTCTTGCAGAAAAAGATGAACTATTCGTTCCTGAACAAGTAATTGATCTCCGAGCCTTCATTGCTCCCAGCGAGACAATACCCATTCACCCCGTCAGCATCAAGAAAGATGCCACAGTAATGGAGCAACTTCATGCACGATTCAACGCAGAACGTATCCTTTCCCCTTCCGCCATTAACACATACATGAAGTGTCCCCTCCGTTTCTATCTCAACTATGTGGCAGGCCTTCGTCCCACAGACGATGTCTCCGACGATGTGGATAATGCCATGTTTGGTACTATCTTCCACGATGCCATGCACCGTCTTTATTCCCCCTACGAGGGGAGACACCTTCTCAGTGAACAGGTACGTGCCCTCGCACAATCAGAGAACCTCATCAACCAACATCTCAATAATGCCTTTGCCGTCAATCTATTCCACTATCCAGAAAGCGATGTTGACGGCACCCCCATCAACTACGGTATTGACCGTCCGTTACCTCTCAATGGAACTGGACTCATCAACCGTCATGTCATCAAACAATTTGTCATCAACCAACTTGAAGCAGATGCCCAAATGGCGGCAGACCTCGAAAGTCAAGGTGGCTACTGGCAAATCATCAGCATGGAGCAACAATATACCACTACTTATCAACTTTCCAACTCCAGCCCTCAGGTATCAACGCTCAAGATTGGCGGCATCATTGACCGTCTAGACATGCTCGCATCCCCATCGGGTGACCGCATCCGCATTGTCGATTACAAGACCAGCAGCAAACCACACACTGCCACTACCCTTGTCGAATTGTTCGACCCCGATAAATGCGCACACAACTATCATATCATGCAGATACTATATTACTGCAAAGTTCTCACTGATCCGACCTCCCAATACTGCAAGAGCCCTGTTGTTCCCGCTCTTATGTATTGTGCCAAAGACTATGGCAGCAACTACTCAGGCATTGTCAAACTTGCCCCTACCGATAATGAAAAGAAAGAACCCATCACTGACTACAAGATACAATACGACGAAGATTTCACCACCTTTCTCACACAAAAAATCGAAGAAATCTTCACTCCATATACAGAAGATAATCCATATGGTACATTTACTCAATGTACCGACACACACAACTGCGATCACTGTGACTTCCTCACCTTCTGCCAGCGTCACCCTCAAAAAACATATTGAATGGAGAAATTCGAAATCAACATACTCGGTTGTGGGGCTGCTCTTCCCACCCCACGCCGACTCAGTTCCTCACAGATTGTCAATATTCGCGAGAAACTCTTCATGCTTGATTGTGCAGAAGGCACCCAAATGGCACTCCGCCGTTCCAAACTACCCTTCTCCCACCTACAGGCAATCTTCCTCACGCACCTCCATGGTGACCATACATTTGGGCTCATCGGCATGCTCTCCACTTTCGGACTTCTCGGACGCATCCAAGACCTCCACATCTATGGACCGCAAGACCTCCGACGTATATTTCAGCCACAAATCGACTACTTCTGTGCCGACTCACCCTACAAGATTATTCTCCACGAAATCGACACAAAGACCATGCAAACCATCTATGAAGACCGTTCCATCACCATCTCTACCCTGCCCCTTTCTCATCGTGTTCCCTGTTGTGGCTACCTTTTCCAAGAGAAACCTACACCCCGTCATATCCGACGTGATATGATCGATTACTACCACATTCCCATTTCTCAAATCAATAATATCAAGAAGGGAATGGATTGGACAACCGATGACGGAACCCTTATTCCCAACAACCGTTTGACCACCCCCTCCGACCCCATTCGTTCCTATGCCTACTGTACCGACACGACCTATCGTCCTCAACTCGCCGAACTCATACACGACATCACCTGTCTCTACCACGAAGCCACGTTCGCCCAAGAGCATGCCCTCCTTGCAAAAAAGACCTTCCATAGCACTGCTGCACAAGCCGCACAAATCGCTCACGATGCCCAAGTGGGACGGCTCATCCTCGGACACTTTTCCTCACGCTACAAAACAGAAGATGCCCTTCTTCAAGAAGCACAAGCAATTTTCCCCAATACCATTCTTGCAGAAGATGGTATGAGAATTTCCTTGTGAAAATCCAAGCAAGATTCATACACAACGTGGATTTCACGTTATAATCTTAGTAATACTTTTCCGATTTCTTTTCCAACTCACCTGTAGCAATATGACTATAATCATAGTACCACCAATAGGTGTTACCATATTCTCGGTGAGTCCTGTTGATACGTTCCGTTGTATCTTTCAGACTATTCTTAAGTTCATTATAATCACGAAAACGTCCGACCATCTCATTGTCTGAAAGAGTTGCAAGGGTGTCTGTACCTATTACGATTTTACCTTGAAGTGCAAAAGACCTTTCCCCTTGCTGCAAAAGAGCCTCACGGTAGGCTCGCGGAAGGCTATCATACGCACCCACACAACTATCAGAGAGATTATAATAAGATGGTAATTGACGACAGAACTCTTTCAGATTCTTGTCAAGTAAGAGGCCGCACAAGTAGTAGTCCACTGTATGCTGATTATAAATGGAATCTCCCAGCACAATTTTGTAATAACGAGCAGCAGTACGGACGGTTTTACCGGGGAAAGCGCCCAAGTGGAAACAGATATCCCGTGATGTGAAACGATATATAGACAAGGTGTCTGCAATGTTAAGCAAACCATCCGAACCATCGTATTGGGGATAATCAAAAATACATTCAGGCAACAAACCCTGTTTGGAAAGGGCGTACATACGCAATTGGGTAAGTCGTGCACTGGTACGTAAAGAGAATTTACCCACCGCTGCTGCACCTTTATAGTCCTTTGCAAGAATGAGACGTTCAGCCTTCAATTCATAATGATAAACATCAGTGGATTGAGGAATCGCACCCGTCCCTAACATTAGGACGAACAGAATGATAAAGTTCGGATATATTTGTGATTTGATACCAGACATATAGACAGACATGTTGGTATCAACTCTTCGCAAAATAATCACCAAAATAATGTAAATCAACAAAAGGATTGGAGCGCCCCAAGTCCACCCTCCAAAAGAAAAATGTTCAATGGTTTCTCTATTGACATCCGTGAGCATGGCAAGCATCAGCATGGAAGGCAGATAGGATAAGGCATGCCACCGAGATGGCAAATGGGACAACAAAGCGACAATCCATTGGATGACCTGCAAGACCACAGTTATCACAATGGCACCAATCAGAATATCATAGGATGTGACTCCCTTAGAATAGACAAATTGCGCTTCTGCAAGAATTTCGCCTTGCAAGAAAAACAGATAACAAAACGAGAAAATCATAAACAGAATTCCGCAGGCATACCGGATGGGGCCTGCGGTTTTCTGTTTATATGGATAATTACGATTCACGTCTAATTCAATTTGAGTTAAACCCTATTCAGCATTCTTACGTAGAACCACGGCTGAACGGGCTGGAATGTATAACTTAAGCCAAGCCTTATGATCCTTCTCGTAGAGGGGGTCAAAATTGGTGAAGTGCCGCACGGAATCATCAGCAAGGTTATTACCACCATAATACTTACTATCCGTGTTAAGCACAACATCGTAACAGCCTTGCGGAACGATGAAACCATAGTCTGTATAGGAACGGTTGGGCGAGAAGTTGAAGACGAACAAAAGGTCACCACGCGAGAAAGCAAGAATCTGGTCACCATCATTGTGCCAAACCTCCACAACAGGTGTCTTTTGGAAATTCCTCACGGTCTTAATGACTTTGAGCATCGCTTCATCGAAGTCACCTAAGTAATGGTAGCACAGTTCCTTATTATCAACAAGGTTCCATTGACGGCGTGCATACTTATACCCCCAGCCATTGCCCTCACGAGGAAAGTCTATCCACTCGGGATGACCGAACTCGTTGCCCATGAAGTTCAGATAGCCACCGTTCATGGTGGAGGCAGTCAGGAGACGAATCATCTTGTGGAGAGCAATGCCTCTATCCACCATGAAATTTTCATCTCCTTTCTTGAAATGCCAGTACATGTCGGCATCAATGAGTCGGAACACAATGGTCTTGTCACCCACCAAAGCCTGGTCGTGGCTCTCGGCATAGGAAATAGTCTTCTCGTCCTGACGACGGTTGGTGGTCTCCCAGAACATGGAAGAAGGCTTCCAATCTTCGTCCTTGAGTTCCTTGATGGTCTTGATCCAATAGTCTGGAATATTCATCGCCATACGATAGTCAAAACCATAGCCACCATCTTTGAAGGGGGCTGCGAGACCTGGCATGCCCGACACTTCTTCAGCAATAGTGATGGCACGTGGGTTCACCTCATGAATGAGGAGGTTGGCAAGAGTCAGATAGGCAATGGCTTCGTCATCTTCATGACCATTGTAGTAATCGCCGTAACCACCAAATGCTTCACCGAGTCCATGACTATAGTAGAGCATAGAAGTAACGCCATCGAAACGGAATCCATCAAACTTGAATTCTTCGAGCCAATACTTGCAATTGGAAAGCAAATAGTGGATGACCTCATTCTTGCCATAGTCAAAACAAAGAGAGTCCCACGCTGGATGTTCACGGCGACCACCCTGCATAAAGTATTGACAGCCATCGCCGGCAAAGTTACCCAAACCCTCAACCTCATTCTTGACAGCATGAGAATGCACGATGTCCATGATGACAGCAATGCCCATCGCATGAGCCGTATCTATGAGTTCTTTCAGTTCTTCGGGCGTACCGAAACGGCTGGAGGGAGCAAAGAAATTGCTGACATGATAGCCGAATGAACCGTAGTAAGGATGTTCTGCAATCGCCATCACCTGAATGGCGTTGTAGCCATCCTTTTTGATGCGAGGCAAGATGTTGTCCTTGAATTCAGTGTAAGTTCCCACCTTCTCCGCATCCTGCGCCATGCCAACATGACACTCATAGATGAGGAGCGGATTGGTGTCGGGTTTGAAGTTTTTCTTCTTGAACTCATACGGCTGTGCAGGTGCCCAAACTTGTGCGGAAAATATCTTTGTCACATCGTCCTGCACCACACGATTAGCATAAGAAGGGATACGCTCCCCTTCCCCACCTTGCCACTTGATTTTCAGTTTATAAAATTCACCATGGTGCATCTGGTTGGCTTTGAGTTTGATTTCCCAATTGCCATTGTCTATGCGAGTCATCTTGTAGGCTTCGTCTTCTTGCCATCCATTGAAGTCACCAACCAGATAGATGTCGGTAGCGTTAGGTGCCCACTCGCGCAACACCCACCCATTGGAAGTCTTGTGAAGGCCGAAATAGAGATACCCGCTGGCAAAATCAGAAAGTGTCTGCTTGCCCCCATTGGTCAACTCATTCAACTTATAAAGAGCATGGTCATGACGACCACAGATGGCCCCCTCAAAAGGTTCAAGCCATGGGTCATTCTTGACGATACCTATATGTTTCACCGCTGTCACCTCCTTGGTGGCAGCGGTTTTTGTTTTTTTATTTGTTGCCACCGTTTCTTATGCTTTTACTTTAAATATCACTTTCTTATATTCTGGGATTGGCGAGATACATGGAGCATGCCCATCTTCAGGAAAGAAGATGACAAACTCGCCTGGGTGCACCGTAATGTACTGTTCCGGGCGTTCCAAATAAAAAGTAATGTCTTTGGCGGCATCATATTCAGCCTTAGGTAAATACTGACGAGGCGTGAAACCCATTACTTCCGTACAGGAAAGTGGAATTTGGATGTCAATCATCGCATTGTGCGTTTCCATTCTTGCCTCATCTACAGTCTTACCTTTCGCCACATTATGATTGGCGAAAAGTTTATTATCATCGATATTCACACGTCCTGGCTCTTGAGCCATCAAATCTGTGTTCTGCAAATACTCCAACACTTTGGGAAATAAAGGGTTGAGAGAAGTGTACTTGCCAAAGTTTTCAAGAGTGTCTAAAATCATAACACGAATTATTTAAGGTTTATAAATAGAAACGAGGAATTGTCCATCTGTCGATTATCAACAGCCTATTGTCCCATCAATCGTCCACGGCTGTAGATACCTTTACGTATCACCTTGCCACTTCTGTCCTTTTCCACAAAGGAGCCGTCCTTCAGGTCATTCAAGTAAGAACCTTCAAAACGCATACCATCGGCATCCTCTTCCACACCCTTTCCGTTCTTCATTCCGTCCTTGAAATGTCCCTTGAACTTGGTGCCATCAGCCAGGCGAAGCACACCCTCACCATTCATCTCACCGGCAGCCCACTCACCATCATAGACATCACCATTGGCACCCGTGAACTTGCCCCGGCCGTGCTCCTTATCTTCCACCCAGTAACCCTCATAACGAGAACCATCTGGCCATGTGTAAGTGCCGAAACCATCCATCAGCCCGTTCTTGAACTGTCCCACATACTTGCGCTTATCCGTATAGGTGAATATACCCTGTCCTGTACGTTCTCCGTTTTGGTAATCACCCTCATAAACATCTCCGTTCTTAAACTTGTAAATACCCTTTCCATGCATCATGTCATCTTTCCAGCCCCCCGTGTAGAAGTCTCCATTTGCATACGTGTATTTTCCCTGTCCGTTGCGCATGTCATTCTCCATATCGCCCTCATATCTAGAGCCATCACGCCAATCGAATGTACCCTTCCCCGACTTCTTGTCTTCCTTCCAATTGCCGTCATAATGCCATTCGCCCAGGTATATCTTCCTTGACCTTCTCGCTTGTCCTGCAACCATTCGCCCGTGTACTTGTCACCATTGTAGTAGTACATCGTGCCGAACCCTTGCTGGTAGTCTATATACCAAAGACCATCATACTTATTGTTGTTAGCAAAATAATAGATGCCACGTCCATGCTGATGGTCCTGATGCCAATTCCCTTCATATTTCTCGCCGTCCGTAAAGGTATAGACGCCATATCCCTGACGCTTACCCTTCACATACTCTCCCTCATAAGTGTCGCCAGTCTTGAAGGTTGTCTTACCTTTGCCATTCGGTTTACCACTCTCCAACTCACCATAATAGGTGGAACCATCTTTGGGGAACACATAGTTGCCAATCACCACCTTCTGCGCCTGTACCGACGAAATACTCATCAGCAGCATCGCTCCAGCCATCAAGTATCTTGAAATATTCATATATGAAAAATTCTTTTAAAAGTCATTCAATCGATTTGACAAAGATAGCAACTATTTTTCAAATTCATGTCCTCCGTTAAGTTTTATTATGACTTTTGTACGTTTTTTCACGAAAGGACATAAAAAATGCCGAGAAAGAAATGCTTTCTCGGCATTTTTTTGTTTGCTTTCCCCATCCTATTCAAATCGGAGTGATGACACCTTTTCCAACCGTGCTTTCAGACGTGGCATGGAATCTTTACGGATGCAAAGGGTCATGGCACAGTCGTTGTCAAAGCCTTGTGATACAATTTGGGGCTCCTCTTCTTTCACTATGCGCATCACGTCATTCATGAAAGGATATTCGAAAAAGAACGTGATGTCTTCATCCACCGTCTTTTCAACGATTTCTGCAGCGGCAATGGCTTCGGCTGCCGCCAGACGATAAGCCACAATCAGCCCCGATGTGCCGAGTTTCACACCTCCGAAGTAGCGAACCACAATAATAAGAATATCAGTAAGTTCGTTGGAATTGATTTGTCCAAGAATGGGCTTGCCTGCCGTACCCGAAGGCTCGCCGTTGTCATTTGCTCGGAATTCCTTCCGTTCCGCACCTAACATATAGGCATAGCAGACATGACGGGCATCATAATATTTCTTCTGATACTCCGCCACAATCTGCTTCACCTCTTCCACCGAACGAACCGGAATAGCAAAAGCGAGAAACTTACTGCGTTTCTCGCTATACGTGCCTTCGGATAAGGATTTTATCGTTTTGTAAGAATCCATTTTTAGAGAGGAGTGAGAAGTGAGGAATGAGGAGTAAACTATCATGTTAGTTTCTCATCAGGTACAAACCGCATGGCAATTCCTCACTCCTAATTCCTAACTTAATTTATGTATCACCAATCCACTGCGGAGTTTGGGCTCAAACCATGTAGCCTTTGGCGGCATGATGTTGCCCGAATCAGCAATGTCCATGATCTGCTTCATGGTGACGGGATAAAGTGCCAAGGCTGTCTTCATCTCACCACTGTCCACACGGCGTTTCAGTTCGCCAAGACCACGAAGTCCACCCACAAAGTCAATGCGCTTGTCGCGACGCAAGTCCTTGATACCAAGAATTTCGTCAAGAATCAACTTAGAAGAAATGCTCACATCCAGCACGCCAATGGGATCATTCTCCGTCGTATGTACCAGGCTTTGCCTTCAGCGAGTACCACTCCCCTTCCAGATACAATGAGAACTCATGCAACTCCTGTGCACGATACTCTGCAGCACCTTTCTTCTCCACCACAAAGTTCTTCTCCAACGCCTTGACAAACTCCGCTGGAGTCAGACCGTTCAAGTCTTTGATGACGCGGTTGTAGTCAAGAATGGTCAACTGGCTGGCAGGGAAACAAACCGCCATGAAGTAGTTATATTCCTCGTCACCACGATGATTCGGATTCTGCTTAGCCTTCTCCGCACCCACCAGGGCTGCAGCGGCGCTACGATGGTGACCATCTGCAATATAGAGGTTAGACATCTGGGCAAAACGTTCGGTGATGATCTTAATATCGTTGTCATCGCTCACCACCCAGAGTTTGTGTCCGAAACCGTCGATGGGTGCCACAAAATCATATTCAGGTGTAGTCTTAGCATACTTGTCAATGAGTTGCAGCAGCACCTCATCGTCGGGATAGGCAAAGAAGACTGGCTCGATGTTCGCATCGTTCACACGCACATGCTTCATGCGGTCTTCCTCCTTGTCAGCACGGGTCAGTTCATGCTTCTTGATGACACCCGTCTGATAGTCACCGCTGTACGCACCCACCACGATGCCATACTGCGTCTTCTCCTTATTGCCATTGGCAGGCAGGCACGAAGTCTGCGCATAGATGTAATACTGCTCCTTCTCGTCCTGCACGAGCCAGCCGTTCTTCTGGAACTTGGCGAACTGACGAGCAGCCTCCTCATACACACGAGGGTCGTACTCGCTGGTGCCAGGCTCGAAGTTAATCTCTGGTTTAATGATATGATATAGCGACTTCTCGTTGTCGCCAGCCTCAACACGGGCTTCTTCTGAGTCCAAAACGTCGTAGGGACGGCTTTCCACCTCCTCTACATATTCTTTCGGGGGAGCACCCCTTTAAAAGGTTTTACGATTGCCATAAAATTTATTTACAATTTGACGATTATTCTGTTGATGGTACAAAGATAGGGCTTTCATTCGGAATGACCAAATGAAAGCCCTATCTTTCGACGATTTATGGGTAAAATCTTATGGTTACTTGTTCACTTGGAACTTTGTGATACCCTCTTTGATGTAACCTACAATCTGGTTGGCAGCAGCAAGACCTGCGTTGGTGTTTGCCTCTGCGGTCTGTGCACCCATCTTCTTGGGAGTTGAGAAGTAACGGCCCTCGAACTTGGCGAACTCAGCATCTGCATCAGGCTTGATGTCGGTGATGTACTTGAGGTCGGTACGCTCAGCGAGGAGTTCGATGAGTTCTGGCTCGTTGATGACTTCCTTACGAGCAGTGTTGATGAGGATACCACCCTTCTTCATGCTGCCCACGAGTGCCTTGTTGATGCTCTGCTTGGTCTCTGCTGTAGCAGGGATGTGGAGAGACACGATGTCGCAAGTCTCGAAGAGTTCGTTCTGTGATGCAGCAGCGTGAACACCTGCAGCCTCGATAGCCTCTGCTGGGCAGTAAGCATCGTAGGCAGACACTTCCATGCCGAAACCTTTGGCGACACGAGCCACATTGCGGCCCACATTGCCGAAAGCAAGAATACCAAGTTTCTTGCCCATGAGTTCAGAACCTGCCTTGCCGTTGTAGAAGTTACGAACGGTGAACACGAGCAGACCGAGCACCAACTCAGCCACAGCGTTGGCGTTCTGGCCAGGAGTGTTCATCACCACCACCTTGTGGGCAGTGGCAGCCTCAAGATCCACATTGTCGTAACCAGCACCTGCACGAACCACAATCTTCAGGTTCTTGGCAGCATCGAGCACTTCTGCATCGATTTTGTCAGAACGGATGATGATGGCATCCACGTCAGCCACTGCACTGAGCAACTGTGCCTTCTCTGTATATTTCTCCAAAAGAGCAAGTTCAAAACCTGCACCTTCAATAATCTCTTTGATACCAGCAACCGCAGGAGCAGCAAAAGGCTTCTCAAAACTTTTGCCATTTTTAATTAAGTTAGGAGTTAGGATTAACTTTAATGAGAACCTTCAAACTCCTGCATGCACTTCACAAGAGCCTGAACGCCTTCGATAGACATGGCGTTGTAGCAAGAAGCACGGAAACCACCTACGTCGCGGTGACCCTTCACGCCCACCATGCCCTGGCTGGTAGCGAACTTGAGGAAGTCGTCCTGCAACTCCTGATACTCGGGCTTCAAGACGAAGGTGATATTCATGAGTGAGCGGCTGTCTTCCTCGGCTGTACCCACGAAGAGTTTGTTGCGGTCGATCTCATTATATACAATCTCAGCACGCTGCTTAGCCAACTTCGCCATTGCCTCCACACCGCCGTGAGCCTTCAGATAACGGAGGTTCATCAAGGCTGAATAGATAGGCACTACTGGAGGAGTGTTGAACATAGAGCCCTTCTTCACGTGAGTGCGATAGTCGAGCATCGTTGGGATGTGACGAGACACCTTGCCGAGTGCATCTTCCTTCACGATGACGAAGGTGAGACCTGCCATAGCGAGGTTCTTCTGTGCACCACCATAAATCATGGCGTATTTGCTCACATCAACAGGACGGCTGAAGATGTCGGAAGACATGTCGGCAATCACAGGGATGGGAGAGTCGAGGTCTTCGCGCAGTTCCGTTCCATAAATGGTGTTGTTGCTGGTGATGTGCAGGTAGTCGGCATCCGTAGGAATCTCAAAATTGCGTGGGATGTAGGTGAAGTTCTTGTCGGCAGAAGATGCCACTTCCACCACCTCACCGAATGCCTTGGCCTCCTTCTCTGCCTTGGTAGCCCAAACACCTGTGTTCAGGTAGGCAGCCTTCTTCTCAAGGAAGTTGTAAGGAACCATGCAGAACTCAAGACTTGCACCGCCACCGAGGAAGAGCACGGAGTAACCCTCTGGAATGTTGAGAAGTTCCTTGAAGAGTGCTACTGCCTCGTCAACTACTGGCTGAAAATCCTTTGCGCGGTGGCTAATCTCCATGAGAGAGAGTCCTGAACCATTGAAATCAAGACAAGCCTGTGCAGTCTGTTCAATCACCTCACGAGGAAGGATGGAAGGTCCTGCATTGAAATTGTACTTTTTCATTTTGTTGTGTTATAATTAAAAATACGTGTAAATTTGCCTTTTTACCTAAATGAGCCACAAAGTTACTAATAATAATTCAAACGAATGGCAACTTGTTTTCTTTTTATTTCAAAAAAAACAAAAATGGGCGTAAGCCATTGATATTTGGTACACCCATATTGCAATTTCATGACAATTTATAACCACTTCTTCCTCCTGAACCACCACAACGACACTGCCGTGCTGACCACGCAGGCAATGATGGCTATCGGGAAGCCCATTTTCCAGCTTTCCATGCCGTTAATGAGGTTCATACCGAACATCGACGTGATGAAGGTCGGGAAGAGGATAATCATGTTCAGCGACGTCAAGAGTCGCATCACTGTATTCATATTATTATTAATAATGTTCGCGTAGGTGTCCATCGTTGAGTCGAGGATGTTGATGTAGATGGCAGTCGTCTCACGTGCCTGATTCATCTCTATGTTCACGTCCTCAATGAGTTCTGCATCCAGTTCATCGACTGGCAGACGGAACTTCAACTTGCTCAACAGTGACTCATTGCCACGAATGGAAGTGCCGAAGTATGTGAGCGAGTCTTGCAGACGTGACAGATTCACGAGGTCCTTGTTGTCTATATGCTTGTCAAGGTCACGTTTCGCCTTCTCAATGATGCCATTCACTTGCTTCAGATATTTCAGATACCACACTGATGCGCTCAAGAAGAGGCGGAACACCAAGTCTGCCGCATCTGTAAAGCCTTCAGCACGGCGCATCTGGTGATTCACGAAATCGAGCATCATCCGCGTCTCCTGATTGCAGATGGTGATGATTTTGTCACCTTTCACCACAATACCCAACGGGATGGTCGTGTAGGGACTTCGCGAAGAGACGCTCTTCAAATGCGGAATACGCAAGATAATCATGAGCCACCCCTCATCCATGTCGTAACGGGCACGCTCGTCGGCATCCGAAACGTCGTCCATGAAGTAGTCTGGCATACCGAGTTCCTTTTCAAGAAACTCCCTATCATCATCCACTGGGCAAGTGACCTGCACCCAACAGTTTGGCTCCCAAGCATCAATATGCTTGATGCCGCCATTAAAATTCCAGAATGTTCGCATTGTTTTCTGAATCTTTGCTTTTCGATGTAAGAACAATAAAAAGGTGGGGCAAAGACTCATTCAACTCCGCGTGAGAGGTGAGTCTTATCCCAGGCACTTAGTACTATTCGCCGGATAATCGTCCATAGTTGTTTTTAATTAGTGAATACTCTCTTTTCTGTACGATTCCAAAGACATCCCCTGAAATCGAGTGCAAAGGTAATCATTTTTTTTAAAAGAAATGTGCTTGCAACTGAGAAAATTGCAAGCACACCATTATTTTTCATGACTGGCAAGACTTACAGGATGGTCTTCACAGCCTCCAGCATACCTTTCTCCTGAATGAGGTCGAGGTCTTTCTTCACCAGTTCCGTGAGACCCGGAACCGTCTGGTTGAGGTTCTCGTGCCAGATATTTTCGGCAGCAAGAACACCCTCTGCCACTTTCTGTGTATCGCCTGTAGCCCAAAGGTCTTTGAGCAACTGCATAATCTCTGGTGCATCGTTGGGTTCGATAGGTGCACCATCGGCACGAGTGCCACCTTTGTAGTAGGTGATGATGGCAGCCAGACCGAACACAAGACCTTGTGGGAGTTCGCCTTTACGCTCCAGATACACCTTCACGCCAGGAAGGTCACGCGTCTCATATTTAGGGAAGGAATTGAGCATGATGCTCGTCACCTGATGGTCAACATACGGGTTGTTGAAACGCTCCAGCACATCGGAGGCAAACTGCTGCAATTCTTCCATAGGGAGGTTGAGGGTCTGCATGAGTTCGTCAAACTGCACCTTGTGGATGTACTTGCCCACCACCTCATCGTTGCAGGCATCACGCACAATGTTGATACCGCTGAGATAAGCTACAGGAGAGAGAACCGTGTGAGGACCGTTCAAGAGCGTCACCTTTCTTTCGTGATAGGGTTTCTCACTCTCTGCTATGAGCACATTCAGTCCAGCCTTCTCGGCAGGGAACTCTGTCTTGAGTGCTTCAATGTCCATGTTCTCAGGCTTCTCGATGACCCAAAGATGGAATGCCTCACCCTGCACCACAAGGTTATCGGCATAGCAAACCTTCTCTTGAATCTCTGCTATCTCCTTGCGCGGGAAACCAGGCACAATACGGTCAACGAGCGTAGCACACACATAATTATAATTAGTGAACCACTCCCTGAAGGCTGCATAGTCAGCACCAAAATCCTTCTTCCAGAGTTCGATATACTGATAGATACAATCCTTCAGATGATGTCCATTCAGGAAAATCAATTCGCAAGGCATGATGATGAGTCCCTTGTCGGCGGCACCATTGAAGGTCTTGAAACGACGATAGAGCAACTGGGTGAGTTTGCCTGGATAGGATGAAGCAGGTGCATCCGTCAATTTGCATGCCGGATCAAAGGCGATGCCCGCCTCTGTAGTGTTGGAAATGACGAACCGAATCTCGGGCTGATCCGCCAATGCCATGAATGCCTGATTCTGGCTGTATGGATTGAGGGCGCGGCTGATACAGTCAATGCGTGTGAGGGAATTGACCTTCTCACCATTCAGACGACCTTGCAGGTTGACATGATAGAGACAATCCTGTCCGTTGAGCCAATCCACCATACCCTTTTCAATGGGCTGAACCACCACCACAGACGAGTTGAAGTCGGTCTTCTGATTCATGTTGTAAACAATCCAGTCCACAAAACAACGAAGGAAATTCCCTTCGCCAAACTGGATGATTCTCTCGGGTGCATGGCTCTTCGGAGCCGTGCGAGCGTTCAGTGCTTTGAGTGTCATATTTTTTTATTAGTGTGATTTTATTATAGTTCGTAAATTAACATGCAAATTTACACATTAAAATCGAGTTGTCAACCTTCATCATATTGCAATTGCCCTTTTCCCTCTAAAAAATTACTATTTTTTACAAAAATTCCCTCCAAAGTGACAAAAACGGAAGAGGAATTTGGGAATTATTAACAAAAGATTGTAACTTTGTAGCGCAAAAATCATTTTTAAGCACAATTACCATTTACTAATCATTAAAAAAAAGCAAAGATTATGGCTTACACAGAAAAAACAACTACGGGTTATGGTACCCGTGTGGGCAATTCGCTCAAAGCAGTTCTCATGGGCTTTGTCCTCATCATTGGTGCAACCATTCTGCTCTGGTGGAATGAAGGTCGTGCAGTGAAGACTGCCGACATGCTGGAGGACGCTCAGGGAGCATGCGTGGAAATGCCTAACCCCGACAAGAAAAGCGCTGAGTTTGAAGGCGAACTCGTATGTGCTACTGCCATGGCTAACACAGACGAGACTCTGACCGACACACAATTCGGTATCAGCGAGAACGCCATCAGCCTGACCCGCAAAGTGGAATATTTCCAGTGGGTGGAGCACTCCGAGTCAAAAAGCGAAGACAAACTCGGTGGCAAGCAGGAAACCACCACTACATACACTTATTCACAGGAATGGGTGAGCAGCCCAGTGAACAGTGGTGACTTCAAAGACCCTGCTTATCAAGGCAAGAACTACACTTGGACAACAGTGGATAATCAAGACCTTTGGGCTGAGAACGTCACTTTCGGCGCATACGTGCTGAACGAGTCACTCATCCACTCCATCAGTTCAACTGAGGCTGTTGAACTAAACATCAACGAGCAGATGTTGGCATCGATGGACAAGAGCATTGCTGACACATACGCAAGAATCAAGGGTGTTCCAACTGCGGCTGCACAGACAGAACCATCTGTTGCTATTGCTGACAGCGTGAAGACAGCCCTCCCCGACTCTATTGCACAGGACAACAAGGTTGACCTTGAATATGTACACCAGGCTGGTAACGTGCTCTACTATGGTCGCACCATGAACGCTCCTGAGATTGGTGACGTGCGCATCACTTTCGAGAAGACTGTTCCAGCTAAGGTGACTGTCGTTTCTCAAGTTGAGGGCAACACATTCAAGCCTTTCGTGGCAAAGAACAAGAAGAAATTCGAGACCCTCAGAATGGGTAAGAAGACGATTGACGAAATCTTCGAAGAGGAGAACGAGGCTAACAGCATGTGGACTTGGATCCTTCGTATTGTCGGCACACTCCTCGTGATTTCTGGTATCAAGAGCCTCTTCTCATTCGTTGAGACACTGCTCAAGGTGGTTCCATTCCTGTCAAGCATCTTTGCATTTGGCGTGGGCATCATCGCAACCATCATCGGTATCGTTTACTCACTCATCATCATTGCATTGGCATGGATTTTCTACCGTCCTGTGCTTGGCATCATCCTCTTGCTCATTGCAGGCTTCCTCGTATGGGTGTTTGCTTTCAACGGCAAGAAGAAACTGGCAGAACTTGCTAACAAGAACAAGGGCAATGCAGAGCCAGAGGCTGCCCCAGCAGAATAAAATAAATAACTGAAGAAATAAGTGTAAAGGTCTGGGTGGCATCATGTTATCCAGACCTTTTCTTCAAAACCTAATCTACAAAACAAGAACCAAAATGAAAAAACTATTGATGGGCATTGCCGTAATGGGAAGCCTCGCACTCCTCTCCGCATGCGACGGGAAGAAACTCAGCAACATAATCACCAACACAGACAGCACGGCTGTCGATTCATCACAGACAGAGGCTACCGCTGCCGACATCCACACCGAAGAGGCCATCAAGCAGCAGGTGCAGGCCTATTACGATGAGTTGAACAAGATGGCAGATGGCGGCGACTTCAACATGAATTCCCTCGACTCACTCGCCTGCACCCAGGATCTTCTGGAACTGATGCAGAAGGTGTCGGAAAAGAGCGAAGAAGCCTTCGAACAGGGCAGCGACATGTACTTCGAGGATGAAGGTCACCGCTGGTTACAGGGAATCGGCGTCCCCATGACCGTGCAGTTCGATGACATTACCGATCCCACACAAGAATATGTGGAAGTATTCCTCACCCTCACATGGGATGGTGAGCAGGGACAGGTGCGTTTGCGCCTCAAGGTAGAAGACGGGCAATGGAAAATCAACGACTTTGCCGACTATGACACGGATGGCGTTGGTTTCAGAAGAGACATGGAATTCTTTTTAGGTATTGACAACGGAGATATTGCAGGATGAAAAAACTGACATTCATGATGATGGCAATGACAGCCATCACGTTTGTCGCTTGTGGTAACAAGACAACGGGCAACAACGACAATGGGGATGCAGACTCCGTGTTCATGCTTGACGGTCCAGGTTCCGTTTATGAACCGACCAAGGAAGAAGTGGGACAGTACGCTGTCGAGACCGTGCAAGAGGTGTATGAAGCAGTAAGCAAGGCATACACAAGTGAGGATTGGAAAACTGCTACATCGAAACTCGACGAGGAATTTTGTTCGAAAGACTGGAACGCAACTGTGAAGGCTGTCATTGCTAAAGACAAGACAAACAATGACATCCCCTATTTCGAGGCTGACTACTGGATTATGGGGCAAGACTGGTCGGAAGACATCCATGCCACCGACTTCAAACTGAAGAACATCAATTTGGACGAAAAGCCTTGGCACGCCACAGTGACACTCAATCTCCACAACTTCAATATCATTCCCGTCGAGGTGGGTCTCGTCTATGAAGACAGTGCATGGAAGGTGGATGAACTCAACGACTGGAAAGAGGGCATGAAAGACTATCTGACTTCTGAGTGACATGAAAGAGACATCGATCCATATTCCCCTTCTCATCAAACAAGAGGAAGAACTGACACCACAAGAGGTGAAACTGCTCGACGAAGCCCGCCGAGCCACTTACCGCAGTTATGCCCCCTACTCCCATTTCTCAGTGGGGGCTGCTGTGGAGTTGGCTGATGGCACCATCGTCTCTGGCAGCAATCAGGAAAATGCGGCTTATCCTTCTGGGCTTTGTGCCGAACGCACTGCTGTGTTCTATGCGAACTCACGTTACCCCGACCAGCCCATCCGTCGCATCTGCATTGTGGCACGAGACACCGAGGGGCAGTTCCTGCAAACCCCCATCTCTCCCTGCGGAGCCTGTCGTCAGGTGTTGCTCGAAGCGGAACAACGGGCTGGCAGTGACATCGAAGTGCTCCTCTACGGCACCGAAGGCATCTACATCGTCCGTAACATCAAGGACTTGCTGCCTTTGGGATTTGACGAAAGTTTTCTCCTATAAGTGAAAAGTGAAAAATCTAAATTACCTATGCTAATGGCTAACTAACCAAATGGCAAGGTAACTTAGATTTTTCACTCTTCACTCTTTACTTTTCACTCAATATCTCAATAGATTCTCCCTCTCAACTCCTTGATGTCATCGCTGTGGATGTAGTCATCGTACTCCATCAGTTTGTCGATGTGACCCTTTGGACCGAGTTCGATGATGCGGTTGGCTACCGTTTGGATGAACTCGTGGTCGTGAGAAGCAAAGAGGATGTTCCCCTTGAACTGCTTGAGGTTGTTGTTGAAAGCCTGAATGGATTCCAAGTCGAGGTGGTTGGTAGGTGTGTCGAGAATGAGGCAGTTGGCATTTTTCAACTGCATACGGGCAATCATGCAACGCATCTTCTCACCTCCTGACAGCACGTTCACCTTCTTCAGCACTTCTTCACCGCTGAAGAGCATACGACCGAGATAACCCTTGAAGAACACATCGTTACCTTCGCCAAACTGCGAAAGCCACTCTACGAGGTTCTTGTCACTCTTGAAGAATTCGGTGTTATCAACCGGCAGATAAGCCGTCGTGATGGTCACGCCCCACTTGTAGGTGCCTGCCTGTGGTTCACGGTTACCGTTGATAATCTCGAAAAGAGCAGTCATCGCACGAGGATTGTGCGAGAGGAAGACAATCTTTTCACCCTTCTCTGCGGTGAAAGAGAGGTCCTTGAAAAGCACCGTTCCATCATCTTCAATAGCAGTAAGTCCTTCCACTTCAAGAATCTGATTGCCTGCTTCGCGCTCCATCGTGAAGATGATACCTGGATACTTGCGAGTGGATGGCTGAATCTCCTCCACATTGAGTTTCTCCAGCATCTTCTTGCGTGAAGTGGTCTGCTTGCTCTTAGCGGCATTGGCAGAGAAACGACGGATGAACTCTTCCAATTCCTTACGCTTCTCCTCAGCCTTCGCCTTCTGGTTCTGTGCCTGCTTCAGAGCGAGTTGTGAAGACTCGTACCAGAAGGAGTAGTTGCCGGCAAAGAGGTTCACCTTGTTATAGTCGATATCGACCGTGTGGGTGCTCACGGCATCGAGGAAGTGACGGTCGTGGCTCACCACCAGTACAGTATGCTCAAAGTTCGCAAGGAAGTCCTCAAGCCACTCTACAGTGTCGAGGTCAAGGTCGTTGGTCGGCTCGTCGAGCAACAGGTTGTCGGGGTTGCCATAAAGTGCCTGAGCCAGCATGACACGCACCTTCTCCTTACCTGTCAGTTCCGACATCATCTTGTAATGAAGGTCTTCCTTGATGCCCAGACCTGAAAGGAGTTGAGCCGCATCGCTCTCGGCATTCCAACCGTCGAGTTCGGCGAACTTCTCTTCCAGTTCAGCAGCACGAATACCATCTTCATCGCTGAAGTCAGACTTGGCATAGAGGGCATCCTTCTCCTGCATGATTTCCCAAAGCACGGAGTGACCCATCATCACGGTGTTGATGACCGTGCAGTTATCAAATTTGAAGTGGTCCTGAGAGAGCACCGAGAGACGTTCGCCGGGACCAAGTGTAATCGTACCTTTGGTCGGTTCCAGTTCACCGCTGATGGCTTTAAGCAAGGTGGATTTACCTGCACCATTCGCACCAATCACGCCATAGATGTTGCCATTAGTGAACTTCATGTTCACATCTTTGTAGAGAACGCGCTTGCCAAACTGAATGGCAAGGTCAGAAACTGTTATCATTTGCTTTTTACCTTTAATTCGGGTGCAAAGGTACGAATAAATGAGCACAATACAAAGAGAAAAAGTCTTTTTCGCTTTTATTGCCGAATGCAAGTACCTTCGGCGAAGCCAACGGTACGAATAAATGAGCACAATACAAAGAGAAAAAGTCTTTTTCGCTTTTATTGTCGAATGCAAGTACCTTTCGGCGAAACCAACGGTACGAAATCTAAAGGTAAAAATAAACGTTTACTTCATTTTATTATAGGTTTTGATTTTTTTCTCCAGCATCGCTGCATTCCAATCGGCATTGCCTGACAGTTGGTAGCGGCAGTTGCACTGCATATAGACCTGCTTGATGGGGTGCACGTCTGTACAAGAAATTGCGCCTCTGCCCCCACCCTTTTGCAACACGCAGTTGGCAAAATCCATTCTTCTCTTGTCATTTTGTTGCCTAATGTGGGGCTTTTGCCATCTACTCGTTCAATTTTCAAAAGAATTTGCGACAAAAATGATTTACATTGATAATTTTTTCGTACCTTTGCAGCCGGAAAGAGAGTTGGGATATCCGTAAGGTTTTTTCCTTCCCTTAAAAAACACAAGCAACACATATAGTTATTATTAACTCAATAAATTTATTAAATCAATGACAAAAGTAGCTATTAACGGCTTTGGCCGTATTGGTCGCCTCGCTTTCCGTCAGATGTTCGAGGCTGAAGGTTATGAAGTAATCGCAATCAACGACTTGACAAGCCCTAAGATGCTTGCTCACCTCCTCAAGTATGACACTGCACAGGGTGGTTTCGCTGGCAAGTTCGGCGAAGGCAAGCACACTGTTGAAGCAACAGACAACTCTATCATCGTTGACGGTAAGGAAATCACTATCTACGCTAAGCCAAACGCTGCAGAACTTCCTTGGGGCGAACTTGGTGTTGACGTAGTGCTCGAGTGCACTGGTTTCTACACTTCTAAGGAGAAGGCTTCTGCACACATCCAGGCTGGTGCAAAGAAGGTGGTTATCTCTGCTCCTGCAGGCAATGACCTCCCAACTATCGTTTACAACGTAAACCACAAGACTCTGACTCCTGCTGACACAGTGATTTCTGCTGCATCTTGCACCACTAACTGCTTGGCTCCTATGGCTGCTGCTTTGAACGGCTACGCTCCTATCGTTAGCGGTATCATGTCAACTATCCACGCTTACACTGGCGACCAGATGATTCTCGACGGTCCTCAGCGCAAGGGTGACCTCCGTCGCAGCCGTGCTGGTGCTCAGAACATCGTTCCTAACTCAACTGGTGCTGCTAAGGCTATCGGTCTCGTTATTCCTGAACTGAACGGCAAACTCATCGGTTCTGCACAGCGCGTTCCAACTCCAACAGGTTCTACTACTATCCTCGTTGCTGTTGTGAAGGGTAAGGACATCACTAAGGAAGGCATCAACGCTGCCATGAAGGCTGCTGGTACTGAGAGTTTCGGTTACACTGAGGATCAGATCGTTTCTTCTGACATCATCGGTATGAAGTTCGGTTCTCTCTTCGACGCAACTCAGACTATGGTTTCTAAGATTGACGACGACACTTACCAGGTACAGGTTGTTTCTTGGTATGACAACGAGAACTCTTACACTTCTCAGATGGTTCGTACTATCAAGTACCTCGCTGAACTCAAATAAGAGAATTCAACACATTGTGTGTTCTTTGATTTCGTCAAAGAACACACCAACAAAAAACTCCGCTACCCTTCTCGGATAGCGGAGTTTCTTTTTCCCTCTAATGTTCATCCGCAGTTACAATGATGAGCCGTCGAACATGCCGCAAGCAGCAATAACGTGCACATCATCAACAGAAAAAACAATTGATTCTTCATATTTTTTTTAGTTTATTAACACGGTGTGTAGATTTTTTTGTACCTTTGCAACGAGAACATTCACATTCTCGTATCATTTATAACGATACCTTTCAACGTTTTATTATATAAAAATCAAAGACTATGGCAAAATTTATCGAAGAATTTAAGGAATTCGCCTTCAAAGGCAATGTGATGGACATGGCTGTCGGTGTCATCATCGGTGGTGCATTCGGCAAGATTGTGTCTTCAATCGTAGCAGACCTCATCATGCCGCTCGTGGCTGCCATGTGGGATGTGAATGTAAGTGACCTGAAGATTGAACTCAAGCCCGGCATCCCAGAAGTGACCAACGAGGCAGGCGAAGTAGTGACTGAGGCTGTCGAAGCAGTGACATGGAACTACGGCGCATTCTGTCAGAACGTGCTCGACTTCTTCATCATCGCCATCTGCTTGTTCTTCATCGTGAAGGCTATCGCCAAGGCATCTGCCCTCCGCAAGAAGAAGGAGGCTGAAGAGGCTGCTGCCGCTCCAGAACCAGAACCAACGAAGGAAGAAGTTCTCCTGACTGAAATCCGCGACCTCTTGAAGGAGAAGAAGTAAAAACAAACAATCATCCACAAAAAATGCCGACTCTACGCACCATGTAGAGTCGGCATTTATTATAATCTTTCAAACCACTGTGGCATCATTTTTTTGTCTAAGGAGTTTGAAGTTTTCATTTTTACTCCTTGACTCCTTAGAATTTTTCTTCTACGATGTTCTTGAATATTCTCCAACCGCTTTTCTTATATGCATCAAGTGCACCACGTGGAACATATAACATAGCAGAAAAACAAGTTTCAGAATCAAAAGAACATAGTTCACCAAAATATGGTGGCGTTGTACCCTGGCAATGTATATCAACCAAGTTGCGACAGCCTGAGAAAGCCTTGTCTTCAATGCGCTTCACACTGCTAGGGATAATAATGGTAGCCAAGTTGTTGCATCCTTCGTATTTGTATATTGCTTTATTTCAAAGACTTACAATCTAAACGGTAGAAATGTGAAGAAGTGGATTCTGTGAGTGATTTAAAGAGTAAAGATTTAACACTTTTAACTTTTGTAAACGGAAGCAGGATTCAAATTAATAACGCAACAACTTTATAATTGTTTTATTATCTCCATATTTTTGTTTGAGGAACTCGACTGGTGTTTTAAAATCCAGTCTT
>CAJOLW010000020.1 GCA_905235525.1 uncultured Bacteroidaceae bacterium
GTTGGTGAAGTTGTCAATACCGCCCTTGAGACACAGTCCCAACACGATTAGACCGACAGCAATGATGGCTGCGGAAATCACTTTCTGATACTTTTCCATTGTCTTGTCCTTTCTTTAGTCGTTGTAGAAATTAGATGGTGCAAAGATACCCCTCTTTTCAAAGACCACAAAACTTCCTCATGAGTTTTTTCAGTCAATCATCCACATGACCACTTTTTCTTCGTCTTTGAACACTCAATTGCCCATCTCTGTTCGTTTCTCAGCCCTCATCTTCTTCAGCATATCCATCGAGAGGTTGCTGCGGATGGTGGTGAAGAGCGGATGGAAGAGGTTGATAGGTCGGATGGCTGGATGGAAGAGGGCTGCAAAGAGCCATGCACCGATGGCGACAAGCAGGAGTATTCCGTATATCTCCTTCATCGATTCAAGCAGGGCTTGCGCTTGAATAGCCCCTTCCCAACCTCCTTGGGAGAAGGGGGTGAGATGGTCGATGCCTGCACTCAGTTCCATGAAGTTAGTTTTCTGCACCACTTTCAGCATGCGTCCCACGATGGCAGAGCCGATGCAGCCAGCAAGAGCAGCACTGAAGAGGTTCTGCACACACACCGCTTGGCAAAAGTAGAAGGGGAAAGGAAGGCTGGTGTTGGCTGTCAAAACGGCAGTTGCCATGATAACATAACCGACGGTGCGCACGATGATGGGGAGATAGAGGGCTTCCTTCGGCAGGTTGTAGTCGATGACGAAGTAGAAGTATGCCAGATAGAAGATGTAGCACAAGAAGGCAATCATGAGCATGCGCTGATAGGGCCATTTCCATCGGGCAAAGAGCACATAGACGAACTGACAGCCGAGCAGGGTGCCCAAGAATCCCACCCAGTTGAGCGAGATGACGTTGAGCGAGTCGTAACCAAGAATGCCTTCCATCAAGGCATGCTCGAAAATGTGCTGTGGAGCCAACAGCGTGTCACCCAGCACGATGATGCCAATGAGCGTGAGCACCATCGGGAAACGGCTGAAGAGGTCGTGGAAGATGTAGGAGTGGTGGATAAACGAAGCGCGCCAACGGTTCAGGATGAAGGTGATGACTCCAAGGAACGTGGCGAAGCGGATGTTGAAGGAGTCGAACCAATCGTAGTATTCACCATAGGTGCAGACAAATGCCACACACAAGCCCACCACACCCCACATGAGCATGCCGAGCCAGTCAATGCCATAGAGTGGCAGAGGTGGCATGACACGCTTGTCGTTGTAGATGACCAAGGTGGTCATCATGACTAACAAAAGTGCCAACACGACGGCATAGTGCATGTACTCCCATGTATGCCAAAAAGCGATATAGACCGACATGATGCCAGAGAGTTGGATGGTGCTGTTGACAATGAGATAGACATAGCAGAAGAACACGGACATGTCGCGCTTTGGGGTGATCCAGAGTTGGATGGTGCTGTTGCACTCAAAGGTGCCCCAGATGCGGAAGAAGCCTGCCACAAAACAGGTGGCGACCAACAGCGGCACGGAGGTGGTGTTGGCACAGATGATGTTTGCCAGCAGGATGACGGCACAGCAGATGAGCAATGCGGGTTTCGACTTGACAGCCATCTTGATGCGGAACATCATGCCGAAGAAGAGTGCCATGCCTATCAGCGAGGCATAACCAGCCATCTGGATGTCTTCCTGCAACAGTTGGGTGCTGCCCACCATCTCGGCAACGGATGCCAGATAGACACCGCCTGAGAACTGGAACACCAGCACGAAGAGCACCAGAATCCAAGGACGGAGTCGCTGCGGCACGAAGTCGTGCATTTGCGGAATGGAGAAAGATGGATTCATGTTTAATTAGAAATTAAGGGAGTTAGGGGAGTTACCGCTACGCTCAGGAGTTAGAGCCGAATGTCATGCTGTTGGCAAGGTATCGGCTTTAACTACTCTAACTCCTTTTACTCCTTTTCAAAATTGTTAATATTTTACTGTGCATTCCACATTCATACCAGCAGACACACGCTCCAAATCCTCAGCACGGTTCTCTTTGGAGAAGTCGATGCGGAGTGGGATGCGCTGTTCCACCTTCACAAAATTGCCACTCGAATTGTCCTGTGGCAGCAGGGAGAAGGCTGCACCTGTGGCACGGGAGATGCTGGTCACTGTACCCTTGAAAGTGACACCTGGCACAGCATCCACCTCAATCTCCACTTCCTGTCCCGGATGAATGTGGGCAGTTTGTGTCTCCTTGTAGTTCGCCACCACCCATTTGTCTTCGCTGTCCACAATATCGACAATGGTTTGTCCGGGTTGGATGAGTTGCCCCACTTGAATCTCTTTCCGACCTGTCACACCGTCGCAAGGAGCCACGATGACTGTGTAGGAAAGGTTAAGCCGTGCCAATTCCACAGCCGCCTCTGCCAATGCAATGCCAGCATCGTTCTGACCCAGCCGTGTGTGCTGCTCCTTCACAGCCAGCGTGGTCGATTGCTTGGAGCGTTGCAACATCTCATAACGTGCCTTGGCAGCCTCGTAAGCCGTCTTCATGTCGTCAAACTGCTGCCTCGTCACACTTTCCTGCTTGAGCAAGTTGGCAAAACGCTCATAGTTTTTCTGGGCATTCTCCATCACGATGCGCGCTTCCTCTATGGAGGCTTCGTTCACGGCAATATTATTGGAAGTGGTGGAGATGACATTGTGCATGGCACTCTTGCCTGCCGTCGCATTCTGGTAGTCAGCCTCTGCCTGTGCCAGACGATAGCGGAATTCGGTATCTTCGATGATGGCGAGTGTGTCGCCTTTCTTCACGGTCTGATACTCTTCGAAACGCACCTCCTTGATAAAGCCTTGCACACGGCTGTTAGCAGGCACGATAAGTTGCTTCACCTGTGCGTTGTCGGTGAACTCCACACGACCGAAATGAATAAACTTGCTGCACACCCATACAAGACCCACCAACAGGGCGGCAACGACAATCACGTTGTAAATCAGTTTCTTTGTTTTATGTTTCATAATGTTCCTACAGTTTTCTTTAGTTGATAATAATTGAATAAGATGTTGATTTCGGCATTCACCACTTGCAGTTCGGCATTCAGTTTCTGGTTACTGGCATCGAGCATATCAGTGATGAGTGCCAACCCGTTCAGGTAGCGGTTGTTCACCACCTGATAGTTTTGCTGTGCCAGTTCGAGGCTTTTCTTTTGCGTGTCGTAGAGCGTGAAAGACTCGTCGAAATGCATGTAGGCATCCTTCACCGCCGTACGCATGTTGTCCTGCGCCATGCGATGTTCTTCCTCTGCCAAAAGCGTGGCAGCACGCGCCTGACGCACTTTCTTGTTTCCTTTGAAAAACGACGAAAGGCTGTACTTCACGCCCACACCTGCATACCAATAGTTGAGGTTGGAATTGATGGTAGGCACCTCTGTGAGGATAGGACCATCCAACTTGTCGGCAGCAAAGGCAAAGACAGAGGGTTTGCTGTCAGCACCTGCCAGTTTTTCACCCTGCTTGCTCATGTCGATGCCCAACAGACTCTGTTTCAGCGAAGGAGCCGACAGCAAGGCTTCGTTCTGCCACGTCAGTTCGTTAGAGGCAGTCGGGAGGTTTGCCGTCATCGTTGTGTCCACCTCAATCTGCGTGTCTTCGGGCAATCCGAGGGCTATGTTCAACCGATGATTGAGCACCTCACGGTTGTTCTGAATCTGCGTCAGCGCCAACTCATAGCCTTTCAGTTGCAGTTCATAACGTGTCACGTCATTCTTCAGTGCCACGCCTTGTGCATGTTTGGCGTTGATTTCATCAATGAGTTTCCGTGTTTGATGGGTATTCTGCTCATACACACGCTGTTCGTTCTGCAGTTTGTAAAGTTGCAGATAACTTCCAGCCAACATCATGCGTACATTCTCGCGCATTTCTTCCTTTGAAAGCAGAACCATCTCACGCTTCATCTTCGCCAAGTCGATGCTTGCCGTGACGGCACCGCCCGAATAGATGACCTGCGAAGCCTCGAAGGCAAAGTTGTTGCCGAAATGTGACAGATGAGCCACCTGAAAATCTTTCCACTCACGCGCAAACACGTTGGCATTTCCCAGATAACTCACTGCCAAACTGGCATCCAAGTCGGGCAACTGCGAAGTCTTTGCCACTTTGATTCCCTCTTCTGCCTCACGAACAGCCATGTCCATGACAGCCAACGCACGGTTCTGCGTCTCCGCCAACTCAAACATGCGTTCAAGCGACAGAGGCAGCGGCTGCTGTGCGCAGACATTTCCTGCAAGACTGACACACAATGATGCCAGGCTTACAGCCTTACACAATTTTTTCATTCAGTGATAATTTAATAAGTAACACGCTCCTTCATTACGAATCCTTCAGATCTGCGTCTGGCGTTGCGAACCTACTCTTGAAAAAAGGCAACGCACCTTAAAGCACGACGGAGTCACTTACCTATTACGAATTACGGAGTATCCTAAAACTGGGCACAAAGGTACAACTTTTTTTTGACTTGGGCAAAAAAAAGAGAACGAATTGTCATTCGTTCTCTATGATATTTAATATCTTGATGGTTGCTTTGATGGCTGCTTCCGTCTGGTCGGCATCAAGGGCACGAGTGCGGTAGGCACGCTCGTTGTAAGTCCACGAAATGGTGGTTTGAACAAGGGCATCTGTACGACCGCCTGGCGGGATGCTGACCTGATAATTGGTGAGGCAAGGGAAGGTGCGGTTAAGCCTGTCTTTGTAGATGTGGCGCACGGCATGAATGAAGGCATCGTACATACCGTCACCCATAGCGGACTCTTCAAATACTTCGCCATTCACTTTGAGTTTCACGGATGCCATAGGTTTCAAGCCGTATGCGGTGGAAACCATATAAGAGATAAGTTTCACCTTGTCGTCGGGCGCACTATGTTTCAGCACATCCGCCACGATGTAGGGAAGGTCTTCCTGTGTGATGAGTTGTTTCTTGTCGCCCAATTCGATGATGCGGTCAGTCACACGGCGTGTCTGCTCAGGTGTGAGTTCAAGACCCAACTCTTCAAGGTTCTTGAGAATGTTTGCCTTACCTGAATTCTTGCCTAAAGCATACTCACGCTTTCTACCAAAACGCTCAGGCAGGAGGTCATTGCAGTAGAGGTTATTCTTATTGTCACCATCGGCATGCACACCAGCCACCTGCGTGAAGACACTCTCGCCGATGATAGGTTTGTTGGGGGGGATGGCGATGCCTGACAGACTCTCCACCATGGTCGATACCTTGCCGAGGTTCTCTTCTTTAATATGTGTACGCACATGGGCATGGTCTTTCAGGATGGCTTGAACAGATGAGAGCGGTGCGTTGCCTGCCCGTTCACCAAGTCCGTTCACAGCGGTATGAACTCCCCGACAGCCTGCCAGCACGGCTGCCAGCACATTACTGGTGGCGAGGTCGTAGTCGTTGTGGGCATGGAAATCAAACTGCAAATGGGGATAGCGGCTTGTCATCTGTCCCATGAAAGCAGCAGTCAACTGTGGATTGAGAATGCCCAGCGTGTCGGGCAACATGAAGCGTCTCACACCACAATCCTTCAGTGCATCGACAAAGCCAAATACATAGTCAGGACTGTCCTTCATACCATTTGACCAGTCCTCCATGTAGAGATTCACACAGATGCCCAACTCATTGGCATAGGCAATGCTCTGCTTGATGTCTGTTACGTGTTCCTCGAGTGTTTTCTTCAACTGATATTTGCAATGCCGTTCGCTGCCCTTGCAGAGCAGATTGATGTTCTGACATCCGCAGTCGTTTATCCAGTCGAGTGAGGTTTTTCCGTCCACAAAACCCAGCACCTCCACACGGTCGAGCATGCCAGCCTGACGCGCCCAACGGCAGATACTTTTCACAGCCTCTTTTTCGCCATCGGACACGCGCGCTGAAGCCACCTCAATCCGATCCGCATTCAGATCCATCAGCAGCATACGGGCAATCATCAATTTCTCGTGTGGTACAAAACTCACGCCATTGGTCTGTTCACCATCGCGGAGCGTTGTGTCCATGATTTCTATCAACTTATCCATGTTTCTTTGCTATTTCGGGTGCAAAGTTACAAAACTAAAACGAAAAGTGAAACGAAAAGTGAAACGAAAACATCAACCAAGCATGTAACCCCTGTTTTTGGAAACAAAAAATCATGATTAGACAATTAAAAACGCATCCTCTTTAACATTATTTAGGGAATGTTTGTAAAAGTAATATAAAATTTGTAACTTTGCGCCGAAGATTTGTAACAAACACCTTTTATTACTTAACAACAAACACTATGCAATTCAAAGTTACATTCTTTTCGGCTCTGCTGCTGGGATGTCTCGCAGCAGGCAATCTTCGTGCCCAGGGAACACAACAAGGGACTAATCAGTTACCAGACTGGACAAAGGATCTGGCTGGACGTATCCAACTGCACGGTTATGCGCAGGGAGGTTTTAACTACACTCACAAGGGAGGAAAGGACACTAACACTTTCGAAATCAAGCGGACCCTTTTTTGGGCCAATGCCCAAATTACCGACCGCTGGGCGTTTTGCTTCATGCACGACTTCTCCAGTGTGGTGCAGGAGTACTACACCGACTACCGACTGACGGACAACAAGGCATTGAATGTCTCCGCTTCGGACAGTTCAAAAACGGACTTTCCTATGAGAATCCCCTTTCGCCCACGTCAATGGAGGCTATTGATGTATACAGTGAAGGCGTGACTTATCTGGCTGGTTGCGGTAGTGACCCGCTCTTTGGTGTGCAATATGGCCGTGACCTCGGGCTCTCCATCTACGGTGAGACAAACGATGCCAAAGTCCGTTATGAGTTGGATGTCATGAATGGACAGGGCATCAACAAGAAGGACGGCAATGCCGAGAAGGACTTCATCGGTCGGTTGGAGTATCGCCCTGTAAAGGGTCTCAACCTGGTTGCCACAGGACAGTTGGGACGCGGACACGCCATCAATACATCGCTCTACAATCCTGCCATCGCCATCGGACAGAACTACAAACGCAACCGATGGACAGTGGGTTTTGACTATAAGTCGAAGGCTTTCAATGCGCATGGCGAATACCTTGAAGGTAAAGACGGCGATGCAGTCAGTCGCGGTGCTTACGTGACCGGCAACGTGCCTTTGGGCAACTCACACTGCGACCTCGTCGGTTCCTATGACTTCTTCAATTTCAACACAGATCTCGGCATGGATCAGCACAAGGCCATCTTTGGTCTGCAATACTGGTTTTACCAAAAGTGCCGCATCCAGTTGCAGTATGTCTATAAGAGTGCCTACATACAGGACGGCCAGTTCGTGCATGGAGCCAACCATGCCATCATGGGACAGATGCAGATTCGTTTTCACTAATCAATTAAAAGGTTCTTCTTATGATTATCAAGATTCTTCTCACCATCATCTTCCTGATTGTGATGGTTTATGTAGGCATCTACTCACGTAAACAGGCCAAAAATGTGGATGGCTTCGTGCTGGGCGGTCGCTCTGTGGGGCCTTGGCTTTCAGCATTTGCCTTTGGCACCAGTTATTTCTCAGCCGTCGTGTTCGTCGGTTATGCAGGTCAGTTCGGTTGGAAATACGGACTTGCCAGTTCATGGATTGGTATTGGCAACGCCATCATCGGTTCGCTGTTGGCATGGCTCATTCTGGGGCGTCGCACCAAACTGATGACCCAACACATCAAATCACGCACCATGCCCGACTTTTTCGGCACACGTTTCAGCAACCAGGGCTTGCGTATCGTGGCTTCCATCATTGCTTTCGTGTTCCTCATTCCCTACACAGCAGGTGTGTATAGCGGCATCTCGAAACTCTTCGACATGGGCTTCGGCATTCCTTACGAGTACTGCATCATCATCATGGCACTGCTTACTGCGGTGTATGTGATATTGGGTGGTTATAAAGCCACTGCCATCAACGACTTCATCCAAGGCATCGTGATGTTGGGCGGTATTATCGCTGTCATCGCGGTGGTGCTCAACAACCAAGGTGGCTTTACGGAAGCTCTCAGCAAGTTGAAAGAGGCGGTGCCAACGGCTCACGATCTTGAGAATCCGCTCTACAAAAACTTCCAGCCAGGCGACTTCGCCTCATGGTGGGGTCCCAACCCCATGAGCCTGCTCGGCGTGGTGGTACTGACTTCGCTTGGCACATGGGGACTTCCGCAGATGGTAGGTAAGTTCTACTCCATCACCGATGAGAGTGCCATCAAGCGTGGCACCATCATCTCGACCATCTTTGCCTTTGTAGTGGCTGGTGGCTGCTACTTCCTCGGTGGTTTCGGACGTCTGTTTGGCGAACCCGTTTGGAACGAGGCACGTCATAACTATAAGTTTGACGACATCATCCCCACGATGCTTGATACAGCAGTCGATTCAGACCTGCTCATTGGTCTTGTAATGGTGTTGGTGCTCTCGGCTTCGATGTCCACATTGGCATCGTTGGTACTCACCTCTTCTTCCACCATGACACTCGACCTCATCTATCGCGACAAACGTGCTGGTGCCGACGAAGTGAAGAGTGGTGAGATTGATGCTGAAGTGGCAGAAAAGATTGAGCGTCGCAAGGTGATCATCATGCGTGTGCTCATCGTCTTCTTTATCGTCATCTCCGTACTCATCGCCCTCAATCCACCTACGTTCATCGCCCAACTCATGGGCATCAGTTGGGGGGCATTGGCTGGTGCGTTCCTCGCTCCATTCCTTTTGGGTCTCTATTGGCGTGGCGTCACAACGGCTTCCGTTTGGGCATGCTTCATCTGGGGTGTCGGCTTTACAGTGGTCAACATGCTCATGGGCAATCCCATCAACCCGATTGACTGCGGTGCCATCGCTATGGTGGGCGGCTTCCCTGTTGTGTTGCTTGTCAGCCTTTTCACCAAGAAGTTGCCACAGGCAAAGTTGGACGGCATTTGGAAGTGCTACAAGTAAGCAAAGCGAATTCTTGGCAAAAACATATAAATATATATATATATCGCCCCACGAATTCGTGAGGCGATATTTTTTTGAGGACCTTATGGAGCAAATTGAACGTATCAAAGAGATGGAGCAATGCTTGGAGCAAGTTGCTGCAGCAGTGGAGCAGTTGTCGGCAGCATTGAGTCAATATACAGAAGTTCAGGAAGCCCTTCGGAAACTGGAAGGCTACCTAAGTAGTGAGGAATGGAAACGAGACTTTGAGGATGACGAGGCAGGACGGTTACCGAAAGACTTGAAGCGTGGGGTGCTTTCGGAAGATGGCATTTGGAATGTGCTGAAAGACAGTCGGGAGTTGGAGAATCGGATGCAGGAAATGGTGACAGAACGAATGAGATGAACATAAAAGGCAAAAATATTTCTCCATGTCAAAAAAAGAGTGTATCTTTGCCTGTGACCAATGAACAACTTATAAAAATATCAACTATGAACAAGAATGAGAAATTTGTGATCACCCTCAACCGCGAATTGGGTAGCGGTGGGCGCACTGTCGGAGAAAAACTGGCGGCGAAATTAGGTGTAAAGTTCTACGACAAGGCACTTATCAAGGCTTTGGAAGAGAAATACAATCTGACGGTAGAGGAAATCGAGAGATTGAAAGGAAGAAACCATAGTTGGTGGGCTGAATTTTCGCGCAGTTTCTTTCTTGCAGAGAAGGTGAAGACCATGTACTACAATGACATCTCTGCACTTGATGAACCTGATGTGCTGACAACTGACGAGATGTTTGAAACAGAGAAACAAATCCTGACAAATATTGCAGAAGAGGAGTCGTGCATCATTGCGGGTCGTTTGGGCTTCTCAGTGTTTAGCAACCATCCCAATCACTTGAGCATTCTGATTCAAGCACCCATGGAACAGCGCATTCAACGTGTGATGAAGAAGCAGTTGCTTGGTCGTGAGGATGCAGAGAAAGTCATTAAGAAGGTGGACAAGATGCGTGAGAACTATGTGAAGAAGTATGCCGAGACCTCACGTTATGACACTCGTAATTATGACCTCGTCATTTCTATGGCAGGACATACTGAGGATGAAGTGGTGGATTTGATTATGCAGTACATCAAATAATACACCCCAATTGTGACGAATAACAAAGCGGCACCAAGTTTCATCGAACTTAGTGCCGCTTAATTATTGACGCATTATATAAAATATGTGGGAACTGTTATCCCTTCTGATTGTAATCAGCATTGAGTTGGTTCATGGCATTTAACAGTTTGTGAGTGTACACCAATGGAAGAAAACCTACACAAGAGCCTAACACACACCAAAGCCAGTAATCAGATGCACCGAAAGAGTACGGAATCTGACGACGCTGAAGTTCGTTACCAATGCGATTGCTGATCTTGTGGGACCACACAAGGTATGCGATACCACCCGTAAGCCATCCCCAAAGGAAGAACACCCACAAGTAATTGGTAGTCTTGCGACCATCATATCGGGTGGCAACAGTGTTAATCTCACTTGATATCTGAGCAAGCACAACGATGCCATAAATACCCAATGTAATGAGGCTCAGTAAAAAGAACTTCGCCAATCCCCGATTGATAGGCAGCAACTTCTTAGGTACGAAAGGTTCACTTTCCTTGGCTGTCACCTCAATGGGAGCGACCTCTTCAGCAGACTCTTCAGCGGGAGCCTCGTTAGAGGCTTCGACGTAGAGAGAAGCGGAAGCCTGAGGAGTTTCAGGGGATTCAGGAGTTTCAGGGGATTCAGGTGCTGCTTCCTCTTTCTTTTCAAATGCCTCAATCTTCTCTTTATTAGAAAGCAGGAAGTCGATGTCGTCGTAGGCATTCATGAGGCAATACTTCTTATAGGAGTTGATGTCGAAGTGCTCGCTGTGGCCTGTGGCGAGGTTGGTCACCGTCTGGTTGGGCACGTCCACCTTCACCTCTGTCTGTGAGTTGTCAGCGATGCTGTTGAAAAGTTCCTGCTGGAACTCCTTGCTGACAATGACGGGCAGTACGAAACAGTTGAGGAGGTTGTTGCGATGGATGTCTGCGAAAGAACTGGAGATGACCACACGCACACCGTAGCCAGCAATCGCCCATGCGGCATGTTCGCGACTGGAACCTGAACCCCAGTTCTGACCGCCCACAATGATTTCGTGTACACCCTTGCGAGGTGCCTCGGCATACTCAGGCTTGTTCATCACGAAGTCCTTCACAGGGTTGCCATCTGCATCAAAACGAAGGTCGTGCATGAAGGCATCGCCAAAGAACTGTGGGTCACGCGTCGTGCTCGCCAAGTAGCGGGCAGGAATGATGAGGTCGGTATTGCAGTTGTCAATCTGAATCGGAATGCAGGTTGACTGGATGATGTCAAATTTTTCTTTCATAATGTCAAATCTTTCTTGGGTCAGTTACTACTCCTGTGATTGCTGATGCTGCCACCACCAATGGGCTGGCAAGGATGGTGCGGGCACCGGGACCTTGACGACCGACGAAGTTGCGGTTGCTGGTGGAGATGGAGAGTTTGCCAGCAGGCACCTTATCAGGGTTCATGGCAAGGCATGAAGAACAAGATGGGAGGCGGAGTTCAAAACCTGCCTCTTCCAGAACCTTGTCAATGCCCTCGTCGATAATCTGCTGACGCACCAACCATGAGCCAGGCACGAGCCAAGCCACCACGTTGTCAGCCTTCTTCTTGCCCTTCACCACAGAAGCAAAGGCACGGAAATCTTCGATACGGCCATTGGTGCAGGCGCCGAGGAAGCAGTAATCAACAGGCACACCTTCAAGTTTCTGACCCGGTTCAAACTGCATATATTCGAGCATGCTCAAGAACTGAGAGCGGTCTGCTTCGGGAATCTCTTCGAGAGTCGGGATGCACTCGTCGATGGCGATGCCAGCACCCGGGTTCGTTCCGTAGGTGATGCGGGGAGCGATGTCCTCGGCACGATAAGTCACCTCCTTGTCGAACACGGCATCCTCGTCAGAACGGAGTCTCTTCCACTCTTCCACAGCCTTGTCCCAGTCTTCACCCTTCGGTGCATATTCACGACCTTTCAGATATTCGAAGGTGATTTCATCGGGAGCAATCAGACCCGCACGGCTACCCATCTCGATGGAGAGGTTGGAGAGCGTCAAACGTCCCTCCATGCTCATGCTACGGACAGCCGAACCAGCATATTCCACTGCATACCCCGTGGCACCACTGGTGGTCATCTGTGCCATAATGTAGAGTGCCACATCCTTGGCAGTCGTACCTTCAGGCAGTGTACCTTCAATATTGATGCGCATGGTCTTGGGCTTGCTCTGCAAGATGCACTGCGAAGCCAACACCTGAGCAACCTCACTGGTACCGATACCCATTGCGATGGCACCCACTGCACCATGCGTGGAAGTATGTGAGTCACCACATACGATGGTCATGCCCGGCAGCGAAAGTGCCTTCTCAGGACCCACCACATGGATGATGCCGTTGTCCTTTGTGCCCATCGCAAAGTGCTTGATGCCAAACTCCTCGCAGTTCGCCTTCAGGGTTTCCACCTGCTTGCGTCCCACAGGGTCGTCGATGCGCTCCTGCTGATCGGAAGGAGTGTTATGGTCAGGCATTGCCACAATACGCTCTAAACGAAAAGGTTTAATTCCCTTATCGCGAAGCGTATCAAACGCCTGCGGACTTGTTACCTCATGGCAATACAATCGGTCAATATAAAGTTGTGTAGGACCGTCTTCAATAGTTTGCACTATATGTGCATCCCATATCTTGTCAAATAATGTCTTTCCCATTGTTTAGTTGCGGAATTTATTGATACAATCGATATAAGCCTCAACGGAAGCGGTGACGATGTCAGTATTGGCACCGAAACCATAGTAGAGATGGTTGTTGTACTCCACCTGCATGTGGACTTTACCCATATCATCACTACCCTTCGAGAGAGCCTGAATGGTGAACTCCTTAAGGGTCATCTTGCGCTTGATGATACATTTCAGCGCATTGATGGCAGCATCTACAGGACCATTACCTGATGCCGCAGCCTCAAAGTGTTCGTTCGCTACCTGCAAACCGATGGATGCCACGGAACGAACGCCCTTGCCTGTAGTTACCTGCAGGTAGTCGAGTTTCACGTTGTGTGTCTCCGAACGGTCAGCACCAGCCAACACAAGGATGTCATCATCAGTCACTTCTTTCTTCTTATCAGCCAGTTTGAGGAACTCCTCATAGAGTTTATCCAGTTTCTCGCCATCCACTTCCACACCATTCACATGCAGACGATGCTTCAGTGCTGCACGTCCACTTCGGGCGGTCAGCACGATGGCATTATCGTCGATACCCACTTCCTTGGGATCCATAATTTCGTAGGTCGAAGCATTCTTCAGCACACCGTCTTGATGAATACCGCTGGAGTGTGCAAACGCGTTCTTACCCACAATCGCCTTGTTAGGCTGCACAGGCATGTTCATGAGGCTTGACACCATTCGGCTCGTCGGATAAATCTTTGTCGTGTTGATGTTCGTTTCAATGCCCAAGTCGGGGTGAGTCTTGAAAATCATTGCCACCTCTTCCAATGAGGTGTTACCGGCACGTTCGCCGATACCATTGATGGTCACCTCTACTTGACGCGCTCCACCCAACACACCTGCCACCGTGTTGGCAGTTGCCATGCCGAGGTCATTGTGGCAGTGAGTCGAGAGGATGGACTTGCCAGCCGCAAAGGCATCCACATGCTCATAGAGATACTTGATTTTCTCATGGTACTCGTTCGGTACACGGAAGCCCGTCGTGTCGGGGATGTTACAAACCGTCGCACCAGCCTTGGTCACCGCATCGATGACCCGTGCCAAATACTCATTGTCCGTACGACCTGCATCCTCAGCATAGAACTCTACATCCTCCACGTACTTCTTAGCATACTTCACCGCTGCCACAGCCCGTTCGATGATTTCTTCGGGTGTCGAGTTGAACTTGTACCTGATGTGTGAAGGCGATGTGCCAATACCCGTGTGGATGCGCTTCCGCTTCGCGTACTGCAACGCCTCTGCTGCACAGTCAATATCCTTCTCCACTGCACGGGTCAGCGCACAGATGGTAGGCCAAGTGACCGCCTTTGAGATTTCCACCACACTATTGAAATCGCCAGGGCTGGAGATGGGGAAACCAGCCTCAATAACATCCACACCCAACGCTTCCAGTTGCTTAGCCACCTGAATCTTCTCAACCGTGTTGAGTTGACATCCTGGCACCTGTTCGCCATCGCGGAGCGTCGTGTCGAAAATAAATAATCTATCTGCCATATTTTTGTTAAATTATACTTCTCCAAGCCATGAGTACGGCTACCTACATATAAAAGTAAAACCTTCCCCATGACCATGAGAAAGGTTAAACATTTTGTTTGTATCGTTATGCTTGATAGCAACTGCACACCTTTCTCATCTTCGACCCTGTAAGTCGAAGTCCAAGAAGGTTCAGTAGTGCTATGTTGCTAAAATTTGCCATTTTATTCAATTTAGGTGCAAAAGTACAACATTTTATTTTTACGGCAAAACTTTTTCCTCGATATTTGTATGGAGTACATTAAAAAAGCCATCACCGCCCCACCCTCTCACACCTATTTGCAACAGCAAGGTTACCAACATCATATATAAAAAAGATGTCACCAACATCACAAATAAAAAAGAAAGGGTGAAGAAATTGTTTTGTCTCGTCTCAGACAATTATTTCTTCACCCTTCACTTTTTACAGAAGAATCATTAAAAATTCATCATTGTTTAATAACCAGGGTTCTGCTTGAGGGCTGGATTGATATCCATAATAGATGAAGGATAAGGGAAGAGCCTGTGCTTCTCCTGGAAACCTACAGTGAAACCGTCATCCTTTGCCTCATGCGTATGAACAATATAGAAACGGCTGTTAGCCTCTGTACCATGCTCCCATACCACATTTTCATCTTCCGGTTTAGGTTGGCGGAACAATTTGTCGAAGAGGTGAGGAACTGCAGAACCTGCTTTCTTTAGGTGTTCGATACCCTTAGCATCGTTCCAACGGAGGATATCCTGGAAACGACAGCCCTCAAACCAAAGTTCGTAGGATTTCTCTTTCTTCAACACTTCCATGTCAACAGTGCCGCTGACCGTCTTTGAGCCGGCACGTTCCTGAATCCTGTTGATGTAAATCTTAGCAGATGCATTATCACCAGTCTGGAGGCAGCACTCTGCATAATTGAGCAACACCTCCGCATAGCGCATCACGATGATATTGTTCAAACGGAGGTTGCCACCGTGCTGACCGCCGTCAGTAACATCGTTTGCACGTACAATGTGCTTGAAAGGAAGCCAGAAGGACTGGCCATAGAGTCCCTGACTAACATCAGAGATACCAATTTCGGTAGAAGCCTTCTTCTCTTCCAGTGACATCTTGTTAAGGTTTTCGTCTGCATAGGTCATACCTTCAATGCCAGAAGTCTGATAGACTGCATCATCAATATGCATGAGTGTGGCTTTAAAACGCTTGGAGTCGCCATCATTCTCATAGAATTCTTCACCATACCACTCAGGAACACCAATGGAACCCCAGCCATCACAGCCACCAATATACTTACCTACAGGATTAACCTTGAAGTTACCAGCACGCCAGTTGAAGCAGTTAGCCTCCATCCATGTTGAGTGCTGCATATAGCCCAGTCCACCACCAGTGCTCCAATCGCCGGCTGCAGGATTGTATCTCATGTTGATTTCGAATATTTTCTCTTTACAGCCATCACCCTCCACATGGAAGAGGTTGAGAAAATCATCGCCATCCACCAAATCATATTTCTTTGATTCGATGACTTTTCCGAGAGCAGTCTTGGCCTTATCGTACTGACCGGCAAACATATATGCCTTACCAGCAAGTGCATTGGCAAATCCCTTCGTTACGCGATAGGTACCTTCCTTATCAGAAATGCTCGCACGTTCAACAAGGTCAGGAAGTGCCTCTTCGCACTGCTGGGCTACCCATACGAAATATTCCTTCTGAGTCATCTCACTATTTTCTGGAGTGGCATCTGCACTAAGAAGATGATCAACGAAAGGCGGCTGACCCCAATAGCAAGCAAGAAGGAAGAAATTGTAGGCACGCAGCACCCTTGCCTCTGCGACAGCCTGCTTCTGGTAAGCAGTGGATGGATTAGCAAAATGTTCCAGCACAAGGTTGTCGCTATAAACAGAGAGGTAAAGTGCTCTGTAATGGAAGTTAATGGCCTCGGGAGTGTGGTCATAACGGAACTCATCAATAGAACCGCCAAACTCATGGTCACCATAGTTACCACCACCATAATTCACATCATCACCAGGGTGATTTGCGAGCACTTTAGCAGGTGTGTAGATACCAGGACCGCCAGAGACAGTTGTACGTCCCAAAGTGTTGACCATGAAGTTTTCATACGCAGAGGCGAGTGCTTTCTCGCAATCCTCATCCGTAGAATAGAAACTCTCAATCGATATAGAACCTTTCTTCTCAATATCAAGTTGATCTTGACATGATACAAATGCGACGCCGGCAAAAAGCGCAAGCATTGGAAATATTTTCTTATTCATAATTTTGTTCGTTTTAATAATTAGAATGTTACATTTACTCCAAATACAACCTTCTTAGATGTAGGATAGTTACCATTGTCGAAGCCACGAGAAGCGCCGCTGTTGAGAGAAGAAGTCTCTGGGTCAGCACCTGGGTAACTTGTGATGGTGAAGAAGTCGTCAAGCGATATAGAGAAGCGAACCTGATTCATGAGGGCCTTCTTTGTCAATTTAGCAGGGAGTGTGTAGCCAAGTTGAATCTGCTTGAACTTGAAATAAGAGCCATTGAAGATGGCTGCATCAGAAGAGAAGAAAGTCCAGTCTGTTGCAACAGCCTTCATATCTGGATATTTAGCATTGTCACCAGGCTGCTTCCAAGAATCTTTCCAGTAAGTGTCAATACCGTTCACGCGTGGACGGTCAGCAGACACCATCAAGTTGTAAATCTTGTTGCCGGCAGCACCTGTACCAAAGATTGTCAGGTCAAAACCTTTATATTCGAGGTTCAGTGTGATACCATAAGTGAACTTAGGAATTGCACAACCCAGGTCTTGCTTGTCTTCGTCTGTCGGAGAACCTGTAATATTTCCATCCTTATCGAAGTATTGAGGTTTACCCGTTTCTTTGTCCACCCCAGCATACTTGAAGCCACGGAAGTACCAAATAGAGTGACCAGCCTCGAAAGTTGGCTGCAACTTGTTGTTGAAACCGCTGATACCAGTCTCGGTGATACGAGGAAGGATAGAGTTCACACTCTTCACCCTGTTCCTCAAAGTTGAGAAGTTTGTGCTGATACCATACTTCAGATCACCAATGTTATCACGCCATCCAATCTCAAATTCAAAACCAGTGTTGAGAACCTTACCAGAGTTTACTGTTGCAGAACTAAAGCCAAGTTCTGGATAAGGTGAGATGTTAATCAAGAGGTCCTTAGTGATTTTGCGGTACCAGTCAAAACCAAATACCAAACGGTTGTTGAGGAAACGAGCATCAAGACCGAGGTCAACCTGCTCAGAAGTTTCCCAAGTGAGGTCTGGGTTTGCGAAACCTGAAGGTGCTGCTGCGGTGGTAGCGTTATCACCGAAGTTGTAATAACCACCAATGCTGACTGTAGAACTGTATCTGTAACCATTCAGGATATTTACATTACCATTACGTCCCCAAGATGCACGCATCTTCAAGAAAGAAATGGTATTCTCATTAACAGCATCCTTGAAGAACTTCTCGTTGCTGATTGCCCAACCTGCAGAGAATGAAGGGAATGTTCCCCATCGCTTATCCTTAGAGAGTTTCGATGAATCGAATGCGTCACGGCGGAAGTTTGCCTGGAAATAGTAGCGACTGTCGTAAGCGTATGACAGACGACCGAAATAGGAGAGTTCTGTCAAGTCTGTTGGCTGATTGTTGGCAGAGAGATGGCTCTTACCATTAGCACTCAAGAAGTCGATATACTGATAGTTCGATGCAGCGTCACCTTCCAGAATCTGCTGAGTATCAGAAGATGATGTACTGGTGTTGTCTCTATGGTTCTTAGTGAACGACATACCGACCATTGCACCAAGATCGTGCTTGCCGAATGACTTGTTGAAGTTCACGAAGTTCTCCCACTGATAATAGAGACCCGCATTGGTGCTTGCAGAGATAGAATATCTGTCACCGTATGCCATTGACGACAACCAGAAAGGAGTTGAAAAGTCATGAGAATTGCCATGAGTGATGCGGTAGCCAAGGCGTGAGGTGTATGTCAGGAAATCCCAAGGAGTGATGTTGGCAGCAAGATTACCACGAACATTGATACCACTGTTTCTTGCATTCTGACGGTCGCGCATGGCAAGTGGATTACCAGTTGCATCCTCGATGAATTTTGAAGTACCATACCATACAGGATTTTCATCCGTATAGTCAGGAGGTGTCATGATATTGCCATGATTTGCAAGAGTTGGGTCGTCCCAACGGTTTTTCATGTTCAGACCCATATCATCTTTACTATACACATAAGGAGCAGTAAGCGGGTCGATGGAAACAACAGAGTTGAGGAAAGACTGATAGCCATTGCCTACAGACTTTCTTGACCACTTTTCAACAGAAGTGTTGCTGGTTACGCTCAACCACTTGTAGAATTTGTAGTCTGCATTCACCTGTGCAGTGAAACGTTTGTAGGTGTCCTTGTCTCCTCTCACCATACCATTGTTGTTGACGAGACCAAGGGCTGCAAGAAAATGTCCTTTCTCATTACCACCCGAGACTGTCAGGTTTTGCTGAACACTCCAACTATTGCCGAACACTTCGTCATACCAATCGGTGTTTGTTCCCTTATAGCCCTTTGATTCAAGTTCTTCGTCGGTGAGGTCACCCAAGTACTTGTGGTAAGCAATATATTCAGGAGCATCGAAGAGTTCTGCTTTCTTGCCAAGTGATTGGCTTGCGGCCTTGAGTCCATAGGAAACAGACACCTTACCACCATTGTTGGAACCGCTCTTGGTCGTGATGAGCACAACACCATTACCTGCCTGAGCACCATAAATGGCTGCTGATGCAGCATCCTTCAGCACCTCGATACTCTCAATGAGAGTTGGGTCCAGATAAGAGATGTTGTCCACTTTCAATCCATCCACGATAAGCAATGGGCTGATGTCGCCGCTATTTGAACTGTAACCACGTACACGGATTTCAGCCTCAGCACCGGGTGAGCCGCTGTTGATGATTTGTACACCAGATGCCTTTCCCTGAAGAGCAGCGGCAGCATCAGTAGTGGACAAATTCTTGATTTCATCACCTTTCACAGATGCAACTGCACCTGTCAGGTCACTCTTCTTCTGCACACCGTAACCAACGACCACCACGTCGCTCAAAGCCTTCACGTCTTCTTCCAGATGAATCGTGAAGTTGTTGCGGTTGTTCACCTTCAACTGCTGGGTGATGAAACCCACATAAGAAAACTGCAGCACTGGATTGTCGCCTTTGGTCTGCAAACTGAATCGTCCGTTGATGTCCGTAACGACGCCGTTGCTTGTGCCCTTTTCCAGAACCGCTACTCCAATCAGGGGTTCTGAATCAGTATCAGCAATCACCTGACCTTGAATTATACGACCTTGTCCAAATGCCTGTGACACAGCCATCAAACATGCCGTAACCAAAACAAAAAACTTTGTTCTCATAAAAGTAAGTTTTTTAGGTTAGTTAATAAATAATTTGTAATTAATAAAAAGTGTAACTTTAGTTTATGTTAGATTAATGTATCATGAGTCATCTTCTGAGATATATTCTTTGTGGCAACATGAATGAGGTGGCATCCATCAAAAGAGCACATCATCTCCGCAATGTCAGGAACACTCACATAAACAACAGGGCATCCCTGCTGCAACAGTTGAAAAAACTGTCACAGCAGGGATGCCCTGCCTGTTTCCACATGTCTATTTTTTCTGTCTGTCCTACAAAATTACCCCCCCCAATTACAAATGGCGAATTGTTCAGAAACAATTGAATGTATCCGAACAAATAATTTGCCAAAAGAGAAATTCTCACCATAGGAAACGGTAAAGTTTAGAATATTTTCAAAAATTTAGGCCCAAATCTCTCAAAAAGATTAAATAAGATTGATGCGGCAAAGATACAAACTTTCTTTTCTACAACAAAAAAAATGTTAATATTTTTTACAAAAAAATACATTTCAGCTGAAAATCCCCCATTTTTTAGCATCTGTTACCTTTTCACCACTCACGGTCAACTATACATTCATTCCTTTGACGAGAAAAAGATGAACGGAGTTCCTTCGAAATAAACCGCAATAGACAGAACCGATGTCAGAAGGAGCATTCTTTCATCTCAGCACTATGTCATTCATCATTTTTATATTAATGTGTCGCCTTTTTCCCAAATATTCACTATCTTTGCACCTGAAACAATATTTTACTATCGACATGAATAAAGAATTTATCGTTTTGAGTCGCCAAGATGCTGTGGCACGCAATAATTCTCCATACGTCAACTTAAAGATAGCGAACAACGAGGAAATAGAGACGATCTGTGTGTTTGACGTGCCCAAGACAAGTGGCCCCAAAGTGGGACAGTTGGTGCGTTTTCTCACAATCCGTGACAACCAAGGTAAGAAGTCGGCAACGAACATGGACATGATTGCAGGGACGTTTCCAACGGAGGAGCATCCATTGTATCATCTGGTGCCCCGTCCTGTGAAACGCGAGGTATGGGATGCCACCATCGAAACACTCATAGGCTTTTGCAAGGATAAAGTGCTCATTGACTTCATCCGAAAGCAGGCTGACGAACTTTTCCCGAAGTACAGCAAGTATCCTGCTGCCACAAGTGTACATCATGCTTTCCCTGGTGGACTGCTGAACCACACATGGCAGATGCTGCATCTTCTTGAGGGTATCTATCCCGTGTATCCTTATCCAGAAGACATCAAGGTAGAGCGTATCATCATAGGTATTCTATTCCACGACTGGGGCAAACTGTGCGAGTATAATGTAGAAGGAGAAAAGTTGGAGAACGGATTTCTGTTGGGACACATCTACATGTCAGCTAATTATCTGAACAACTTGTTGCGTGAGTTAGATATTGACAAGCGCGAAATCAATTTCATCGTTCACTGTGTCTTGGCCCATCATGGACAACTGGAGTTCGGGAGCCCTGTACTCCCCTGCATTCCTGAGGCGCAACTGCTCAATTACATTGATAACATTTCAGCCAAGGCTGATATATTCAGCACCACGGGCAATATGGAGAAGGTTTTTGCACTGGGCACCAACGTGGTGAAGGGTTGAGAATCTGGGGGTAAAATTAAGGTCTATTGAATAAAAGAGTGAAGCACGATGCAGTTTCCTATTGAGAGTTTGAATCTGCGGATGCTGAACGTGGGGTTGGCACACCACGACGGTGACTGGAACTGGCAAGGAGTGAGTTCACCCTTTACCAGAATTTATTATGTGACACAGGGGGAGGCTTGGTTGCATCTGGAAGAGCGAAGGGTAAGGCTTCGCCCCAATCATTTGTATATGATTCCGGCTCACACGCCTCACTCGTATGAATGCAAGGGGGTGTTCGTACACTACTACCTACATGTGTATGAGGGGCTCAAGAATGAGACGAATGTGATTGAGATGTATGAATTTCCAACAGAGGTGGAGGCAGAAGATGGTGACATGGAACTGATGGCAAGCATGTGCAGAAGGCACCCTGAGGCAAAACTGCCTGAGAGCGACCCGAAGTCGTATGACAACACCACTCAGTTCACTGACTACATGAGACGGTATCACGAAATGCCCCTTTGGCAGAAAATGGAACTGAGAGGCATGACGCTGACGCTGTTCTCACGATTCATGCATCATGCCAAGCCGCGCCTGTGGACGAGGAACGAACGGATGACCAGGGTGCTTGACCATGTGAACAAACATCTCTATGAAGATATCAATGCAGAAGCATTGGCAGACGTGGCATGCGTAACCAAACCTTATCTAGCACGGCTTTTCAAACGAGAGTTTGGCTTTTCACCGCTTCAATACATCAATCTGAAAAAGATGGAAAGGGCACAACTTCTGCTGCTCACTGAAGACCTCAGCGTGAAGGAGGTGGCATATAAGTTGGGATTCAGCGACATCTCCTACTTTATCCGCCTTTTCAAAAGAATGACAGGAGCCACTCCACAGGCTTATCGGCGACACATATGAAAGAGGCACAGAAAAGCCAAGTTTGTCCTATTTCTTTACCCATATCGTCCAACGGCATGAAGGGATTTCTCCGTAATTTTGCATCAATATTGATAATCCAAAACCGAAAGAAATCATGAGGTACAAAGAACTGGGAAAGACGGGAATGAAGATTTCCCACTTATGCTTTGGCGCATCATCGCTGGGCAGTGTATTCCGTAGCACCAAGGAAGCGGAAAGCATAGAGGCTGTGGAGGTTGCCATCGAAGGTGGCATCAATTTCATTGACGTAAGTCCCTATTATGGACACTACAAAGCAGAAACCGTATTAGGCATGGCTCTGTCCAAGAGAGAAGTATTACCTGAGCACCAAAGTGGGGCGTTACGGCAAGGACGGTGTAAACACATGGGACTATTCTGCCAAGCGCGCCACCGAGAGTGTGCAGGAAAGCATGGAACGATTGGGCATTGATTACATTGACTTAATCAATGTACACGACATTGAGTTTCAAGCCAACATGGAAGGTGGCTTGCAGAAGGTAGTGGATGAAACCCTGCCAGCACTGGTGGAACTGAAGAAGAAAGGTTTGGTGGGTCATGTGGGCATCACTGACCTTCAACTGGAGAACTTAAAATGGGTAGTGGAGCACTCAGAAGAAGGCACTGTGGAAAGCATCCTCAACTTCTGCCACTATTGCTTGAATGACGATAAATTGACCGACTTCATGGACTTCTTCGAGAGTCGAGGCATCGGTATCATCAACGCATCGCCGCTGAGCATGGGGCTGCTGTCCCAGCGCGGTGTGCCCGACTGGCATCCTGCTCCCCAACCCTTGGTGGAGGCTTGCGCCAAGGCAGCCCAGCATTGTGCACAGAAAGGCTATCCCATCGAGAAACTCGCTATCCAATATTCGGTGAGCAATCCACGCATCGCGGGCACCCTGTTCTCATCAGCCAATCCCGATAACGTGAAGCGCAATATCCAATGGGCAAACGAAGAGCCTGATTGGGAACTCGTGAAAGAAGTACAAGACATTATTGGCGACCAAAAAAGAGTATCATGGGCAAACTCCTGACAAGCCCACGCGCTCGGCGATTCTCTAAACTCTAACCCCTAAACTCTAAATTCATAGTGACTATCATCGACGCACATACCCACCTGTGGAAGAAGCAAGACACATGGGTGGACGGAAAGAGAATCCTGTCGTTGAAGAACGGCAGGAGCATCTTCATGGACGAGGAGGTACAAATGATTCCCCCCTTCATGATTGACGGCGTGAACTCTGCTGAAGTGTTCCTTTCAAACATGAACTATGCACAAGTCGGTGCAGCCGTGGTGGTACAGGAACTCATCGATGGCAATCAAAATTCTTATCTGACCGAGGTGCAACAGCAATATCCCGACCGCTTCTTCTGCATGGGCATGGCATGGACACTCGACGAAGCCCAAGTTGCACATGCAGCAGGACTGAAGGGCATCGCCTTTCCTGGACATCGCATGCAGCAGTCGCTCCTGACCCTAATGCCCATCTTCAAGTACATGGAAGAGAACAGCATGGTGCTCTCCATGTGCTTGGGCGATGACGAAAAACAGATTGATGAGATGAAGGAGGTGATACAAGAGTGTCCTCGTCTGAAAGTGGCGATCGGGCACTTCGGCATGGTCACCACTCCTTCGTTCAGAAGTCAAGTGCTGCTGGCAAGAGAAGGAAAGAACGTAATGATTGAATCGGGTGGCATCACCTGGCTCTACAATGCTGAGTTCTACCCTTACCCTTCTGCCATCCGCAGCATCAAGCAGGCAGCCGACTGGGTCGGGATGGACAGACTGATGTGGGGCAGCGACTACCCCCGCACCATCACCGCCATCACCTACAAGATGTCCTACGACTTCGTGTCGAAGTCTGCCGAATTGACGGACGAAGAAAAAGACCTCTTCCTTGGACAAAACGCCTTCCAATTCTACGGATTCAAGAACTTACCCGAATTACCCTACATTAAAAACATGTCAGAATAACCAGCCCACGCTAGGCAATTCTCTAAACTCTAAAACCAAAACCATCATCATGGAAAAAAAACCTTTAGTATCGAAGAAATACCTTTTCACCTTTATCCTCATCACGTCGTTGTTTGCCCTGTGGGGCTTTGCCAACGACATCACCAACCCGATGGTGGCAGCCTTCCAGACTGTGATGGAACTGTCGGCAGCCAAAGCATCATTGATACAGTTCGCTTTTTATGGCGGTTATGCCACAATGGCCATTCCTGCTGCCCTGTTCATCCGTAAGTATTCTTACAAAAGTGGCATTCTCCTGGGTCTCGCACTCTATGCCATAGGTGCATTCCTTTTCATCCCTGCTGCCGAATGGCAAGAGTTCGGATTCTTCTGCGTCTCACTTTATATTTTAACTTTCGGATTGGCATTTTTGGAGACGACCGCCAACCCCTTTATCCTCTCTTTGGGTGACAAAGAAACTTCAACCCGTCGACTGAACTTGGCACAGGCATTCAACCCTGTAGGTTCATTAAGTGGTATGGCGGTAGCATCATTTATTGTACTACCCCAGTTGTTGTCAGACAAACGCGACGCTGCAGGACAAATCATCTTTCCCCTCCTCTCCGAAGCAGAGAAGGCGGACATCCGTCTGCACGACTTGGCTGTCATCCGCAACCCTTACGTAGCCATTGGTTTGGTGGTGATGGCAGTGTTGGTCATCATTGCATTGACCAAAATGCCCAAGACCGAAAGCGAAGAGTTGAAGGCAGCAGGACAGACCCACACTCTCAAGGAAACCATGCACAATCTGTGGCATAACACCATCTACCGTGAAGGTGTGTTCGCCCAGGTTTGCTATGTGGCTGCACAAATCATGGTATGGACCTTCATCATTCATTATGCAGACCACTTGGGCATCAACAAGGCGACAGCACAAGTCTATAACATCGTGGCGATGTCTCTCAACCTTTTGGGACGTTTCCTTGGCACCTACATCATGCGCTACGTGAACACCCGCAAACTGCTCACTATCTTCGGTGTAGGAGCATCACTCTGCACCCTCGGAGCCATCTGCATCGAAGGCATGGGAGGACTCTACAGCCTTGTATGCATCAGCCTCTTCATGTCCATCATGTTTCCCTCCATCTATGGCATTGCCTTGGAGAATGTCGATACCAAAGACACACACCTTGGAGCAGCCTTCCTCGTCATGGCAATTGTAGGTGGTGCACTGATGCCCCCCCTCCAGGGAGTCATGATTGACCAAGGCACCATATGGGGCATGCCAGCAGTGAACATGTCATTCATTCTTCCATTAGCATGTTTCTTAATCATTATCGTGTATGGATACCGTGCATATATCAAAATAGAAAACAGAAAATAAGAAATAAAAAAAAATGAAAGCCATTCAGATCACTCACTGTCAAGAATTAAATATCATTGACATGGAAAAGCCTGCTGCACCTAAAGCAGGAGAGGTTCTTTTGAAATTAGAATATGTCGGCTTCTGCGGTTCCGACTTGAACACCTTCATGGGCAGAAACACCATGGCACTTAATCCAGTTATCCCTGGACATGAAATAGGTGCTGTCATCGAGGCCGTAGGCAGCGATGTGCCTGAAAACCTGAAACCAGGCATGGTTGTAACCTGCAACCCCTACACCAACTGCAACCACTGCGCCTCCTGTCGCAACGGCAGAGTCAATGCCTGCCAGCACAACGAGACCCTCGGCGTACAGCGCAACGGAGCCATGAAGGAATACATCCTGATGCCTTGGGAGAAAATCATCCCAGCCGGCACACTCTCAGCCAAGACAAGCGCATTGATTGAACCCATGAGTGTAGGCTTCCATGCCGTGAGCCGTGCCCAAGTGACCGATGTCGATACCGTCATGGTCATCGGTTGCGGAATGGTGGGCATGGGTGCCATTGTACGCGCCGTGACCCGTGGTGCCACCGTGATTGCTGCCGACCTCGACGATGAGAAACTCGCCTTGGCAAAGCAGATGGGAGCAACCTACGCCATCAACACCAAGACAGAAGATGTACACCATCGCCTGGCAGATATCACAGGAGGCTTCGGTCCCGATGTCATCGTCGAAGCAGTAGGCAACCCTTTCACCTACCAGATGGCTGTCAATGAAGTGGCTTTCACTGGGCGTGTGGCTTGTATCGGTTACGCCAAAAGCGACGTGACTTTCCAGACCAAACTCTTCGTGCAGAAAGAACTCGACATTCGCGGCTCACGCAATGCCACCCCAGAAGACTTCCGTGGCGTCATCCGTTATTTGGAAAGAGGGACAGCCCCTGTTGATGAACTCATCACTAAGGTCATACGCCCAGAAGAAGCATTGGAAACAATGCAGTGGTGGAGTGAAAATCCAGGTAAAGTGTTCAGAATACTTGTGAAGTTTTGACAATAAACAATAGCCATGAAAGTCTTCGTCAGCGGATGCTACGACCTACTCCACAGTGGCCATGTGGAGTTTTTCCGACAAGCAAGTCAGTACGGTGACTTGTATGTGGGCATTGGGTCGGACACAACCATTCTCAACTACAAGCACCACAAAACGCTCTACCCTGAGCGGGAGCGTCTCTTCATGGTGAAAAGCATCCGTTACGTGAAAGACGCCTTTATCAATCAAGGTTCTGGCGTGATGGATTTCATCCCTACTGTGGAAACCTTGAAACCGGATTTTTTTGTAGTGAATGCCGATGGAGCGAGTGAGGAGAAACGCCAATTCTGCAAGGATCATGGCATCGAATACATTGTGCTGGATCGGGTTCCAGCCAATGGATTGGAAGCCCGCAGCAGCACAAGCATCAAAAAAACGCTTGCCAACAATGCTCAAATTCCATCTCCCTCCCTCAACCTTTCAGAAAAAGGTATCCCTACCCGCCTTGACCTCGCTGGCACATGGATAGACCAGCCCTACGTAAGCACCTATGCTCCGGGATGGGCTATCACAATATCATTGCAACCTACATTCGAGATCCGTGAACGTTGTGGGCTTTCCACTTCCACACGCAATCAAATCAAACGCATTTGGCCGATTCATCTACCCGACATGGATCCTGAAATGTTGGCTAAATTGGTCTTCTGCTTTGAGAATGACCCAGAACGCACAGACGGCATCATCAGTGGTGCACAAGATGCCATCGGTATCTGCATGCCAGGTCTTTGTCGGCACTACTACAATGCCCACTATTGGCCTGAACGCATTGAGTCGTGCACAGACGAACACGTCCTCGGCTGGCTCGAGAATCACCTATGCATGATTCCCATGTTTCCACGCCGTCCAGGCTGTTCCGTTGTAGAAGGCAAAAATATCACGGAAATCCACGTAAAGGCTTTAACTGAAGCGGCAGCGCGTTGTTGGGATGCCATCATGAATACAGACCTCAGCGCCTTTGCCACAGCCTACCAGGCATCGTTCGAAGCACAGACCACTCTCTTTCCTGCCATGATTCAACCTGGAGTACAAGACTACATCGACCAATATGCATCACTCTCTGATGTTCTCGCATGGAAAATGCCCGGAGCAGGTGGAGGTGGATACTTAGCATTAGTAGTCAAAGATATGACCACTTTTTGCCAACAACACCTTGAAGCGATTCCACTAACCATCAGAAGGGAATAAATATAAAACAGGAAAGGCGGGGAGTGAACTCACTCTCCGCCTTTCCTGTTTTATAATGATCCTTATTCCTTCTTCTTACTTGCTGTCACATAAAGGAAGCGTGGGAAAGCAGCGATGGAGAAAGTATAAACGTCTCCACTTTTCTCATCCTTCACTTCATAAGTGTCGGTACGAGGGCGGTCAAATCCACCTCTGCCTCTTCCGAAAAGACCTCTGTTTGGAGCCCTACGTCCTCTGCCAAAAGCAGGAGCGGCTCCACCTGGGCGATTGCCTTGAGGTGTGGATTGAGCACCTGTTTGGGGAGCGCCTGGCTGGGGAACACCTGCCTGGGGAGCGCCTGGCTGAGGAACACCTGGACGAGGAACACCTGGACGTGGAGCGCCTTGCTGCGCTTCATCTCTCACCTGATAAGGTCGCAAGTCACGATATAGTTGCATAATGGTTCCCTGAGGATAAACCATATCATTACCCACTGTGAAATGCACTTCCTTCGTTTCCTTGTTATACATGAATGAATTCACACACTTAGCATAGGCAAAGTTGTCATTGCTGCCATTCCAATAAGCGATGAAATTCCCTCTTGGCATTTGGGGACCATACTTGTTAGCCTCCATGACAGCCTTAAACTGTTCTTCATTCATTGAAAGTAACTGCAGAAAATTAGCGACGGTTGGCTTAATGACGATGACTTCATTACCTTCCTCGCCGTATGGCTTAGTACATACATCCAATTGTTGCGCTTGGGCATATACACCCACTGCCAACATCATGATTAAGAACAACAACTTTTTCATAAGCATCATCTTTATTTGGTAGGTTTGTAATAATGATAGGTTTGTAACCCTCGATAGATTTAGTGTCCCAAAGTTACAATTTATTTTACAACATTGTCCACTTTTTCCTCATTTTTTTTGTCTGCGCATCAAAAAAACAGACAAAATAAGGAAAAATAGACAAAAAACTACCAAATTTTAACTCTTTTTTCTTTCGGAACGAACATTGGGTCGGATTCGGTGATGCCAAAAGCATCGTACCAAGCATCAATCAGAGGCAAGGCACCGTTCACACGCCACTTGCCGAGTGAGTGTGGGTCGGCTGTGGTTTGATTGCGGATGGCCTCTTCCGTGATGTTCTCAGCCCATACACCTGCATAGGCGAGGAAGAAGCGTTGTTCGGGTGTAAAGCCGTCCTTCACGGGTAGCGGATGCTCCTTGGTGGCATTCTTGAAGGCTGCATAGGCAAATTTCAGACCTCCGTGGTCGCCGAGATTCTCGCCGCAGCAGAGATCACCGTTGGCATTGAGGTCGGGCAGCACCTTGATGGCGGAGAAGAAGTCCTTAATGACCTGAGCACGTTGGTTGTACTGGTCTCCATCCCCTTCAGCCCACCAATCGCGGAAGTTACCATCCTTATCGAATTGGCGTCCCTGATCGTCAAAACCATGTGACATCTCATGTCCTATGACCACACCGATGGCTCCGTAGTTAAAGGCATCGTCGGCCTCCATATCAAAGAAGGGGTACTGGAGAATGCCAGCGGGGAAACAGATTTCGTTGGTGGTGGGGTTATAGTAGGCATTGACAGTCTGTGGAGTCATGTGCCATTCATCACGATCAACGGGTTTCTTCCATTTGCGCGCCAACATATCGGCATGTGCCCATTTCGCCACTTCCTTCATGTTCTCATAGAGTGACTTCTGCGGGTCAATGTCCATCTTGGAGTAGTCGCGCCACTTGTCTGGATAGCCCACTTTCACATAGAAAGCATCCAGTTTCTCGTGAGCGGCTTTCTTGGTCGATTCGCTCATCCATTCCTGTGCATCAATACGCTCACCAAGAGCAATCTGCAAGTTTTTGACGAGTTCCTCCATGCGCGCCTTGTTGGTTGGCGGGAAGTACTTCTCCACATACATCTGCCCCACCGCTTCACCAAGAATGCCATTTACGGCGGACACACTACGCTTCCAACGTGGACGGGGTTCCTTGGCACCTGTCAGGATGCGTCCCTCAAAATCAAACACCTCTTCATACACCTTGTCGCCAAGAATGCCGCCTGACGAATCAAGAATCTGCCACAGGAAGAAATCTTTCAGCACTTCCACAGGTGTGTCATTCAGCACGGCAAGGGCTTCTTTCACCGCTTCGGGCTGACCCACTGAGAGAGAGTCGATGTCTGTCATTCCCTGCATGTCGAAGTAAGTCTTCCAATCAAAACCTCCATAGTCTTTCAGGAACTCAGCGAACGACATCTTATGATAGTTCGATGCGGGGTCGCGCAGTGCTACGTTGTCACGTCCTGCCTTTGCCATACGCATTTCCACTTTCAGGACGTTCTCCATCTTCTGCTGTGCAGCATCGGGGGTCTCGCCTACCAACTGGAACATCTTCACCACATGCTTTTTATAGGCTTCCAGAATCTTCTTGTTCGCCTCATCATCTTTCACATAGTAGTCACGTTCAATCGAGTAGCCACCTTGCGAGAGTTCCAGAAGGTTCTGAGTCGAAACCATCATGTCCGCCCCGACATAGTATCCCCACAACTCACCGAATGCCACGCCTTCGGTGTTCATCTGGTTCAACAAGGCGATGAGTTCGTCTGTCGTCTTTACTTTCGCCACACGCTCCATGTCTGCCAGAACAGGCTTCACGCCATCCTTGTTCTGACGCACGGAATCCATACGCAGCGCATAGAGGTCACCAATTTTTTGACCCAAAGAACCATGCTCCTGTGGCTTGGAGGCCAATTCTTCAATCAGTTCGCGGATGCGCTTCTGATTTTCCTCCACCACCACGTCAAAGGAACCATAACTCGAATACTCGGGTTTCAGTGGATTGTTCTTAATCCATCCACCACAGGCATACTGATAGAAGTCTGTACCAGGCTTCACAGTCGTGTCCATATTTTCCAACTTAATACCGGCCGTTTGTTGGTTACATGCCGTTAATGATGCTGCCATTGTAATCATCAGTAAAAATTTCGTCATTTTCATGATTTATAGTTATCTTTTGTTGCTTTTCAACCACAAAGGTACAAAAAAAAGTGAGAAGTGACATCACTTCTCACTTTTTTTACTTAACTTTGCCACAAAACCCTAAAATCCCATATTCTATGACAAAGAAAACACAACTTGACCATCTCGAACGACTCGTCAGTCTCATTTCAGATGACAATGAACTACTGAGCCGTGCCAATGACTTCATGCAACACCTTGTGAGCACAAAACTTGACTATAGGGGTCAACATGACCTTGCCGAGCAACTCATGATAATTGACATGAGGCAGGAGGATAGACACCAGTCTCATTTCATGGGCTATCGTTCATTGTTACTTTGCCGAAAGTTTGAAACCGTAGTGATGGGACCTATTGCCATCGATAGTGTATGTTGGTAAGGTGCGTTTCCCCCACGTGTCGGTTCCTCCCACACCATGTAGATTCAGATCGATGTTGAGATTGACGAACTCTCCGCGTTTCAGTTCGTGAGGATGACCAACCCCAAGGACTTCCTCTCCATAGTCCCATGCACGGATACAGAGGGGCTGGCAACCCTCTATGCGAAGGGCAGGCTGAGCGTTGGAAGCGGTGATTTCAAACCACCGAATGTCACAGCGGTTTCCATTGTCCTGCGGATGTTCATAGTCTGTCATGTAGTCGGACAGGGACATCTGGTATCTGCCGAGAAAAGCAGAACGCTTGCGGTCGGGATAGTTTTCCCAAGGACCACGACCGTAGTATTGGATGTTGGTGTAGTCGGCAGGCAGACGCATCCTCATGCCGAACTTGGGCATCAACGGTATATCAGTGGCGGTGGGAATATAATCCATGTTGACCATGATATGATTGTCGTTAGTGAAGGAATAAGCGAGAGTGAGGTTTGCACCAACAGGCAATGACATGTCAAAGATAACCTTGAAGGCAGACTTATCCACCTCTGTATGATATGTATGGATGGTACGATTCTTGGCAGCCTCCTGCCACACAGCCACCCGACGAGCGAAGTTGGCAGCACCTTGGTTGTCATTTTCAGGTTTCCAGAAGTAGGGTTCCAATGGGGCTTGCAGCATTTCTTTACCATGAACGAGCCATGAGGTGATGGCACCTGTATTATCAATGAAGACGGAGCCATTTTTCGTGGTAACCCGAATGCCGTTCTCTTCCTGACGAGACTCGGCTGGTGTGCCGTTCAGTTCTGTTGGATAGGTGTAGGGGGTCAGCACAAACTGTTCATGTGCCACCACAAATCCCCTGTCTGCCCAAGGTTTGGCTTCTTTCAGACGCGCTGACACATTGAGCAATGTCTCATTGGAACAACGGACGGTGTCATAAGTGATCTCATACTCATCAACATCGGTGAAAAAGTCGCGGTTGATGACACGAATCTCACCGTTCTCAAGCACGAACTTCAGGGGCTGATAGACATACTGCAATTCATAATAATGTGGATGAGGAGTGCGGTCGGGAGCGAGGAGACCATTAAGGCAGAATGGTCCATCGTTGGGTTTGTCACCAAAGTCACCACCATACGCCCAGAACTCGTCTGCCTCTTTCTGAAGTTTGACAGAATGCCGTAACGGTGAACCATCAACAGGTTTCGCAATGCCCTGATCCACCCAGTCCCACACAGCGGCTCCACAAATGCTGCTGTCGGCATAGATGACATCCCAATACTCTTGCAGATTTCCCCCAGAGTTACCCATTGCATGAGCATACTCACGCATCATGAAGGGTTTGTCGGTCACTCGCCGAGCCCCCTCACGCAAATCGTCGGGATAGAGATAAGAATCATCATAAATGGCTGAATAACGGCGGTCACTATCGAAGAAAGGCGGACGAGTCGAATCCAATTCCCTCACTTTATTATACATTGCCTCTATGTTCGGCCCCACACCACCCTCATTGCCAAGGCTCCAGAGGATGATGCAAGCATGATTCTTATCACGCTGCACCAATGACTCAGCCCTATCTACATGGGCAGCCTTAAATTCTGGGTCTTCGCCCATCACCCTGTTCGCATAGCCATAACCATGTGTTTCATGGTTAGCCTCATCCATGACATAGATGCCATAACGGTCACAAAGTTCGTAAAGATATTCACGGTCAGGATAATGGGAGGTGCGCAAGAAGTTGACATTTGCCTGCTTCATCAGTCGAAGATCCAACTCATAGGTGGCATCATCCACATAACGTCCCATGCGGGGATGGTGGTCATGACGATTCACACCACGCAACTTCACGTTCTTTCCATTTACCTTGAAGACCTCACCAACCACTTCCACCTTCTTCACCCCAAAGTGATAGTCAAAGTGCTCTATGACCTTTCCCTTTGCATCTTGAAGTTCCACACTGAAAGGATAGAGGTTGGGCTTCTCAGCCGACCAAAGGAGCGGATGTTCTATCGGGAAACTCAAAGCAACGCTTGTTGTATCGCCATAGGCAAGACTTTTCACTGTACCTTGTGCCTCATAACCATCCATCTTGAAAAGAATTCGAAGGTCTTTTGCAACTTTCTTGCCTGTCTGACAAATGGACACATCGGCATGGATGGTGGCATGGGCAAAATCACTGCTCAGGTCGGAAGTCACTTTATAGTCACAGATATGGGTCAATGGACGCACCCATAACTGGACGGGACGGAAGATGCCACTGAGTCTCCACATATCCTGATCCTCGAGATAACTGCCATCACTCCAACGATACACCTCAACAGCGACCCGGTTCTTGCCTGTCCTCACGAATTCAGACACGTCAAACTCCGCTGGCGACATGGAGTTCTGGCTATACCCAACCATCTTACCATTCACCCAGACATACATTGCAGAATGGACCCCACCGAAATGGAGGATAAGGTTCTGCCGTAGCATCTCTTTTGTCACATCGACAAAGGTGACATACGAACCCACAGGGTCACGGTTCTCGTAGGCTGTCCAATCTCTTGGCGGCTCAGAAGTCACACTGGGACGGTTACGCAGAAACGGATAGTTCATGTTTGTGTAGATAGGCGTGCCATAGCCCTGTGTCTGCCAATTGCCTGGCACCGCAATCTTATCCCATCCACTCACATCATAGTTTTCCTGGAAGAACAAAGCAGGACGTTCCTCGGGGTTTCGGCTCCAATGAAAATACCATTGTCCATCCAAAGAAATGATTTCTTTGCACTCCTTCTCTTTCGAAGGAAGTTGCAATGTCGCATGATATGGAAGTTTATTGACACCTAAGACATGAGGGTTTTCCCAATCTGGCACACTTTGTGCTCCTGCCGTTTGCAAAACAACTTGCAATACAACCAACAAATAGGTTAGTTTCAGTTTCATTTTGATTGAGTCATTTTAATTGACCTTGCAAAGTTAAGGAGATTCTGACAAAAGGAATCGGAGTATTTCAACACAAAGATAGGGCAAACTTGACATGATAAGTAACGTATGATATGCATTGTTCGCTTTCAATTCAAAAAAATGTTGTATCTTTGCACACTCTTACATCTATAATATATAGATAGACATGACGAACAAATATACGGTGGCAATCATTGCCTTTATCCTCCACATCTTGAGCATACAAGCACAAAAGGTGGAATATACCAAGGCTGACAGCGCACAGGTAGTGGCGCTCTTGAATGCAGCAAAGAACCAGCGTGGGACTGAGAACCCCATTTTCTATTTTGGCAAGAAGTTCTTGGGGATTCCTTACGTAGCGCACACCTTGGAGTTGGGCGACAAGGAACACCTCATCGTGAACCTGCACGGGCTCGACTGCACCACGTTTGTGGAAACGGTGGTGGCACTCTCGATGTGTGACCAGCAGAATAAACGTACGTTTGATGATTTCTGCAAGAACCTCACAACCATCCGTTTCCGTGAGGGCAAGATGACGGACTACACGTCACGGCTCCACTATTTCACGTGGTGGGCTGAGGACAATGAACGGCTGGGCATCGTGAAGGACATCAGCATTGATGACGCCCCTTTCTTAGGAGTGCAGACCGTCCACATCAACTACATGTCACAGCACCCCACGCTGTATAAGCAGTTGAAGAACCATCCCGAATTTGTACCCACCATCAGAAATTACGAGCAAGCCACCGAAGGCAAACAGTTCCATTACATTGAGAAGAAGGACTTGTCGTGGAAGGCAGGAACTCCTTTGAGCATGGTGAAGGACGGTGACATCGTGGCGATGTTGACTGATAGTGATGGTCTGGACACACGCCATATCGGCATTGCCTTTTGGCAGAACGGACAACTACATCTGCTTCATGCATCAAGTCTCTACAAGAAAGTGCTCATGAGCAAAGAGACTTTCTACGATTATGAGATGAAACAACCAAAGCACACGGGCATCCGTGTGTTCAGGTTCGTGGAAGAATAACTGTTGATGAGGTTTCGTCTCGAACTTCAAGCATAGTGATAATTCCCTATATATATGTATTGTTTTTCAGGAACGGGCAACAGCCAATGGGTAGCAGACAAACTGAAAGGGCTGATGAAGGATGAGGAAGACGTGTTCGGCATAGTTTTCCCTGTCTATGCATGGGGCATTCCGAAAGTGGTGAAAGAATATATTGAAAAGCACAAGGAGGAAATTAAAGCCGCCCAATATGTATATGTTGTAATGACTTGCGGCGATGACATCGGCTATGCGGACAAGATTCTGAACAAAGCCATCGGGAAGGAGGCTGATGCCGTGTTCTCCGTTCACATGCCCAACACCTACGTCTGCCTGCCAGGTTTCGACGTGGACAAGGACGAGGTGGCACAAGCCAAGGTGCAAGAAACGCTCCAACGTCTCCCTTCCATCGCCGAAAGCATCACAGGCAGAGAGAAAAAGACGGAGGTGGTGAGAGGAGGTTTCGCATGGTTCAAGACCTATGTACTGAGACCTATTTTCAACCGTTTTCTCGTCACCGACAAATATTTCCACACCAACAAGGATTGCATCCAATGCAAACACTGTGTGCGCGGATGTCCACTCGGCAATATGGCAATGGACAAGGACGGACACGTGATTTGGAAACACGAAAACTGCACGGGATGCTTAAGATGTTATCACCGATGCCCGAACCACGCAGTACAGTTCGGGCGATTCACCAAAAACAAAGGACAAAAGATTCATGATTTCGATTGATAAATTAGGAGTGGAGTTTTCAGCAACGCCCCTTTTCTTGGACGCCAGTTTTGTGGTCAATCCCAAAGACCGCATTGCCCTGGTTGGCAAGAATGGGGCGGGCAAAAGTACCATGCTGAAAATCATTGCTGGCATGCAGGAGCCCACTTACGGACAAGTGGCTCGACAGAAGGACATCACCATCGGTTATCTCCCTCAGGTGATGGTGCTGGCTGATAGCCGCACGGTCAGGGAAGAGGCTGAAACCGCTTTCGCCCATATCAGCGAAATGCAGGAACGAATAGAGAAGATGAACGAGGAGATTGCACGGCGCACTGACTATGAGAGTGAGTCGTACATGGCACTCATCGAGAAATTCACCCACGAGAACGACCGTTTCTCCATGATGGGAGGCACCAACTATCACGCTGAACTGGAACGAACGCTGCAAGGATTAGGATTCCAACGCAGCGATTTTGACCGTCCTACAGCCGAGTTCTCTGGTGGATGGCGCATGCGTATTGAACTGGCAAAGTTATTGCTTCAAAAGCCAGACTTGCTACTGCTTGACGAGCCGACCAACCACCTTGACATTGGCTCTATTCAGTGGTTGGAGCAGTTTTTGGCACAAAGAGCCAATGCCGTCATCTTAGTAAGCCACGACCGCGCCTTCATCAACAACGTGACCAATCGCACCATCGAAATCACCTGCCACCGCATCAACGACTACAAGGTCAAATACGACGAGTACGTGAAACTGCGCGATGAACGCCGTGAGCAACAAATCCGTGCTTACGAGAACCAACAGAAGGAGATTGCGGAAATCAAGCAGTTTATCGAGACCTTCCGATATAAGCCCACCAAATCGAACCAAGTGCAGTCACGCATCAAGATGCTGGAAAAAATCGTGCCCATCGAAATTGACGAGGTCGATACCAGCAGTCTGCATCTGAAGTTCCCGCCTTGCTTACGAAGTGGCGACTATCCCATCATTTGCGAAGATGTAGCGAAGAGTTATGGCGCCCACCGTGTGTTTGCCGATGTGAACCTGACCATCAAGCGAGGCGAGAAAGTAGCATTCGTGGGCAACAACGGTGAAGGCAAATCGACCTTGGTCAAGTGCATCATGGGGGAGATACCTTTTGAAGGAAACTTGAAGATTGGGCACAATGTACAGATTGGTTATTTCGCACAGAATCAAGCCCAATTGTTGGACGGCAATATCACTGTGTTCGACACCATTGACCATGTAGCCAAGGGGGACATCCGTCTCAAGATACGTGACATCTTAGGTGCTTTCATGTTTGGCGGAGAAGCATCGGACAAATATGTGAAAGTACTCTCGGGTGGTGAACGGAGTCGTCTTGCCATGATACGTCTCTTATTGGAGCCAGTCAACCTGCTCATTCTCGACGAGCCGACCAACCACCTTGACATGCAGTCAAAAGAAGTATTGAAACAAGCCATCGCGGAATTTGACGGCACTGCCATCATCGTATCCCACGACCGCGACTTCCTCAACGGACTCGTGAACAAAGTCTATGAGTTCGGTGGAGGCAAAGTGCGCGAGCACCTCGGAGGCATTTACGATTTCCTGCAAAAGAAACAAATTGAGAGTCTGAATCAGTTGGGACAGAGCCTGAACACTTCTGTAACGAAAGACAACGGACAACGGACAACGGACAATGGACAACAGACAACGGACAACGGACAATTGTCAACTTCCAAAGACTTGGATGCCAAAGTACAATCGCTCCTTTCCTATGCCGAGATGAAAGAGCGCAACAAAGCCATTAAAAAGGCAGAAAAAGCCGTTGAAGCCGCAGAACAGAAAATCGAGAAATTGGAAGAAGAAATTGCTCAGATAGAGGTCCTGCTCGCCACACCAGAAAAGGCTGCTGACACATCCCTCTTCACACAATATGGAGAACTGAAGAATCAACTGACCGCAGCAGAAGATGAATGGACTGAGTGTTGTTTGGCATTAGAAGGATTGAAGAATTAATCACGGTCTTCCGCCAATTCTTTTTCAATCCAAAGTTCCACTGGCACCACGCCATCCCTCAGCATGTCCACCTTTTCTGCCGCCTTGTTGCTCAGGTCTATTACACGTCCCTTTGCAAATGGACCTCGATCCTTCACTACCACAATAACTTCCTTGCCATTCTTTTTGTTCACCACTCGAATCTTTGTACCAAAAGGTAACTTCTTGTGGGCACAAAACAATCCATTCTTGTCATACCGTTCCCCTGAAGCCATCATCCTTCCATGTGTACGAGATGAATAATAGGTGGCTTGCCCCTTTTCATACAATTGCCATTGCACAGAGTCTGTCTTTATTAAAACAGGCTCCATGTTTGTCTGCACTTGTCCACGACAACACAGCACAGGAATGATGACACTAAAAAGCAGGATAAAAAAACGAAGACGGTCATTAAACATAGGCATCACAAGGTAGCGTTACGATTGCAAAGGAAAGAAAAAAACGCCACATCTACAACATTTACTTCAAAAAAATCGTCTTTTATTTTGTATTGTCCAAAATTTACACTACCTTTGCACCCGCAATGAGAAAGAGGAATTCTTTTATCTTGCATTATCATATCGCGGGGTGGAGCAGTTGGTAGCTCGCCAGGCTCATAACCTGGAGGTCGCATGTTCGAGTCCTGCCCCCGCAACCAAGTAGAAACTAAAAGTTAAAAGTTAAAAACTAAAAGTTGACGTTACCCATCGCGAGAACAAGTAAATCACACTTTTAGTTTTTAGTTTTTAACTTTTAGTTTTAAGGATGTGCCGGAATGGTGGAATGGTAGACACGAGGGACTTAAAATCCCTTGGGCATTGCGCCCGTGCGGGTTCGAGCCCCGCTTCCGGTACCTTTCACATGTTTTATTTGTTTAGGTCCTCCGTATGTGCATATTCCATACGAAGGGCTTTTTTTTGCAAAATAAAACGGCTCAGTAGGAATATTTTGGGGGCAATTTCCACTGAGCCATAAGGACGGGTGTTCTTTTGTGAAATTCACTTAATCATCATCTTCTTCATCATCATCTTCATGCTGTTTCATCCATTCAGACGGAGTCAAGCCATATAGAGACTTGAAACTTGTAGAGAAAGCAGAAAGGGACTTGAAACCAGTGGCAACGCTCACACCTGTGATATCATAATTCTTGTCCGCCAAAAGTCGAGCCGCTTCTTTCAGTCTCACGTACTTAACGAAGTCACGTGGAGCCTGCCCTGTCAAATCCTTCATCTTCCGATAGAAATGCACACGGCTAATGCCCACCTTATCCGCAACCAATTCAACGGAGAGTTCGGAATTATCCATATTCTCGTTAATCACCTTCATCACACGCTTCATCAAGTTCTCGTCTGGCGATTCCATCTCGACCTTGTCGATATGCTCTTCTTGCTGCTTGTCACCATGATACTTCCCTTGCAACAGTTGGCGGGACTTCAGCAATTGCACCACCGTGGTACGAAGCACATCAATATTGAAGGGTTTCGACACATAAGCGTCAGCCCCATTCGAGATGCCAGCAATGCGGTCTGCGTCACTACCCAATGCCGTCACCAATACAATCGGGATATGATTGGTGTTGAAGTTGGATTTCAGTTTCTGGCACAAAGTCATACCATCCATCACGGGCATCATAATGTCGCTAATGACGATATCCACTTTCCCCGGATGAGAGATAATGTAATCCCAGGCTTCCTGTCCATTAGCACATGCCTGAACCGTCAGTTCCGAGGACAACTCGCTCTGCACATACTGACGTATCGCTTCGTCATCTTCCACCAACAGCACATTTTTCCAATGCGTGCCGTTTTGATTCTCTGCGGCAAGACTGAATATCGGCGATGTTTCTTCCTTCTCCTCTTTGCGTTCCGGTTCATCCAGAAACTCCGGCTGTATAGTCCTCAGAGATTCATTGCCGACAGGTATCGTCACAACAAACCTCGTGCCACTCCCTTCAGGGTTGTCCTCTATCATGATAGTGCCCTTGTGCAAGCGCACCAGCAACGATGTCAGGTTCAGTCCGATACCTGTACCGATATAACCATTCTGGTGCTTGGCAGAATAGAAACGTTCGAACACCTTCGGTTTTTCATTATCAGGGATTCCCATGCCCGAATCAGTCACCAGAACTTCAAAGTTCGTATCCCTACCCTCCAGCAGCAACGTAATCTTTCCACCATCTGGGGTGAACTTGAAAGCATTCGACAGGAGATTCATGACAATCTTGTCCATATTGTCCGGATCGACAAACACCTGCAGACTATCCACATTATGCACAAACTCATAATTGATCTGACGACTTTGCGCATTCGTCACAAACACATCATAGATGTTCTGCAAAAACCCCACCAGTTCCACCGAATGATAATCCAGCAAGAACTTTCCTTGCTCAATCTTCCTCACATCCATCATCTGATTGACCAAACGGAGAATACGGTTTGAGTTTTCTTTCATCAACTGATAATTGCGCTGATGCTCAGGGTCTTTATCCCGTCCCATCATCTTCTCCAACGGTGCCAGGATCAGCGTCATGGGAGTACGAATCTCATGACTGATATTCATAAAGAACTGCACACGTGCCTCGTTCAACTCACGTTGCTGACGAGCACGCGCCATCACACGCCTCAACCTGACCTGACGCATCACAACATATTCATAGACGAACCAACATAAGGCAAGGAACAACAAGAAATACGCAATTTTAGCCCACACCGACGCATACCATGCAGGGTGCACCACTGCCACCAATTCGCGTTCCTCGCTAACAGTGCCCAATGCATGTGCCCGCACCTTGATGTGATAGGTGCCAGGCTGCAAGTTGTCAAAGATGATGCGGGTGTTATTGCCACCTTGGTCTATCCATTTTCCGTCATCGATGCTATATTCAAAGGTCACATGCTGGTTGCTCAGCCCTTCCACACACAATTCCAGCACAAAGTGGTTGTCGGTATGACACACGTCCAATCTGCCACAATCGTCAATCAGTCCTTGCAGCATCTGATAACTTCCCGACATGTCCCCTTGATGGATGGCTCGGTCACCAACAAACACATCTACAAAGCGCAAATGTAACACACGTTCCTTATCCTGCCAATCCTTCATCAGCCTCGTGTCAAAATATGTGATGCCACCGATACCACTAAAATAGAGTTTGCCATCAAGTGCCAATGCCGCTCCACGGCTAAATTCATTATCCTGCAAACCGTCATCCATAAAGAAGTTGGTAAATGTCTCTGCTTTCGTGTCCATGCATGACAAGCCGAAATCCGAACCCAGCCAGAGGTCTTTGCCATCCACACAAACCGATGTAATGCTATTGATGGGCAATCCGTCCGCTGTCGTATAGGTGTGTGCAGACAACGTCCCCGCATCAATTTTCATCAGTCCCTCATTCGTGGCAGCCCACACCGTCTGCCCGTCAGCAGAAACGGCAAAATGGCGTATGGAACTGTGGCCAGGTATCCTGACGCTCTTGTCATGAATGACTCCCTCCTTGTCCGGACGGCACACGATGATGCCATCGGCCGTCCCCACGAAAAGTTTCTCCTTCACCTGCAAGACCGTATAGACGTATGGATTGCCAATCACTTTTGCGTCAGCCGTCCCTTCTGGATTTGGCTTATAGTTGAAGTGCTTTCCTGTTGCATAATCATAATAATAGAATCCGTCTCCCATCGATGCGACCCAATAGCAGTCCTTCTTGGCTGCAGGGCAAATTTCAAACACCCAGTTGAGTTCTTTTGTCAAGCAAGAGAAGCGTCCATCCTTCATCTGCCACAATCCGTTATAGAAAGTACCCAGCAACAATGCCGAAGGCGCCGCGTCATAGATGGTTGTAAAGGCATGAGGCATGCCTGGATTGGAGTCCACGTTCCAATGCTTTGAATCCGTACCATCTGCCGTCAGGAGATACAAGCCATCATTGTCCGACGAAGCCCAGATTCCCTTTTGAAAAGGTGCCGGATTCACTGCCTTGGCGATGGAAAAAACAGCATTTTTTCCAATAGTGTTCTTCGTGATGGAGTTCTGTCCAATACAGTCGAAAGCCGACTGGACAAACGGCTTCATCACCACCCCTTTCAGATAGACCGCCACCCATGCATTGCCGAAAGAGTCATACATGGCATCAACCACATTGCTTGTCGCCATGTCGAAGTCTTTCACAGAAATCACATGCTGCCTCACCTCACCAGTCCGTTCGTCATACACACGCACTCCTCCGCCATCGGTGCTCAAAAGCAAACGTCCATCCGTCCATGCCCTCAGACTCTGCACTGCTCCGCCCATGTCAACATCCGTCGCAACCAGTTCGAAACAGTCCTTCTCACCGTCATACACATAGACCCCACTGTTATAAGTCGCAGCATATAATTTCCCCGATGTACTGTTACACACATTCCGGACCAGTCGCAGTTCTTTGTACACACGAAAGCCCTTTGAAGTTTTCCGGCACAATTCACCCCTGCCATTGATGATCCACAACACCTTTTTCGTGTCTTCATAGAGTCTCAGGGAACTGATGCCGTCCATGTCATACTCCATCGTGCGTTTCACATAGAAGTTGCCCTGCTTATCTTTCAGCAGTTCTCCGTTGCCATACCCGGCAAAGCACACCACCACCCGCTCATTCTGGATACGGGTGATGCTGATGACACGAGCCTTGACCGTGTCGTTTCCTTCTCTGATGAAAGGGATATCAGTAAACTTGTCCGTTGCATAATCATAAATCTGCATGCCAGCCCCTGTCCCAATCAGAATCTGACCATTCTTATATTCAAAGACAAACGTACTCTCGTCATAATAAAGTGATGAGGGGTTTCCTATTTCATGGCGATACACATTCATCTTCACACCATCATAGCGGTTCAGACCATTTTGTGTCGTCACCCAGATGTTGTGCCGACTATCCTCTGTAATGTTGCGGACACGTGAATTGGACAGTCCTTGCTTGGAACTGAAAAACGCCACGTTTTGGGCATCCACATCCAAGGAACCCAACATAAGAAATATGAAGATTAATACATTTAGCCTTATCATTGGTTAGGTTAGTTTAGTATCGTAGTAACATTGTTTCGAATGCAAAGATAATGAAAAAGGAATAAAACAACAAGAAAAGCATGAAAGAATACGCCAAAAAGTGTTTTTCATAAAAAAGAAAGCGGTGATGTGCCCATTGACACATCACCGCTTTGATTATGTTTTCCTCAAAGGAAATGCTCTAATTACTTTTGCAGATACTTCGCACCGTTCACGATAACGATACCCTTATAACTTGCATCCACCTTCTGGCCGGCCAAGTTGTAAATAGCACCATCATTTGCAGGAGCCTTCTTTTCTACAGAACTGATGCCGGTAGCGATGTCAGCAGCCAACTCTTTAGCAGCCTTTGCATAGTCAAAATCATCGAGAGGAGCCGTGAAGTAAAGAACTGCATCTCTCACCCAAGTGTTGGTATCCCAGAAGGCTGCTGCCTCGTATGCACCAATCTCTGAATCCCAGTTATGACCAGATGCCTGACCGGAAGTGTAGTGTTCCACTGCACCGATGGTGAGTTTCTGACCCTCCTTGATCTTAATGTTAGTGATGTAAGTTGGGTAGCCATTGGTATTGTAAGCACCTACAGAGAATGGAACCATGATAGGATCCTCATTATCCACCTGAGCGAAGATATACTTATCCCAAACGCCGTCAGCATTCTGAGCGTTGAAGAAACCGTATTCACCGTCATCATTGGCAGAGTTCTTCGATGCTGTACGTGAGTTGATATTGATTGTATATACACCTGCTGGTATATTTTCAATCACCTGATAGAACTTGTATTCAGCAGCCTGACCATAGCCATTGAGCGAAGCGGTAACCACAGGGTTGTCTGAAGAAGCAGCAGCAGTCATGCTCGCAGTTCCAGTATGATCTTCAAAGCCATCTTCTTCATTTCCAGTCTTATATTCAAGTGGCTCGAAAGTCCAACCAGCAAAGTCAACTACTGTATTAACTGTACCAGTCGTATAGAAGTTCGGGTTTCTGATGTAACCTGAAGCCTTGATACCAGAAAGGATGAGAGGATGACCTTCTTCATCGTGATTAGCAACCTGGTCTGGATCAGTCTCATCGAAATCCTCATCAATCTGATTACCATACTGCTTCTCCTTCAGCGGTTCGAGGTCATCGTCATTGGCGATAGCCTGATAGAGTGCGAGCGTAATATGCTTGTTTGCATCATCGATGTATGAAGTTGCATCATCAGCGAGAGCATCCAAAACATCAAGCACTTCGTCGTCAACACCCAGCAAAAGACCGAGTTCAGAAGCCTGTCTTGCGCGGTAAGTCAGAATGTCAACAATATTCTTGATGTTGTTCAGAATACCAGGCACGCCATCCACATCCAGAGAGGCAGCAGCCAGTTCTTCGTCAGAGAAGTTCTTAGGATCAACGCCGTCATACTTAGCGATGATAGCCTCAGCATCCTTCACCTTTGCATTAGTCTTGTACTTGCCTTCAAGTGTTGCGATAGAAGCCACTGCACTTTCATAGTTCTTCACGAAGTTGTCATAGTTAGTCTTGCGCTCAGCGAGTTTCTGGCTTGCAGCGTTCAGTTCCTTCACCATGTCATCAACTTCCTGAGGATTGGTGAATGTACCTTCATTAGCCTTCTTGATAGTTGCAGCCAAAGCGTCCTTAGCAACACCGTCGTACTTCTCATCAGCACCATTCAGATTCAATTCAGCGGTCTCAATAGCATCCTTCAGTTTCTTCAGTGCAGCTGCGCCAGAAGAAGCGGGCTTAGAAGTAACTGAGAGAGATGTGAGAATCCAACACTGCCAACCAGAATTGCCTTCAAATTCCACATAATAGTAGCCAGGAGTCTCCACATAGAATTCCTTTTCTACAGGAAGCATCGCATCCTCAGTTGTGATGGTTGTGCCTTCGTGCAGAATCTTCGCATCAGGAGTAATGCTTGATTCCTCAAAGATAACAACAGGTTCGCCGTCGTCGCCAGGTTTGCAAACTCTCACAGCGTAAGGATTAGAATGATCCTCCCATGCGCCATTGCGGAAGGTCAGGAGATAAGTGCCTTCGTCAAGATAAAGAGCTTCTTCTTCTTGGATGCCATCACCCAATGCCCCGCCAATAACTGATTCAGCAGCATACTTACCGAACTGGAGAAGACCTTGGGAACCGCCACGAGCACCCCAATAGATACCGTGATTCACCTGCTCTGTTCCACCCATGATACGTGGAGCGCCACTACCCGAGTAAGGTTCAGCGACTGTACTCTGACGTTCGCCATTGTCACTTGTACCGCTATAGCCGACAGGAAGAGCATCCTGACCGTATGGAGTGTAGTCAGACTGGTAAGCAATCACCTCTTCTGCATCGCCTTGAGGCTCACCGATTTCGAATGTGATTTCAGCATCCTCTGCGGTAACGCTTTCATCTTCATTCATGAGACCTTCAATGATAAATGAATATTCACCGTCTGAAAGACCTGAAACAGAAGTAGTGACAGTCTTGCCATCATCAGAAAGTTTCATGTCTGCAGTCAGGTCAGTCTTCTTAGACCCCTTCACCAAGATAGCCTTAGCCTTCTTGAGGCTCACAGCAGTTGTGAAAGTCATAGAAATTTCCTTCACATCCTCTGGCTTCAGATTGAACGAGTTGTTCACAGGAACAGAACTTCTCACAGTGGGCTGCCCCCATGCTTCGAACTCTGTGTCAACATTCTCGTCCCAATAAGCCGTCTCGTTCTTGAAACTGAACACCTGAACATTACCCTGAGTGTCAGAACTTGGGCGGTCAGAAGAAGAATAAAGCAGGTCTTCCGCACCGTCGAAACTTACAACCACTTCAGAATCGTCATACATGATTCCATCCACAAGGATATAGAGGTATCCATCTTCCTTACCTTCTACATACACAACCTCAACCTCTTCGTCATCGATAGTGACTTTCACAATGTCCTTGTCGAAAGAGAAAGAGCCCTTGTTCTGCTTGGCAAGAGTTGCAAGGTTGGTAGCATAACCGAAATCAACCTTGATAATCTCACTACTGTGGGTCACTTCCCTTACAGCCACGCCTTCCTCAATCTTGATGTCATCAAGATAGTAAGTGGATGGACAGAACATGTTGGCGATGAAGAAATAAACCTCAGGAAGTTTGTCATTGAAATGAGACCTGTAGGTTTCGCCAGCCTGACCACCAAATCTTGCTGGATATTCGCCAGTACCCTGCCATGATGGAACAGTGGCATCCATTGCCTCAGCCGTCGGGTTGTAAACAACGAATGACATGTGCTGCCACTCACCATTGAACTTAGTCTCAGCGTTAGGGCCTGTCACCTGATTCAAACCATAACTCAAGATAGACTTGTCATAGTTCTCCATACCCTTAGAGAGCCAAGATGTGAGTTTGGTCTCCACATCCTCACCATCCGTTCCCTCATAGGTCGGGTCGGCCTTAATCCAGAAACTGACACGATAAGGAGTTTCCAGTTTCAATGGAACACTCATCTTGAAACCGCGTTCCCAAGTCTGTCCCACCTCACCCGTATTGGCTGCCATGAAACAATACTCACCACTGTGTGGATCGTCGGTTGACTTTTCAGTCCACACATCTGTTTCTTTATAGTTCACCCAGTCGCCATAAAGGCCCAACTCGGGTGTCAAGGCATACTCCGTCTTGAATGCACCCTCTTGGGCGTCATCTTCAAAACCGAGTTCTGCCACAACGGTCTGTGCCTGCACAGAGGCAGCGCAGAAAAGACCAGTCGCAATCAGTAAGTAATTTCTTTTCATAACTAAAAAAAAGTTTTTGGTTAAAATGAAAAATTTGGTTAATTTGTTTTAGTTTAATACAGTTGTTTTGGCTGATTCTGAAAAATATTCGGTTGCTATTATAATTATAAATAAAAGTATTTTGAGGGGCATTGCCACAAATCCACATATCTTCCATGTTTCTTTGCCACAAATCCCGTTGCAAAGTTATAGAACTTGGGACAAATCTATTTTTGGGGATGTTACATGATTTTTTCGATAGGTTACAAATCCACGGAAAAAGGCGTGCTGATGGCCATTTCGGGATATTAGAGGAAACAAAAAAGCCCTCCAAGGCATTCACGCTTTGGAGGGCTTTTTTGTTTCAAGAATTGTTGAAGCGGAACTTCAACCACGGGTTACTATTTTTACTTGAACAGCAACTGAGCCATTTCCTTGAGGCTGCGGCGCCAAGTGAGGAACTCGTGTGCTGTACCTTCAGACACATAGGAGAAGGCATTGAAGCCGGCAGCCTTGAGGTCTTCCACTGACTTCTTCACGCCATCAGGATTTTCCTTTGAACCACAAGAAGTGAAGATGAGTTTTGGCTTAGCCTTGCCCTCGAAGTCGGCTGGAGCATAAGTGCCACCGCTGAGGAGTCCGAACCAGTCGAATGTCTCTGGACGAGCCAATGTGATGTTCTTGGTCTCCATACCACCCATAGAAAGACCTGCCATAGCGCGGCTTTCCTTCTTGGCGATGGTGCGGAAGTGACTGTCCACGTATGGAATCAACTCGTCAACCAGCACTGTCTCGAAGTTCTTGTAGTTGAAACTGCCCAGTGAGCCGAAGCCTGCATCGTTGGTCATACCGTAAGTCATCACGATGATGAAGGGCTTTGCCTTGCCGTCTGCAAGGAGGTTGTCCATGATGAGACCTGCATGACCCTGGTTGCTCCATGCGTATTCGTTCTCACCCCAACCATGCTGGAGGTAGAGCACTGGATACTTCTTCTTAGGATTCTTCTCGTACTCGGCAGGAGTATAGACGAAGGCGCGACGCTCTGCGTTGGTGCTGGGTGAGTGGAAGAGAATCTCTGTCACGTTGCCGTGTGGCACATTCTTGAGTGCATAGAAGTCACGGTCATGAGCAGGAATTTCGATACCGCTCTCCCAACGGGTAGAACCATAGTAGTTGTTTGTACCAGGGTCGTTCACGGTTGCGCCGTCAATGGTCATGTGGTAATAGTGGAAGCCTTCGTCCATAGGACCGTCGGTTGTACCCGTCCACACGCCATCTTCACCCTTCTTTAGCACAGTGCCGCCATTGCCGCCAAGACCAAGGCTGACAATGACTGTGCGAGCCTGTGGAGCCTTGATCTGGAAACGAGCATAGCCCTGAGAGTTCACCTGAGGATACTCCTGACCAGGCTGGTTCAGTTCATTGGGCTTGAAGTCCTCGAGAGGAGCAGCGTTGTCCATGGCTGGATCGAAGTTCTTGATAGCATAGTAAACAGCCTTGGGACGGAGATTCTCGTCGAAAGGCAGTGGGTGATTGTTCACACCTACCCAAGAGTCCTTATCCGACACGTTCCAGAAAGTCACGTTGTCAATGATGTCCTTATACTTGCGATAGAGACGGAACAACTTGATGTAGCGGTCGGTCTGCATCGTCACGAGGTGAGCGGGAGCCTGACCAGCCTGACCACGGTTGAACTGCAACTGACCACCCATCTCTTCATTCAGACGGATGTCAAGTTCAGTGATCTGGATGTGCTTCACCAGTTCAGAATACTTCTTGATGGCCTCTTCCACCTCAGCCTCGTCGGGACCATAAGAGTTATAGTGTCCCTGCATGCCGATACCCGTGATAGGCACACCGGCATCCTGCATCTTCTTCACCATGTTGTAGATGCGGTCGCGCTTAGCAGGCTGGAAGGCATTGTAGTCGTTATATACGAGAATGGCATTGGGGTCTGCCTCATGTGCAAACTCAAAAGCCTTGGCAATGAACTCGTCGCCACAGAGTCTGTAAGCACGGCTCTCGCGATAAGGGTTAGGCTGCTGACCGAAACGAGCGGCACCAGCATCAGACATCGCCTCGTTCACCACGTCCCACGCATACACCACATCCTTGTAGCGGTTCACCACTGCATGGATGTGCTCACGCAGACGCTGGTAGAACACTTCCTTCGTCACTTCCTTACCGTTCTTGTCGGTGAACATCCAGTCGCAGAACTGAGAGTGCCAGCAAAGGCAGTGTCCACGCATCTTGATGCCGTTCTGACGGCAGAAGTTTGCGATGGCATCAGCATTCTGCCAAGTCCACTCACCTTCTCTTGGGTGAACAGAGATAGGCTTCATGTCGTTCTCAGCCGTCACACTGTTGTAGTTCTTCTTGATGATTTCCACTGTTTGTGGGTCGTTGATGTTGCGCATGTTTACCGCCACACCCACTGTGAAGTAACCCTGATAGGTATCCTTGTAACCCTTGTCAGGATTTGTGTCTGGATTACGTCCGAACTGCGCTGAAGCAGTCAGAGCCAACGATGCCAGAAGCACTGAAAAAATTGTTTTCTTCATCATTGATTAGTTTTTAAAAAGATTTGGTAATAAATTATATTAATGTATCGTGATAACGTAATCACACGATGCTACAACTCCACACTCACCTGTCCGCCCACCTGCTTGGTAGCATAATAGAAGGCGGCATAGCGAGTTCCCATGAAGAGACGACGATAATCGAAGCGCATCTTATAATCAGCAGTGCCAATCCGTGTGAAGTTCTTGCCATCCAGACTATAGTAGAAATTTGCCGTGTCACGTTTAGGGCTGAAATCGCCGAAGTCACCATCAATGCGCAAATAAATCTTGCCCACCTTTCCCTTTGGCAACTTCACGGTCTCCACCTCTTTCGCATCCACCTTTGTGATTTCTTTGGTGTTGTTTGACAGGCTCACACTCTCCTCACTCATGGTTAGACTATATTGACCCGCGTTTAGTTTAATCCAGAATCACCATTTAATGCTGCAAAACCTACACAATCCCCATCTTTCATCTTGCGCGCGTCAATGCAGATGGTGTCTGAACAGGTGGGACCCCATGTGCGCCAAGTAAGCGTGTTACGGGCATCGAAGATATTCTTGCACAACACAGAAGTTTTCAACACGACACCGCCATTGCCGAACGGAGCAAAGGCGCGATAAGTAGCAGCATCGCGCATCGGTTTGCCAAAACTGATGCTTTCTCCCTTTCCTGGCAGTGGAGCAATGTCTTCCTTGATATAGTTGTGGTTCCACTGATAGTCTTTCTCAATCACAGCATAGGCTGGCTCCTTGTGGCACTCGCAGTCGCCATCGAGGGTCACCACCTCGGGAATGACGCCATCACCCTTGGTGCCCAGCACTGGCCATCCGTCAATCCATGAACAAGGCTCCACGGTCAGCACGCGTCCCACTCCGTCACGGTCTTGGAACATGACGCCATACCATTCACCATGCTTGCCATCCACGATGGTGCCCTGACCGGCATAGTTGAAACCGCCCAGTTTGCTCTTCAGAATCACCTTCGAGTCGTAAGGTCCTTCGATGTTCTTGCTGCGGTAGGCAATCTCTTCCCTGCCCGAACCCGGCCAGGCGATGCAGAGCAGATAGTACATGCCATCGTGCTTGATGAATCGGCTGCCCTCATGCAGTCCCTGTGGCTTACCTCTCAGTTCCAGTTTCTTGCGGATGCCACCCGGTTTCTCTGCCGTCAGGTCGGCTGTCAGTTCCACCAGATTGATGTCGCCACTGCCGGAGAACACATACACACGGTCGTCATCGTCGAAGAAGAGCGACGAGTCGTGATAGGCGGGCAGACGGCTGTGAAGTTTCCAGCCCTTGGCTGGGTCGTCGGTCTTGAAGACCATCGACTTGTGGGGGTCGTCATTTGCCACGAAGAGCGCCCAGAAGGTGCCTTTATGATAGCGCAAGGTGGTCGCCCACTGTCCCCGTCCATACACGGTACCTTCCTTCAGGTCATAACGAGGCGTATCCTTGATTTCATCAAACAGATACGACACTGTCTCCCAGTGCACGAGATCCGTGCTGCGCATGATGGGAGCACCAGGGAAGAGGTGCATCGTGGTGGTGACCAGATAGTAATAGTCGCCCACACGGATGATGTCTGGATCGGGGGCATCAGCCCAGATGAAAGGATTCTTTACTTTGATTTTAGGTGAGTTTGACACCTCGGGCAACGCATCGGGCGTCGCTGTTTGTGCTGAAGCCATCGTGGCAACCAGCACACAGATAACAGATAGTAATTTTCGCATATAGATATAAATTGGGAAATAGCATTTTGTGCAAAGTTACGGAAAAAGACGCACGAATACTTGCACAAATGTTTCATAAGCTTTGGATTTTGATACATCTCTTTTTCGTTGAGGTTCAGAAAATCAATAAAAAATGCACTTTGTAACCCTTTATAAAAACGATGAAACACAATGGAAAGATGTTTTCGCAAAAAGTCCGTAACTTTGCACCAGAAAAATTGATAATAAATAGGTTAGTAAAAAAGGTTTAGTATTCATGGAAGACTCTTCTTCGAGATGAAGGGGAGTCTTTATTTTTTTATTCAAGTTTCGAAAGTTGCTCAACTTCTTTGGAGTTAGAGGAGTTAAAGGAGTTAAAGCCAAATGTTATGCTGGTATCAGAGTATCGGCTTTTAACTCCTAAGCGCAGCGATAACTCCTCTAACTCCTTTAACTCCAAAGATATAAAACATACGAAATTTGAATTACATTTTACATCAACGTATAACCCTCCAATAGACGCACCGTGAACGAAATATTTCACGCTGGAAGAACGAAATATTTCACGCTGGAAGGATGAAATATCATACGCACGGTGCGCACTTTGGGGAAATCATCAGGCTGAATCAGCAATAAAAAGAGCGGCACCAACCAATGTTGATGCCGCTCGCATAAAAAAAACACAAGTATTATTTCATCAATTTAAGACTTACCATTTGAAATTGGTCATATCCTCTGTATTTTCGAAGTCTGGCATTCCAGGAATTTCAGCATTCACATTTCCTTGTGGAGCACCTTTTGAAAGGCAAATCATCGATTCCATAGAAGTCTCATAAACATCCATTACTGGTTTTATATACTTATTCATAGTCATCTATATTTAATCTGTTATTTAACCATAATCTTTTTAACGCCACCATCACTGAACTTCACAATGTTCACACCCTTCTGCAAAGATGGTTGTGCTGTGCCATCTAATGAATAAACACCAATGATGTTCACACCACTCTCACCCGTCAATGCATTGACACCTGTCACACCTTCATCTTCAAAACCAAAGCGAATGGCTGATTCTGACGAGGTCGTGGTGAAGAAAGCACGGAAAGCAGGGAGGTTGATGCTATTGGTCGCCTGTACAAACTGGTTGTTGGAGATAGCATAGATATTGCCCGCATACTCAGAAGCCAAAATGGTCTTCGGATCGAAAGTGCCAATAAGTTGGAGTGTACCGCTTGCGGCCTGTACATCTGCCAATGCACCAGAACCTGTCATTGCTCCATCGTTCAGTTTCTCTACCACACCAGGAGTACCAGCAGGAAGCGTAACAGCCTCAACCAACGTAAGTTCATCAGCCGTAAGTTCACCCAATGTGTAATATTTGTAATTCGCATCAGAGGTAACTGCAAATGGCAAACAAACAGTGCCATAGGTGTTTGCCATCGTACGAGTATAAGAGGCAGCCGTGGCAGAAGCACCAGTTGGGACTGCCATTGGATAACCATCTGTCACCACAAGATTGGCAATAGTTGTACCTACCATCACATTGCTGGGGTTGGCAAGAACACCGGAGTTGGCAATGAAAATGGCATTGGGATTGGCTGGAGTGAGAGTGATGCCTGTACCTGTCAAACCTGTCGCGTCGTAAAGAGTGGCAGAGGCATCAGCAAGAGCAGAAGTGACAGAAGGTGCCAAAATACCAGCGCCTGAAATAACATAATCACTTTCATCACTTACCGTCTCCTTATAAAGATCCATACTATAAACTATAGAACTTGTATCATAAGAACCTGATTTCACAGCATTTATATAAACATGCTCCAATCCGCTAAAGTCACCCGAAGTGAGATCATACTCTATTATACCTTCTGAATCAAAAGTTTTCCTTACAACTTTTTGTCCAGAGTTATCTGTCCCTTCAGTTTGATTATAAAAAAGCCTTATCTCATCATCCGCTTTCCCCTTCAGAATCAACTTTTGGTAACCTGTCGCATCAGCATATTTCCCTTCAGTCGGTGTTCCGAAGCCATAAATCGTTCCCTGAGCACTACCTAAATTATACGCACAGTCGTCATCATTAAACAAACTCTTCGTCAAAGGAGTATAATGAGGATCAGAGGCTTTGACCATTGAGGCTGTTAGAAAAAGTTCTGTGAATTTCAGAGTTCCCGTTGCATTCACATGCATCATAATACCTGTAACGGCAGTAAAGTCGGGAGATGCCAAAGCACCAGGGAATGCTCGATCATATTCGCCTGAATACATGTTCAAGTCTGAGCCATCATTCGTTGCTCCTACAAGTTTCCAAAATTGCACAATATCATCGCCATCTTTGTTTGCGGTCCAATGTGTCAAAGAAGATAAATCGTAGGCTTGGTCAAAATTGATTTTGATATTACCATCTGTACCTGTGCTGGTTACTGTGCCTGTCTGGTCATCATACGAAAGTGACGCACCTTCTACTGTAATATCTGTTAAATCGATAGTCGCCTTTCCTGTCTCATCGAAAGAAAGAGTGGTAGGCTTCTCCAAATAAGCCTTGCTCAAAGTGATAGAACCGCTACCCGCATTGCCACCAAAAGATATTTTACTTATTTGCGACAGATCCAGATTCTTTGTTTCATCCCTATCTGCAAAGTTCAAATTTTTTTCACCGGCTGAATAAAATACTATAGTAGCAACAGCCGTACTTCCTTCCATAAAACAGATACGATAAGTATCCGTATAATCGGCAGTCGTCAGATGAATGGAAGTATAGTCAGCCAATTCACCATTAGGAAACTCAAAAATAGTCATCAAATTATTGGTTGGGGCAATCCATGTGTAACTGTGCGTTTCTGCATTCCATGAACCATTACCGGCAGGCGTACCATACGTAGCATACTTCTTTGTAGCCCACAAATTACCCCCCCCAATTGTTAAGAGGGCAATCATTAAAAGTAAAAATTTTTTCATTGTTTTTTAGATTTAATAGAGATTGTTTTATAAATGGATAAAATTAATGTTAATCTGTTCGCAAAGTTAGCGAGAATGGGGCATTCAGGCTTTCGAATAGGTTACATAAACTTCTTTTCAGAGTACAAAGACGATAACCGTTGGCGCATTCCGACAATAAAAACTACAAATTAACCAAACAGACGAATTGCATGTATTTATAGATGGGTTCATCACTGAACTTCTATAAATACGTGCAATTCGTCTGTATAGAATCCTAAGATTACTTCAATTCATGTTTAGTTGATGAAGTAATTCTTGGTTTGACCTTTGTAGGTACACTTCACCACAGCACGACCGCTGTTGATGCTACCAATCTGGAAAGTCACAGCAGGGTCGCTGGCTGTTGCCTTGATGACAGAATTGTCCTTGAGCGGTGCGTATGCCTGATAGTTGTTTGCCATCATGAAACCATTGTCGTTGGTAGAGAACATCGGATTGGCAGGAAGATTGACATTCTTGCCATCTACGGTGATGGTGACAGTTGGAACAACGGGAGCCTTGATACCAGCACCTTTGGAGAAAGCAATTCCGTGCAGGTCAAAGAGTCCCTGTGGACGCTGCTGACCTTGCTGACCTCTGCCGCCACCAAACTGTGGACGACCCTGTGGCTGCTCTGGCTGCTTGATCTCATCCCCTTCCACTACAAGATAAATGGCATGTTTGCCTGTGAGACCTTCTACAGCCGGCACACTCAAACTATAGATATCTTTCTTATTTGCCGAAGCTGGCACGTCAACAACTCCAATCTCCTGACCTTTCCAAGGATCATCCAACTTGACATGAATCTTGAATGCGCCCTTGCCTGCAGGTGTCAGGTTCAACGCCAATGTCGTGTTGTCACCTTTCTTGGTTCCCTCGAAGGCTTTCACGCCCTTGGAATCCTTTGCCAGACCACCAAAGCCGAAATACTTGAAACCGATGACACCACCATTCTGAATGCCGGCGAGATCCATCGAGTTGTTCCACACATCGTGGTTGTCCTGCATCCACTGGTTGCTGTTAGGTCCATACATGAAGCAAGCAAGACCTGCGGAATAATAAGCGTAAGGAGGAAGACCATAAATCTGGAAGCCTTCAGAAGTCACCTCAGCACCAGTATATTCATTGCCATCGCTTGCCTTGGCAGTCCATTCGTTGTTCTTCACATAGGGGTCATAGCCCACAATGCGAACCTTGCCGCCATCAGCCACAGACTTCTTGTCCCACTCAATCTTGACGGGAGCCACCATGGACTGACGTGCATTGCCGAAACCACGGGGAGGACGGTGATAGAACACATACCACTGACCATTGATCTCCTGAATGGAGCCGTGGGTGTTGTGACCTGCATTGGTAGTGATCAACTTGGAACCATCCTCGTTCACCACCACACCACGAGAATCAACCAGCACACCACCACTACGCCAAGGACCCAGTGGAGAATCGCCGTAAGCATAGCGGAGAGCCGAGTTGGTGTTGCCCAATCCGTATTCCTTACCGCTGTAGCCAGAGAACACCATCACGTATTTGTTGCCCACCTGACGGATGGAAGATGCCTCGAAGAAGTTGAAATCGAGCGGATTCTGACCCTTATAGAGGGCTTTGTACTCGCTACCTGCCCTGTCGAGCAGACGACCATCAGCACTGCTGGCTGGAATGAAGGGGTCGATGGGGGTTGTGCCCTCACGCTTGCTGTACATGGTCTTCTGGTCGAGTTCAACAGCAGTAGAGTGCTGGAAACCATAGAACACATAAGCACGATAACCAATGTTGTAGTCGGGGTCTTTCTTGTCGGTAATGTTCTCGATGAACACTGAGGGGTCGAAGTCGATAAGCGAACCTTCCACACACTGACGTCCATCAGGTGTCAGATTAACTGGAGTGAAGGGGCCATTGGGTCGGTCACCCTTACATACCATCGGAGTGCGACGCCAACCACGTGAGTGGGGATAGAGCCAATAGGTCTTCTTACCTGTTGTACGATCCTTCACCTCCACGAGGTCAGGAGCGTACATGGTGTCCCACTTACCATCCACATAATGCGAGAAGATAGGACCTTCGTCACGCCATTGGCTGAGGTCTTCAACTGGTGCTGACCACATGCGTACGTCATTACCGCAATAAGCGGTGTAAGTCACGTCGTGCGAGCCAATGATGTAGGCACGATACTTGCCAGGGTTGTCGGGGTCTTCGAAGACACGGGGTTCGCCATCTGGCAGATGCTCCCAAAGAGGGAGGTAGGGGTTCTGTGCATTCATAGAAAGTGCACAGAACGAGAGAATTGCAAAAAATAGTTTTCTCATTTGTTAGTTTTTTATAAATGGTTTGTTGTTGGTTGTTTTGGTAGATTAGTGAGACTGGAGATTCTGGAAATCCTGGAGATTCCGGAGATTCTGGAAATGTTAATGCTTCACCTCGACAAGTTGTCCAGCCTTGACTGCCACTTCATACTCGTTCACGCCATCGTGGGTGCTGACAAGCGTCAGGTCTTTGGCGGTCAATGTGTCCTTGCAGCGGAGACGGAGTGTGCCATCTTGCTGGGCTTTGATGGTTGCAGTCTTGAGGGTGCCGTTTGTCCAAGTCTCACTCACTTCATAACCACCACGGGCACGGAGTCCACTCACACTACCCTCTTTCCACGCATCGGGGAGGGCTGGCAACAGATGAATAGCAGGTTTCTCCACAGTGATAGGGTCGCTCTGCATCAGCATCTCGGCAATACCTGCCGTCACACCGAAGTTACCATCAATCTGGAATGGTGGATGTGCATCGAAAAGGTTCGGGAAGGTGCGCCCATTGGGATACTCACGTTCACGTCCTTCGTTAGGAAGGAGACGAAGCATGTTACTGATAATCTTGAAAGCATGGTTACCGTCGAGCATACGTGCCCAGAAGTTCGTTTTCCAACCGAGGCTCCATCCTGTGGCTTGGTCTCCACGCTGCTGGAGTGTCACACCTGCCGCTTTCCAAAGGTCAGGAGTGGTATAAGGAGAAATCTGGTTGGAAGGATAAAGTCCGTAGAGATGAGAGATGTGACGATGCTCGTCCTTGGGGTCATCCCAATCTTCACGCCACTCCTGCAACTGTCCGTACTGCCCCACTTTCATCGGAGGGAGCATACGAATAGCCCTTTCGAGTTTCTTCTGGAAGTCAGCATCTTCATTCAATATCTTAGCGGAAGCCAAAGCCTGAGAGAGCACATCGCGCGCAATCTGGTTGTCCATCGTACATCCTGCCGTAACAGGGGTGCTCTTGCCTCTACCGCCATGCTCAGGAGAAACGCTGGGCACCACGAGCAGTTCACCATCACGCTCCACCATATAGTCGAGGTAGAACTGGGCAGCACCCTTCATGATGGGATAGTATTCGCGCAGGAAATCCTTGTCGAGCGTATATTGATAGTGTTCCCACAGGTGAGTGGTGAGCCAACCGCCACCATTGGGGAACATGCCCCAAGGAGCACCGTCCACAGGACCCGCAATGCGCCAAAGGTCAGTGTTGTGATGTGCCACCCAACCACGGCATCCATACATGACACGGGCTGTTTCCGCACCTGTCACGCTAAGGTCACGAATCATGGAGAAGAGTGGTTCGGCTGTTTCGGAGATGTTGCACACCTCGGCTGGCCAGTAGTTCATCTCGGCATTGATGTTGATGGTGTACTTAGAGTCCCATGGAGCCATTCGCTTGTCGTTCCACACACCTTGCAGATTGGCAGCCTGACCACCTTTCTGAGAAGAAGAGATGAGGAGATAACGACCATAGTTGAACAGAAGAGCCACCATGCCCATATCGGTGCTGTTGTAGAATTTGTCGAGTCGCTGGTCGGTGGGCAAATTCTGGTTGTCAGATGAGGTCAACGAAAGTTTTACGCGACCGTATTGTTTCTGGTATTCGGTCAAATGACGCTTCAACAATTGGTCAAACTTCATGGTTTCGGCAGCAGAAAGGAACTGCTCATTTTTCTTAGCGGCATCGCCTGACACATCATGGTAGTTGACAAAATTGGTGGCAGCAGAGATGTAGAGTGTTGCCTCTGTCGCACCCTCCACTTTCAAGGTCTCGCCATCGACTTTCACGGAGCCGTCTGCAGTCACGTCTGTGCGGCATTGAGCAGTCAGTGCGGCAGGAATACCCTCTTGTTCCACACCCTGAATCGTGGCAAGCAAGGTTTTTCCTTCGGCCTTCACCGTAAGCGGGAACTGGCACTTGTGAGAAGCCACAAAATTCAGGGCACCCTTCTTGCTCGCCTTCACATTCACCACCACGATGCCATCTGCCAATGAAGCAATGACACGACGGGTGTATTTCACATTATTATATATATAGGAAGTGGTGCTCACCGCTGTCTGCAAATCCAACTCACGCACATAGTCCTTGACTTCCTTATGTCCGAACTCCAAACGCAGACTGCCGACCGTAAGGAAACGCATGCCATGAGGCCCTTTGACAAACTCACGGTTGATAAGGTCTTCTGCTTCCTTCTCTTTACCGTCAAAAATCAAGTCACGCGCTTCTGCCAAGTGTTGAAAAGACGTGGTGCTGTTGTTGTTGTGAGGACCACCACTCCAGAACGTTTCTTCGTTCAGTTGAATTTCCTCCGTTTCTGTGCCGCCATACACCATGGCTCCCATGCGGGAATTGCCAAGAGGAACGGCTTCGAGCCATACGGCAGCAGGACGGTCGTACCACAGTCGCTGGTCGTTATCAGGTTGTACACTTGCTTTTGCAAACAGCGAGAAACTCGCACATAAAAAGGTCATCAAGACCCATTGCCCAAAGGGATTTGTTTTCATGTTGTGTTATGTTATTGATATGTTATCTTTTGTATCATCTGTCCAGGGTCGCCAATAATGAACGAAAGCGTGTGACGTTTCTTGCTTCGGTCTATTGGCAACGTAAGCACAAAATCCTTTTTGTTCTCCAACACCTGCAATTTCCAACTCCAGCCCCATTCCGTAAACTGATTTTCGCAGATGATCGGCTGGCATCCATCCACACTCACGCCAAAACGATTGCTACGGTCGCTGTTGACAGGCCAAAAAGGAACAACGGAGATACAAAGCGTGATGGAATCGCTGTTCACCACGTCTTTGTTCAGACTTATATCTATATGCTGGGAAGAGAAACTGGCAGGGTTCTGTACCTTATCCAATGGCTCACCCAACTGCAATGAAAGCCAGTCGGTTCCAATTCCTTTTAGCAGACGGAAAGGAGCCTTCGCCTTCACTTTGTCCAACTCTACTTTCTTGGCAAATTCCGTATGCTCCTGATTTTTCGGCAACCGATACGCTGTAGTCGGAGCCTTGACCAGTTCTGGCATCTCCTGATACTTGGCACAGAAACCTGGAGGAATCTCCGACATCATCTGATTCCATTTTCCATTCAGTTGTGTGTTGTATTCGCGGGTCAGCCCTTCGATACTGTCAAACGCCGCTATCGCCTCGCGTGCTGCCTCTTCACTGCCCGTCTCATGATTTTTCTGAGCCATCAAGAACTTACGGTTCATCTGATAAGCCCCTTTCACTGAATAGCCCAACATCTCAAAGAAGGCTGGTCGCCACTCGGCTGGCAGACTCTGCTGAATGGCGTCCACACGGTCAGAAATGGCTTTGTAATCGTCCAAACGTTGCTGGGCAGTTCCGTTTTCGAAAGAGAAATCCGTGTCGTGCAACCGATTATTCTCATCATTGTCCCACTCCATTTCATAGCCCATGAACTCTGGTTTCCGTTGCCATGCCAAACGGTAATATTGGTCTAATATCCATTGGAAGTCTTTCTCGTACTGCTTCCCATATACAGAGGCGAGCCATTGTGGCTGATAACGATTCACGTTCTCATAAGTAAATGCGGACAAGTCCCAAGCCATGGCAAAGACTTGTTGCATCTCCACCTCCATCGGCTTGATATCGCCCACATTCAAAAGCCAGTAACGGTCTGCACCCGCGTCGTATGCCTTTTTCAGTTCCTCATACATCAGCACGGGAGCCGTAGTGGCAATCCAGATGTTGTCGTGGGGTGTACCTAAATAACTCAAGTGATAATACACACCTGAACCACCTTTGCGAGCACGTTCTGCATCGTTGGAGACACGTTTCATGTAACCGTAATTGTCATCAGGCCAAACCAGCGTGATGTCGTCAGGCACCCGAAGTCCTGCATCATAGGTGTCGAGTGTCTCTTTATATGGAACGAAAATCTGAGGAATCTCCGTTGCTTTCCTGTATTTGTGCGTTTCCAGAATTTGACGTTGGTCCGCAAACACCATTTCCAATGTACGCGCCCTCACTTTCGGGTCGGTCGAGCCTTTCATCGCTTCATCATGAAGTCCACGCATGCCCATCGTGTAGATGTTGTCATACTGGGCTGTCTCTCTCAGACGATCATCAAATTTTTTCCAAATGGTCTCCTTGTTCGTCAGATAATTCCACTCACCATCTCGGTCTTTATCCCATTCCGATGGAGCCGCATTGTTGAAAAGCAACGGTTCGCAGTGGCTCGTCGTAATCATAATGCCCCACTCTGCCGCTTTCACCTGGCTCTCAGGATGACTATAGAAAGCCCCTGTGCAAGTGTGCATGGCTGGAGCCAACATATTGCCTCTTAAACGCAAGAGCAACTCGCACACCTTGTCATACGTCTTAGGGCCGATATCTTTCAAATCCTTCTCAAAATTCCTCGCCGCCCACGTCTGCAATCCCCAATCCTCATCGTTGATGAAGATGCCACGATACTTGACAGTTGGCTCTTTCGACGTATAGTTCTCTTGATAATTCAGCGTGGACTTTTTCTGCACAGGCACATCGGCGAACCAATACCAAGGACTCACACCTATCCGTTCACTCACATGGAAGACACCATACGCCGCACCACGTGCATCACTCCCCACCACATATAGCCTTTTACCTTTGGTCACAATCTTGAATCTCTCCCAACAGCCTCGGATATCATTCAAATCCACCTCATCAGACAAATCCAGCAAGCGCATTCCTTCCACCGTCGCAATCACCACCGCCGGAGTGTTTTCGGTAAAGTATTCGTTCACTTGAGGTCGCACACCCGTCACTTGCTCCACATCTTCCGAAAAGACTTTCGCCACCTTCCGTATCAAAGCATCATCACCTTCAGCCACCACCACGTGACACTGTTTCAAATCGACAGCACCAGCCGACATGAAACAGCAAAACATGCTCAACAAAAAGAAACAGATTCTCTTCATCTTTCTCCTATCATACAATGGTTTATGGGTAAAAGTCTGTAGCGTTTGCAAATTTACGAATATATTTCCGAAATGCCTACATATTCATGTATCATTTGTTTCAAATCATGAAACATTTCTGTTAGAAACACGAGTCTTCACACACCTCCGTCATTTAATCCACACCTTTTTTCCGTCCTGTATATAGATGCCACCATGCGGATTGGACACCTTGCGCCCTTGCAGGTCATAGACTTCATTGTCCGCATTGAATGATGAATGTTGCACAACATCTACGCCTGTTGACACATAACTGTCTGCCGCCAGAATGAGTTGCCCCAAGATACAGTCACTCCACCCCGTCTCTGCTGCATAGAGGGCGATGACATAGTCACCCTGTTCATCAATGTCGAACTCAAAGGTCTGTTGCCGCGGCACGTCAAAACTGTTGGATGGGTTATTGCCGATATTGATGGTGGGAGTATATGTCTGAGTGGCGACACTCGTGCCACTTGCATGCTTCTCTATGTTTAGTTCCACAGGAGCCTCAGAGATGTTCCAGTTGCATATCTTATACTTCAATGTATAGTGTCCTGGAGCCAAACTGAGCGTTGTTCCGCTGTCGGAAAGCCCATATTTAGCCCAACCTTGATGGGCTGTCCCATTGATATTGCGGAAATAAAGTCCGTAGTTCAGTCCACGGGGTGAACCCGTGAACTGCAAAACACGGCAACCAGAAGAGTATCCACTACCATAACCGACGCGCCGTTCCGAACTATCATAGGTGGTCCACCCTGCAGGCAAGGCTCCCCCTTCGGTAAAGGCAGACGAAATGGTGAGCGTAGTAGGTGCTTGCAGGGTCACTTCAACAGTGGCAGTTCCTGTCTCACCATCGTTGTCGGTGGCAACAACCTTCAATGTATGTTTGCCAGTCGTGGTACTTGCAAAAGTAGTCTTATAGGGCTTGGAGGTACAGGTGGCTAAAAGTGTCGTACCATCAAAAAACTCCACCTTCTCAATGGTTCCGTTTGAGTCATCGGCTGTAGCAGTAACGGTGATGTCGGGGAAAGTGGATTCACCGGCAGGGGCGAAACTGACATACTTGACACCAGTGGTCGGTGCCGTGATTCTGACACTGGGTGCAGTCTTATTGAGTGAGTAACGCTTACAGAAGTTCCAAATCTCCTTACCAGTATAGACCTGAGGTTCCTTGCAAATCCAGTGCCCTTTGTCTTTCAACTCCAACAATTTGACCTCAACTCCATCGTTACCGGGTCCCCATGTATGCATCTTGGCACCACTGAAACCATTATAATTGGAAACCACCTTGTCTGCCGTAGGGCAACCATTATGCTTGATCCATGGGTTCAATGCGGGTTGTACACCCCCCCAGTTATCGGCAGTACCTTGGATATGCAGAATTGGCACAGGACGTGTCGTGGCTTTGGGAGTTACAACCGAAGGACCGCTACAAGAGACAAAAGCCGCGATGATGTCGGACATCTTGTTGATGGCGTTGTACGTCAACATTCCGCCCATGGAGAAACCACCAAGATAAATGCGGTTGCGGTCAATCTTATGCAGTGTCACCATCCTTTCAATAATGGCCTTGATGAAGTTGATGTCACGATCGCCGCCCGTGTCCCAAGCCCGGTCAATACCATTAGGGAATACACAGACAAACTTGGCGGTGTCGCACACGGCTTCCATACTTACATTGTCATTCTTGAACTCGCTGTTCTGCATCCAGTTGGCATCCTGATTGTAGCCATGACAGAAGATAAGCAACGGACGGTTCTCGCCCAAGTTCTTGGGGACAATGACATTATACGAGCGGCTGGTGCCGTTAACTGTGATGTTATCAGCCTTCACCGACAGGATTCCTCCTATCAGCAGGAAAAGAAAAAGAATTGCTTGTTTCATATCGTTTTGGTAATTTTAGTGTATTATTTAATTTAAGTTTCGGATGCACTCAACTTCTTTAACTTCCCAAAACTCAACTTCCGAAAAGTGAGTTATTTGATGTAAATCTTTTTTCCATTATAAATATAAATGCCACGTGTAGGATGAGTCACTTCTTGACCATTCAGTGTATAGTACTTGCCCATTTCCAACTGACGCTGAGCGATGGAAGGTGCAACAACAGGCAGAGCCTCATCTGATGGCACGAGATAAGCACCACGGAGGTTGAGGGTCTGGTTCCAATCGACCTTCAAGGCGTTGAGATGAACAAAGTCGTCTTCACGGTCTTCATTATCAGTGGTTCGCATCTTGCGTATCTCATCCAGCGGAATGACAATGGCTCCTATCTGAGCATCCCAATAAGGATCATTATCGTTAAAGGAAACAACAATCTGTTTCCATGGTCCATGTGGTATGAGGCGATTGGCAAGGATGCGAAGTCCTGCACCCGACCCATGCAACACGAGTTTGTCATACATACTGATATCTGCATACTGGTTGTGATCAACATTCACAAAACCAGCCACAGCCGCACCTCCATTAGCATTCTTTCCCATATTCCAATCCACCTTCACATCAACATCAAGCGGTTGTGCATCAGCACCAACACCATCCCATTCATGGAACATGGAGGAAGCCAATCTCACCCATTCATCAGGTGCTTCGAAGTCATCCACATCAACCAGACTCACAATGCTATTGAGCACTCGTTCAGAACGCACGGGGAAATACTGAGTGAGAAGCCTATTGCGCTCTTTCTGATAGGTTTCATCGACTGTATAAAGTTTTCCTCTGGAGGAATAGGGATGCACATCGCGACGATAATCGCCCCATCGTGCAGCCTCATCATAAAGGGCAAGTGCAATGGTGTTGTAAAGACTGTCAAACACCTCCACAGCACTTTCTTCGCCAAGAACGCCATCTTCTGCCAGTACCACTTTGGCACGTTTCAGGTAACGGCGGGCAAACTGCTCATTTCTGAGAAGATTCTGAAAGATGCCTGTTGGACAGGAACTGCCGTTATTTTTGTTAAGCACATTCTCTGCCGGGTTATCAAGAATCAGTTCTGAGTCCCAACAAAGGAAACGGAAACCCTGGCTGTCAACACCACGACGACGGATGGCATACCAATTATGATGATCCCAATCTGTATTTCCACCATATTGGTTAATCAACATGTAATCAATGAAGGCATCCACGTCAAGCAGAGTTTCCTGTTCCGAGTCATCGTTACCATCCGCATCCTTACCCTGCAACTGGTAATAATAGACATCATCTTCAGCCATTGCTGCCACCTGCACCATCTGTTCCCATGCTTCCATGTCACCTTCCGCGGCTTCAAGATGATTACCTCCATCTTCTTCCACTTTGATGACATCAATATCGGCTTTTTCACCACCAAGATGGTCTTTCCCAAACTGGTCATCCACCCGCTCGGCTATGTTGTAGAGCCCCCAATACATACCATTAAGGAACACATGCACATAGAGGGCATTCACACTCGTCCATCCCATCTTGCGCTGCATACGGCGTGCCCACACATCACGGGTGTATTGCGCCTTCTCACGGTTGGACTCACTCCAATGCTGCCAGGAGTTTCCGAAATGACAACGCAACACAAGTTGATCGAACTTGGCTGGCTCGTTCTCCCCGAAAAGAGGGTATTTCAATGTCTTCTTTCCGTACTGCTCTTTGAACACCAAGCGAAAAGAATGCTTCGGGTTTTTCTCTGCCAAACGACCATGTCCGCCATGAAGACGAAGTCCGCAAGTGACGGAGAAATCAAGTTCTCCGGCTTGTAATGAAGGGCTCCACATCTCCACACTGGCAGGGCGTGTCCAACCATGTCCTGTCGGGTCACCCACGGGAGGACCTGTAAAAATATAGATACCGCCTGTTTCGGGGTCATTGTCATGGCTGAAGAGGTTCTCCTTGTCTGTCACAATGCTCACCACGGGCAAAGACTGAAAACCTTCCCGGATTTTCTTCGCCAACATAGGGTCTGACGTCATTTCAGGATCCATCTCATAGTCAGCAACGGCTGTGCCCCGGATATCAGTGTAGTTTCCCCATTCTGTCGGATAGCCCTCAGGATTGTTTGACTGCTTTAGCACCTCATCCATAAAAAGATACGTTACAGTTGCGATGGGAGTGACACGTTCCGTACCAACAAATGCCCCTGCACGCAGGAGCGAGTTTCCCTTAATACTGAGAGGAACTGAATAAACAGGGCTATTGGCTGTCGGTTCACTGCCATCCATCGTATATCGAATCGTCGCCCCAAGAGGCAGTTCTTCATCGCAAACAACTTCGGTGGAAAATGGTGCATCATAAAAGCCATGTGGATGGCTAAACGTCAGTGTCTGTGCCATAAGGGGCATTGTCACTGCTTCCGCACATAAAGCAAAAAAGGAAAACAGGCGATAAAGAATCTTTTTCATTATCAGGTATAAATCTTTGATGTAAACAAATTAGTAAAAGTAAATACTTTGCAAAGTTACATAGAACATGGATAAAAGGCTTTGTCATACGTTACTTTTCTTTTTCTTCACGTTACGAGGTACGAATCCACAGCAATCGTCCACAAGAATACAGCCATATTCCACATGCCACAAAAAAGGAGGAAACTCGCATCACTGCGGACTTCCCCCACCAATCACTCTTTCTATCATGTAAAAGAAATCAATTCCTTGTCGTTTCCTATTTGTGTTACTATCTTATTCAGCAAACGAGTTTGATTCTTTGCGCTCACTTAACCAGAACGTTCGCTGCGCGCAAGTTCTTCACGTTCGGCAAAGAATTCAAACGAGTTTGATTCTTTGCGCTCACTTAACCAGAACTTTTTTCCCGTTGTTAAGATAAACGCCTGATGTCGTTGGAATTCCGTCCAACTGTGCGCCTGTCATCGACACCCATCTATCACTCTTCTTTCCTTCTTGTGACGGTGCTTCCTCAACGCCCAAGGTCAAATCTTCAGCAGGAGCCTTACGCTGCTTCATATCAACATTTCCACGAGGGGCTGGACGTTTAGGCTGAGGCTGCTGCATCCGTCTCATCCGCTCATCTTTCATTCGTTGCAGATGCGCTTTTTCGAGTTTCTGCATCGTGTCGTATTGCTGCTGGGTCAAAACGGTCAAGAAACGTTTGTAATATTTCTCTTCCACATCGATCGTGGCACGACTTCGGGCAAAGCGGTTCACGTTCATCTGTTTCAGTTCATCTTCCGTCAACTGATGAGGTTTTTCGCCTTGCTTTGCTTTTTCGGCTTTGGGGTGAGTAGAATATTTCTCCCACACCTGCTTCAGTTCGCTACGATATTCCATATAAATTGGAGTGAACTTGGCTGTTTTCTCTTCACAAAGCCGAAGGCAGCATGCCATCCGTGATGCCAACTGCTGAGAGACTTGTTCTTCGGTCAACCTGGGAGGCTTGTTCCCTGGCTTTGTTTGTGCCATCAGTGTATTTCCTGCCATCAAGAGGATAGCCACTGCCATCAATAGAATTCTTTTCATTTTCGCTAATGTGTTAAAGGGATTATAAAATCGTGTTGTCAATATTCTCATAAATAGCAATCCATTCGTCAAGCGCATCGTCTGTCATGTAAGCCTCAACGTTCTCCTGCTGACCTGCCAGAAGTGCCGCATCGGTCCTTTCCCCTTGATAAAGGGCATAGAATGACACGCCAACGATGAGCAATACGACAGCCGCCGCCGACATCCAGAACCGGCTTACCGTAGGACGACCGGCCGTTGGTTGAAGCATGCGGGAAGATGTCATCATACGCTCATGCATTTCCTCAAAAAAGCCATCAGGCACCGTGTAAGGCATCCGTTTGTTGTTGTCATTAAAAAGATCTTCCATATCATTCTATTTTAGTAATTCCTGTTTAATTTTCTCTTTTGCATGGTGATAAGCCACTTTAAGGGTTGACACATTACCACCTGTAACTTGGCTGATTTCCTCATAACTCATGTCATCGTAATAGCGCAAATTAAACACCGTTCGTTCTTGTTGGCTCAGACGGAGTATTGCCTTCTGCAAGCGAACACCTTCCACATCCTCCCAATCCACATGTTCTGAAGCCATCAGCCGATTGATCAACACATCCTCCTCACACAACTCTGCCATTGCCCGTTCCCGTTTTCTGCCCAGAAATCGAATGCACTCATTCGTGGCAATCCTATATACCCATACTTTCAACGCTTCTTTCTTCTGGACCTTTCCCAATCCCTGATACACCCGTATGAATGTTTCCTGCATCACATCCTGCGCATCCTCATGGCTAACCACCATACGCCGGATATGCCAATAGACAGGGCGTTCGTACTGCTTCAGCACAGCCTCAAATGTTGGCACATCATCCTCTTGCCGCCCTATCGGGAACAATCTCATCATAAAAGCGCTTTCGTTATGTGTATATCATATAGACCCTCAAAAATGAAAAAGTTAATGCAGGAAAATTTTTTTAAGAGATAAAAGAATATTTTCCTGCATCAAGAAGAATCACTTGTTTTTAAGAGGGGATTATTTCATCACTATTTATCCACCCTACTTCCGTTACTTATAATCATTCACCCATTTCCGCTCCTCCTCAGTAAAATCTGAAGTATCCTGGTTCCATTGAGGATCGGGCATATACCACCAAAGCGACTTGAAGTAGGCTGCCAGTTTCTGGTCTTTAAATACATATCCCCGATTGGCATAAGGAAGATTACGCAGGATGCGAGAGTTGGAAATGCCATCGGTCATGCCATTGGCTGGAATCAACATGCCATCATCCGTATCTTCCATCTTTTCGTAGGGCAGCAATATCATGGCCTTACGATCATAAAAGCGTCCCAATTTGAAATCCTCACGAGAGAAAAGAGCCCCTTCTGCCGAATCGATGTGGATGTCATCCGTGGGACGGAAATTCTTAGCGTGCCATTCATAGGTGCCATTGCGCAAAGAGAATTCATAATACTCCACATCATATCCGCTTTGAACGACATGCATCTTACCTGTCCCTTCTGCCAAACGCCATTGAGCAGCACTCCACATCGGATCTTTCACTATACAGAACTGCTTGGCTGTCTTCTCCGCCTTGATGCGAAGTGTGAAATCATCTATCTGATGGTTTGCCCAACGCATGGCTGGCAACAACCAATAGGGAATGCCGAAATGGTTATAGATTCCCCCTGACATCATATATCGGTAAGTGTGATGAACCACATTCTTACCCTCCTTAAAATTGGCTTTGAAGCAATAAGCATAGGAATAATCAATGTTTTCTTTCGTCTGCTTATTGATGATGCCTGATATTGCCTCATCGGAATCCTCCAGGTCACGCCACTGATTGAGGTCAAGTGGCACGAAATCAGTTGGTTCATCTTCTGAACTATGATGCACCACATAGTTGCGAATAGGGAGTTTCGCCCCATTCATCTCAACGGTAAAATCGTAAATGTAAGGGTGCTTACCCGTCCTATCCAGCATATCTCCCGTATTGTATGGCGCAGAAGCCTCAAAACCCACATCCACCACTTTCGCTGCTCCACGATTGGTGAATTCATAAAGCACGTCCACGGTTGCGTATCCATCATCCTGGATACTGATGGTCAGCACCTCCTTGGTCACTGCTACATCTGTTTCCTGCAAGGGAACAATCTGGTTGCCATTCACATAAAACACACCATCGTTGGCACTTGCCAACATGGCAACAAGCCACAAAAATGAGGCGGTCAAAAATCGTCTATTCATTTCAAATTCAGTATTGGTGATGCAAAGATAGGAAAGAATGAGAAAACAAACACAAAGAATGGAGATTTTTTAAAAAGAGAGAAGTTTTTTCATCGCTAAAACAATAATTCCTCATTCTTAATTTCTAATTTCTAATTTAAATTACTACCTTTGTGCAGTTTTATGATACAACGCATTACACTTTCATTAGCATTGCTTCTTGCCACATGCATGGTATGGGGCATTCCTGCCAACATGCAGCCCTTCACTGTAACAAACAGCGACGGTACCACGTTGACCATCACGTTGTTCGGTGATGAATGTTGCCATTTCTACGCCACGTTGGATGGCACACCTGTGATGGAGGAAGCGAACGGTGACTGGCGATTGGCACCCGAACTGACAGACTCCATCAGTAAGGTATGGAGCGAGAATAGCACACGCTTTAACCTGCATCGCCAACAGCGGGCTGCCGAAAATAAGACCCGGAGGGCATTCGGTCGCCCTTCTTCCTATGTGGGGAAGAAGAAGGGCATTGTCATCTTGGTGGAGTTTCCACAACTACGGATGAAAACCACCAACACGCGTAACGAGTTCGACAAACTGTTCAACCAAGTGGGATACAATCAAAACAACAATACGGGCTCTGTTCACGACTACTTCTACGACCAGTCTTATGGACAGTTCGACCTGACGTTTGACGTGTTTGGTCCCATCCAAGTCAGTAAGGAATACAGTTATTATGGAGAGAACGATTCAAATGGCAGCGACCGATATGTGGGGGAGTTGGCTTCAGAAGCATGCAGGTTGGCGAACGAACTGTATAGCATCAATTGGGCTGATTACGATTGGGATGGAGACAAGGAGGTTGACCAAGTCCATATTATCTATGCTGGTCACGGAGAACATGTCGGAGCCGGTTCAAGCACTATCTGGCCACACGAAGCATCACTCACCGTATTAAGGAAATTCAATGATGGTGAAGGTGCCATCAGATTGAACGGCTACACCATCGACACCTACGCCATGAGTTGCGAGTTAAGGGGGAAAAGCAGCAACATCATGGATGGTATCGGAACGGCATGTCACGAATTCAGCCATTGTTTAGGGTTGCCCGATTTCTACGACACAGAATACAATGGGGGGGTCCACATGCAGTGCTGGGACATCATGGCATCAGGCAGTGGCAACGGTGTAACGGGTTGTAGTGAAAGCCCTGCTGGATTCACTGCCTACGAACGATGGTTTGCCGGATGGCTTGACCTGATAGAACTGAACGAACCCACAACCATCACCGACATGCCCTGCCTCCACGACGAACCAGTAGCATACATCATCTACAACGACGGCAACCGCAATGAATTTTTCATCCTTGAAAATCGACAGAGCAAAGGGTGGTACCAATATCTCAAATACTATACAGGCGCACACGGACTGCTCGTCACCCATGTGGACTACCAGCAAAACGCATGGACTCTCAACAGGGTCAACACAAATAAGAATCATCAGCGCATGAGCATCATACCTGCGGGGAAGGAATACGGCACCAGCACAGGAACAACATACAACATCACTGCCAATCAATACAAATCTCACCTCTTTCCAGGCAGCAAAAATGTGACCCAACTCGTCAACGGCTCACATGATTCCTACGGCGGACGTCTTTTTAACAGAAACACCGACAGAACAACAAACATGAATAAGCCCATCACTGACATTCAAGAAAACGATGGACTCATTTCCTTTAAGTTCATGGGCGGTGCTGACGCCATGGCCATCGACGAGATTGCCAGCAATCCAACTTCCGCTGCCACCTACTATACGCTCAACGGCATCCAAGTGGCAAAGCCCACACAACCGGGCATCTACATGGTGAAGACAGGAGAGACGACCCGGAAGGTGGTGATTCAATAACATTTTCTATAGTGTACCCCTCGGCTACGGCACATCGTACCCGAGGGGTACGTTCTTTTTAGTTCATTTCCTGTACGGGTTGTGGTGTACTATCCCGAAACCAATCGGCATACATGATGTAATGCTGGGCAATGCCTATGTTGAGTTCCTTTGCCTGCTCAGGATCCACCTTCTTGATGAACTTTGCTGGCACACCACCCCACAGTTCGCCATCACCCACCTGTGTGCCCTTCAGCACCAAAGCCCCGGCAGCGACAATCGCACCTTCACCTATCACGGCGTCGTCGAGCACCGTCGCCCCCATACCGATGAGCGCACCACTCTTCACCGTGCAGCCATGCAGCGTCACGTTATGCCCGATGGTCACATCGTCGCCAATCTCAATGGCAGCCTTTTTATATAATGTATGCAGGCACGACCCATCCTGTATGTTCACACGGTTGCCTATCTTGATGTAGTTTACGTCTCCTCGCACGATCGCATTGAACCACACCGTACACTGGTCACCCATTTGTACATCGCCCACAATTGTAGCGTTTTCACTGAAATAGCAGTCTTTGCCCCACTTAGGAGTCAAACCGCATACTGTCTTGACTAAAGCCATTTTATTTACGATTTAGCATTTATGCTGTAAAGGTAGGAAGAATTTGCGAAAGTTTTCATATTTCAGCAACTTTTTTAGGGTTGGATAGTGTTGTTTCGATATTTTTTTGCAATTTTGCATCATCAACTTATTGTACAATGGAACAAATCAAGGGTAAGATATCACAGATTATTGGTCCAGTAGTGGACGTGCAGTTCTCGGCTGAGAAATTGCCACGCATCCACGATGCCCTTATCATCGAGCGTGCTGAAGGACGGCGCATGGTGGTGGAGGTGCAGCAGCATCTGGGCGAGAACACCGTGAGATGTGTTGCCATGGAGAGCACCGATGGACTCCGACGAGGCATGGAGGTGGTGGCATTAGGACGTCCCATCACGATGCCTGTGGGCGAACAGGTGAAGGGACGGCTGATGAACGTGAGCGGTGATGCCATCGACGGCATGGAGGAGATGAATCGTGAAGGAGCACTGCCCATCCATCGGGAAGCACCGAAGTTTGAGGAATTGAGTCCAGCCAGGAGGTGCTCTACACAGGCATCAAGGTCATCGACCTCATTGAACCTTACGCCAAAGGTGGTAAGATTGGTCTCTTTGGCGGTGCCGGTGTGGGCAAGACGGTGCTGATTCAGGAACTCATCAACAACGTGGCGAAGAAGAACAACGGTTTCTCCGTCTTCACGGGTGTGGGAGAACGTACACGTGAGGGAAATGACCTATTGAGAGAAATGATTGAGAGTGGTGTCATCCGCTACGGCGACAAGTTCAAAGAAGCGATGGAAGAGGGGAAATGGGACCTGAGCCTCATTGACAAAGAGGAACTGAAAAAGAGCCAAGTGAGCCTCGTGTTCGGACAGATGAACGAGCCTCCTGGTGCACGTGCCAGCGTGGCATTGTCAGGCTTGACGATTGCAGAGTCGTTCCGTGATGGCGTGAGCGGCGGCAGGGGTGGCGACATTCTGTTGTTCATCGACAATATTTTCCGTTTCACACAGGCAGGTTCGGAGGTTTCTGCCCTGTTGGGACGTATGCCTTCTGCCGTGGGTTATCAACCTACGCTTGCCAGTGAAATGGGACAGATGCAGGAACGCATCACATCGACAAAGAACGGTTCCATCACCTCAGTACAGGCGGTATATGTGCCAGCCGACGACTTGACCGACCCTGCTCCAGCCACAACGTTCTCGCACTTGGATGCCACGACGGTGCTGAACCGTAAGATTGCCGAATTGGGCATCTATCCAGCCGTTGACCCATTGGATTCCACTTCACGTATTCTCGACCCGAATGTGGTGGGCGAGGAGCACTACCAGACGGCACAGCGCGTGAAGCAGATTCTGCAAAGGAACAAAGAGTTGCAAGACATCATCAGCATTCTTGGCATGGAGGAACTCTCCGACGAGGACAAGACAACCGTGAACCGTGCCCGCCGTGTGCAGCGTTTCCTCTCGCAACCTTTTGCCGTGGCACAGCAGTTTACGGGTGTGCCAGGTGTGATGGTGAGCATCGAAGACACCATCAAGGGATTCAAGATGATCTTGGACGGCGAATGTGACGACCTGCCCGAACAGGCGTTCTTGAATGTCGGCACCATCGAAGAGGCATTTGAGAAAGGACGGAAGTTGAAGGAGGAATTAGGAGTTAAGAATTAGGATTTATGCATTTACAAATCATCACACCAACAGGAACGACCTACGATGGGGATGTGGAACGCTTTCAGTTTCCATCGACGACTGGACTCATGGAGTTCTTGCCGGGTCATGCAGATTGCAGAACTGAAGGAGGGGAGCATCCACACGGAAAGTGAAGAAATCAATTGTGGCAATGGTGTGGTGAGAATAGAGAACGACGAAATAACAGTGGTATGTGAGCCAGTCCGTATGCTGAGCGAATCATAAAGACATGATGAAGAAACTCCTTATATATATAATATGTGTGTTCGGATTCGCTGCACCGATGAGAGCGGAAGAAGAGTTGGACGTGTCCAAACTCATCTTCGAGCACTTGGGTGACAGTTATGAATGGCACATTGTGGAAGGGGCTGTGATTCCCCTACCCTGCATCCTCATTGGAGAACAGGGTGTGGATGTATTCATGTCGAACAAACTGGAGCATGGTGCCACCTATCAAGGCTATCACATCGCCGAGGAGGGGGACTATGAGGGGAAGATTGTCAATGCGGCAGGTGAACGTCCCTTCGACATCAGCATCACAAAGAACGTGTTGGAACTGTTCATCGTATGTACCCTGCTCTGCTCAGTGGTGTTAGGTTTGGCACGATGGTACAGGAAGAATGGGAGCAAGAAAGCACCAGGTGGCTTTGTGGGCATGATGGAAGCAGTCATCGACTTCATCGACAAGGACGTGGCGAAAGAAAGTATTGGGCATGGCTATGAGCGGTTCTCGCCCTATCTGATGACCGTGTTCCTCTTCATCCTGACGAGCAACCTCTTGGGACTCCTCCCTGTATTCCCCGGGGGAGCGAACCTGACAGGCAACATTGCTGTAACGTTGACCTGTGCAGTTTCCGCCTTTATCGCCATCAACTTCTTTGCGCCCAAAGGTTACTACAAGAGCATCTTCTGGCCAGACGTGCCTATTTTCCTCAAGGCACCACTGCCCATCATGCCGACCATCGAGTTCATCGGTGTGTTCACCAAACCCTTCTCACTCACTGTCCGTCTCTTTGCCAACATCATGGCAGGACACATCATCATTCTCGCCTTGACCAGCGTGGTCTTTGTCACCGCAAAGATGGGTACCGCCATGTGTGCCTCGATGACCGCAGTCAGTGTTCTTTTCTGCATATTCATGAACTGCCTCGAACTGCTCGTGGCATTCATCCAAGCATACGTGTTCACCATTCTGACCGCCAACTTCATCGGATTGGCACACGATGAATAAATTGTAAATAGTTAAATTGTAAATAGTAAATAGTTAAATTGTAAATTAACACTATGATTCTTGAAGCAGTAGAAGCAGGCATGAGCCTCGCACAAATCGGAGCAGCCATCGGTGCTGCCATCGCAGTGATTGGTGCCGCTTTCGGCATCGGTATGATTGGTAAGTCAGCCACAGAGAGTATTGCCCGTCAGCCTTCGGCAGCAGGCAACATCCGCACATCCATGATTCTGACCGCAGCCTTCATCGAGGGTGTGGCACTCTTCGCCATTGTGGTGTGTCTCTTAATTGCATTGAAGTAAATTCCTATAGAAACTAGTCTGTCTAAAAATACTAGCCATTCTAGGATGCATAGATGATCTATCTAAAAGAAAAAGAATGAATTTACTCACACCAGACCCGGGACTGCTCTTCTGGATGGTACTCTCTTTCGGCGTGGTGTTCTTCCTGCTGGCGAAGTTTGGCTTCCCAGTCATTGTGAAGGCCATCAACGAACGGAAGGAGTTCATCGAGATGTCGCTCCTCTCAGCCAAACAAGCCAACGAGAAGTTGGCCACGATTCAGGCTGAGGGTGAGAAACTGTTGGCTGATGCCAAAGCACAGCAGAAGGACATCATTGCTGGAGCCATGCAGGAGAAGCAGCAAATCGTTCGGGAGGCGCAAGAAGAGGCGCAAGCCTCAGCCAACCAGATGATAGAGGAAGCGCGGCAAAGCATTCTGGCGGAGAAGGAACGTGCCTTGCAGGACGTGCGAAAGGAAGTGGCAACCCTCGCTCTCGACATTGCCGAGAAGGTGATTGGCGAACGGATGAAGGACGATGCGGTGCAACAGAAAACCATCGAGCAACTCATCGACCATCTCTAAACCCTCAACTCCAAGCCCTAAACTCTCAACTCTCATGATGAACGGAAGCATCGCTAAACGGTATGCCATGGCCTTGTTCGAGGAGGCAAAGGCACAGTTCGTAGATCAACAGGTCTATGAGCACTTGGGTATGCTCCATGACAGCATGAAAGCGGAGCCAGACTTGCAGATTGCACTCATCAATCCGCGTGTAACAAAAGAAAAGAAATACACGCTGCTCGTGCTTGCATCGGGGCTTGATCCTGAAGTCACCACCTTGTACACAAGATTTCTCCGTCTGCTGTTGGACAACCATCGTGAGAATCAGATTCGCATGATTATCTTCGTCTATCAAGACCTCTATCGCGAACACCATGGCATTGACCATGTAGTGTTCGAGACAGCAGTGAAAGTTGATGACGGCACCATCGACCATCTGACTCAACGCATCAAGGCACACCGACATCGAGAAGTGGAGTGCGAACGCAGAGTGAACCCTAAACTCATCGGTGGCTTCCGTCTCCGCATCGGTGACCGCCATTACGACTACAGTTACAAACATCAATTGGAACTCATCAGAAAAGAATTATGTCCGATTCCATAAAAGTAAGTGAGGTGACGGCGATGTTGCGCCAGCAACTCGCTGACATCGACAATGAAGAAAATACCCTCGGCAACGAGATTGAGGTAGGCACTGTGCTCACAGTCAGTGACGGTGTGGTACGTGCATACGGACTACGCAATGCGGAAGCAGGTGAACTCCTCGCATTCGACAATGGCATGGAAGCCATCGTGATGAATCTTGAGGAAGACAATGTGGGAGCCGTTTTGTTGGGTCCAACCGACAACATTGAGGAAGGTGATACCGTGAAACGAACGGGGCGCATTGCCTCCATCGCCGTGAGTGAAGGCATGGTGGGACGTGTGGTCGATACCCTCGGACACCCCATCGACGGTAAGGGAGCCATCACTGGTGAGACTTTCGACATGCCCTTGGAGCGCAAAGCCCCAGGAGTCATCTTCCGGCAACCCGTCAACGAGCCGTTGCAGACAGGTCTGAAGGCAGTTGATGCCATGATTCCGATTGGCAGAGGTCAGCGTGAACTTATCATCGGTGACCGTCAGACGGGTAAGACCGCCATCGCCATCGACACCATCATCAACCAACGTGCCAACTACGAGGCAGGCAAACCCGTCTATTGCATCTACGTTGCCATCGGACAAAAAGGTTCCACCGTTGCCACCATCGTCAACACCCTTCAGCAGAAGGGAGCAATGGACTACACCATCGTTGTGTCGGCTACCGCCAGTGACCCTGCTGCCATGCAGTATTACGCTGCCTTCGCAGGGGCAGCCATCGGAGAATACTTCCGCGACACAGGTCGCCATGCACTGGTGGTGTATGATGACCTCTCCAAACAGGCAGTTGCCTATCGCGAGGTGTCGCTGATTCTGAAACGCCCATCGGGACGTGAAGCCTATCCTGGTGACATCTTCTATCTCCATTCCCGTCTGTTGGAACGCGCTGCCAAGATCATCAGTCAGCAAGAGGTGGCAGAGCAGATGAACGACCTGCCCGAATGCTTGCGTGGTAAGGTGCGTGGAGGTGGTTCGCTCACGGCACTGCCTATCATTGAGACGCAAGCAGGTGACGTGTCAGCCTACATCCCCACCAATGTCATCTCTATCACCGACGGACAAATATTCTTGGACACCGACCTCTTCAACCAAGGAGTTCGCCCAGCCATCAATGTAGGTATCTCCGTCTCCCGTGTGGGTGGTAACGCTCAGTTGAAAGCCATGAAGAAAGTGGCTGGTACCCTGAAGATTGACCAAGCACAATACCGTGATTGGAATCCTTCTCAAAGTTCGGCAGCGACATGGATCCTGTCACCGCTTTCACCATTGACAAAGGTCGCAAGAACGCCCAACTGCTCATCCAGAAACAATATCAGCCCATACCCGTAGAAGAGCAGATTGCCATTCTCTACTGCGGCACCCACGGATTATTACGTGACTTCCCCGTAGAGAAATCACGGGACTTCGAGGCAGCCTTCCTTGACTTGCTTCGCACCACTCATCAGGAGGATGTGCTTACACCCCTCCGGGAAGGTAAGATTGATGACAACATCACCGCCATCATCGAACAAACGGCCGCCAACATCAAATTGTAAATCGTCAAATTATAAATTCTCTTGGCTTCTCTCAAAGAAATAAAAAGCCGCATCGCGTCAGTCCGCAACACGCAGAAAATCACCAGTGCCATGCGCATGGTGGCAAGTGCGAAACTCCATCATACACAGGGGATGACGGAGGCATTTTTGCAATATTACAGCAATCTCCAAAGCATAGTAAAGAGTCTGGGAGACAGTCCCACTCCAAACCTTTTTTCCATAGAGGAAGAGAGATTTGAAGAGATGAAGGGTGCTGGACACACATTACTCATTCCCATCTCCTCCAACAGCGGCTTGTGCGGTGCATTCAACAACAATATAGGCAAGGCCACCTTCAAACGCATACAAGAGTTAGAGCAGCAAGGCAAACAGGTATCGCTGCTCCCTATCGGCAAGAAGATTGCCCACGAACTACAAAAGACGGGGAGGAACTTCAACAAAGACTTCGTCCAATTACTTGACAAATTAGAGAAGTCCAACACGATTGCGGACATCTCTGCACTTGTAGCACATGCTATCGAGTTGCATCAACACAAAGAAATTGACAGTGTGGAAATCCTCTATCATCATTTCAAGTCAATGGGCGTCCAAACCATCACCAATTCCTCACTCTTATTGGATATGCCACAAGTGTCCACCCAAAAGAACGAGGACTGGTTCACTGAACCTTCGGTTGAAGAACTCCTCACATCTCTCTTCCCCCGCCTGCTCAATGCACAAGTCTATGGCATCCTGCTCGATTCCCTCACCAGTGAACATGCCGCCCGCATGTTGGCGATGCAGACTGCCGACGACAATGCCAACAATCTGTTGAAGGAACTCACACTCCTCTACAACAAGACCCGTCAGCAAGCCATCACCAACGAACTCATTGACATCATGGGCGGTCAAGTCGAAAAACATTGAAGATGACGAAAAGAAAGCCTGCAAGTGGCGTGACAGTCTAATGACCGATTTGGGCTGAAAACACCCTCGTTCGACAAAACCAAAGTAAAAAAGGGTTTTTCCTTTGGTTTTGTGCTCACTTATCCGTACCTTTGCACACTTTTTACCAACACAACGATTCATGGTATTTGACAAATACGAGCAACTGAGCGAAGATGCACAAAGGCTTCTCTGTTTCTATGCAGACACAGGACTCGATTCCACCAAACGGATGGATGAGATGATCTATCTGCTGAGGCATTACTGCTTCACGGCTTTCGACGGGACTGCTGCATTGGAAGAACTGATACAGAAGGGAATCCTCAAGCAGGAAGGGAAGGACTGGTATGCCAACATGCCGCGCTATGGCGTGAATGAAGATGATTTCGTCCCTTCCTTGTGGTATCTGTACGAATGTCGAAAAGATTTGTTGCTGTCATTTCAGAAACTGCAACAAATTGGCGGACAGACCCACATGTTCGTGCGATATGCCATCAAGCAGTTGGTGGAGAGCAATTACCAGTTGTGCACCAGTGCCAACGTGATTGGAAAAGACCTGGTACACCTGTTCTGCAGCGTGGCGACCGAGCCCCGTTTCCAGTCTCTCTTCGAAAACCTGTCCGCCGAATCTTTCATCGAATTCTACGGGCATCTGAGTGACTACCTCATCAATCACGACATTGTGGTGGACACCACCCTCTTTCTCACCATCATTGGTAACTACAGTACCATCACCGAATCTGCCAGATGTCGTCTGTTGGCAGAGATAGAACTTTACCAATACATTGCCACGGGGCAAACCCCATCTGGTGGCATCTACTCCAACATTGCGGCTGGCTTCATCATGGGAGCCTTGCGCAACCTTTGTGCCAACAAGCCTATCGAAGCAGCGCAATGGTTTGACATGGCACTGAAGACCCAAGTGAAAGAAGGAGGGGCAAGAGGCTATTTCAAAAACGGACTGCTCACCTTCTATCTGGTGTTGGCTTATATGGTGGTGGCGATGAAAGGGCAAGAGACAACGGACAACGGACAACGGACAACGGAGAACGAGAAGATGGCGACAGCCTGCCGTGCCCGACTGAGGGAATTGGTGGCAAACATGGAAGTGAGGATGAACCGTGAAATGCTGCCTGCCAGACTCTTGGCTGAAGACTTCTGCAACATCAGCATCTCCCTGCATAGAGAACAGGTACTAAGGATGTACGAGGATGGCACCAATGGCAACCTGCCCCCTTTGTTCCGGCATCTGGCTTTCTTGATGGCGAACTACTTGGGGTATTCCACCAGTAAGATGGACCTCAACCTCTGCATTCCCCATCTTGCCTTGCTGCAACATGAGATGTCAAAATACCTTCCCTTCTACGACTACGAACGTGAATCGCTCCGTCATCTGTATGGAGACCACCCCACCCTCGTGAACATCTACCACAAGGCTGAATGGGAGTCGGTGCTGGAAGGGCTGATGGACGAGGCTAACGGCAGCAAACCTATCACAGAGGAGCCGGAAACACGTATCATGTACATCCGTGAGTCACCCGACTCCCGCACCATCCAAGTCCGTGAACAGACCCGTCTGAAAAACGGGACATGGAGCAACGGAAAAAGGCTCAGCGAATCCCGTTACAAGAAAGGAGTGGTTGAGTGCATGAACAACGCTGACCGCCGCATCTTGGCACGGCTCAACCACAGCGAGCATTGGGAACTGCAACTGGAACACGTGATTGAGGAGATGGTGGATGAGAGTCGTCTGTATATCGGACGCACCGCCCCCTTCGAACTGGTGAAGGTGGATAGGGACAAACCTTATCTGATGGTGGAGAAGGAAGATGACCGTTTCGTGGTCAAGTCCAATGTGCCTATAAACAATGCCCAAGACGACATGGTGATTGTGGAGGACTCCCCCACTCACTATAGTCTCATCCACATCCCCAACGAGATTCGTGGTTACTACGTCAAACTGTTGCAGTTGGGCAGCCTGCCGCTCGAAGCGGAACCCACCCTGCGCAGCCTCTTGGCAAAGATTGGCGGCAAAGTGGAGTTACACTCCTCACTGATTGAGGGCGGCAGCACCCTGCCTATAGAGGAAGGAAAATGGAACGTAGGGTTCAAACTCAGTCCCAAGCCAGGGGGTAATTGGGAGGTGGAAGTGTTTGTACGCCCATTACCTGGCGGTAGAAAAATCTTCCGTTTGGGCATGGGTGACGATGTTATCATCGATGAGAATGACGAGGGGCGAGTACGCGTGAGACGCAATTTGGAGATGGAGCGACAGAACCGCGAACTGGTGAGCCGCTTCTGGAACAGTGAAGGAGAGGATTTCAGGGATACCGACATCTACACCCCCGACTTTCTGCTTGACCTCGTGCAGATGATACAATCACAGCCTGGCACTTTCTATGCCGAATGGCCCGAAGGACAAGGATTCAAGATACGTTCTTTCACCAAGGGGACAAGCACGTGGAACGGTGTGGTGAAGCAACGTGGACAATGGTTCGACATCGAAGGAGAGGTGGATATTGACGAGCAGACCCGCATCAGTATCAGCGAACTCCTCGAACTGGTGGGCAAGAGCAAAGGAAAATACGTGAAGATAGGCGAAGGTGAGTTCCTTGCCCTCAGCGAGAAACTGAGAAAGCAACTCAAGGCCCTCGATGCCATCGCCAACCGTGAACGTGGGAAAATCAAGATTTCCCCTTTCAGTGCTGCATTGATGGGCGATGAACTGCTGCATGGCGAGATAAAACTTGAGATGGATGAGAACCTCACAGACATCCGGCAGCGCATCCTCGAAGGCTCCAACTACAGCCCCGCCATTCCCCAAGAACTGAATGCCACCCTGCGCCCCTACCAGAAAGACGGCTACCTGTGGATGGCACGTCTGAACAGTTGGGGGGCTGGTGCCCTGTTGGCAGATGACATGGGTCTTGGAAAGACCATCCAAACCATCGCTTTCCTGCTATTGAAGAAGAACGACGGACCTTCGCTCGTGGTGGCACCCGCCTCGGTAGTCCCCAACTGGAAGACCGAGATAGCGAAATTCGCCCCCACCCTCAACGTGCAGATGCTCAACTTCGCTGCCAACCGCAAGCAGGTCATCCAAGATGCCCAAGCGGGTGATGTGGTGGTGGCCACCTACGGCATCCTGCTGAGCATTCAAGACGACATCATCTGGAAGCATTGGAATGTGGCATGTTTGGACGAGGCACATATCATCAAGAACCGAGGTGCCAAAACCAGTGCCGCTGCCATGAAGATACAGGCAGACAACCGTGTGATGCTGACGGGTACGCCCGTGCAGAACCACCTGGGCGAACTCTGGAACCTCTTCCAGTTCGTCAATCCTGGGCTTTTGGGCAACTACGAGCATTTCTCCCAGAAATTCATCATCCCCATCGAGGGGTATCAGGAGTCTGAGACACAAGAGCAACTGGAACGCATTGTTCATCCTTTCATGCTGCGACGCACCAAACAGGCAGTGCTGAAAGAATTGCCCGATAAGACCGAAATCTACCATACGGTGGAACTCAACCGCGATGAACTCGCCATCTACGAGAGCATCCGTGTTCGGGCTGAGAAGATGCTGCAAGCGGCAGGAAGTAACATTGACATGCACGTGCTGGCAGAAATCACCCGATTGCGTCAAGCCGCATGCAGTGCCCAACTCATCGAACCCAAGTGGACAGGAGAATGCTCCAAAATCACCTCCCTGATAGAACTTCTGCAGGGGGTCATCGAGGGAGGCAACCGCGCCCTGGTGTTCAGCCAGTTTGTCAGTTTCTTCGACATCGTGAGGAAAGAACTCGACCGCCTTGGCTTGAAGTACTTCTACATCGACGGCAGTGTGCCACTGAGACAGCGCACAGAGATGGTCGAAGCCTTCCAAAACGGAGAGAACTCGCTCTTCCTCATCAGCCTCAAGGCTGGAGGTTTAGGTTTGAACCTCACTGGTGCCAACTACGTGTTCCACCTCGACCCTTGGTGGAATCCAGCCATCGAGCAGCAAGCCACCGACCGTACCTACCGCATCGGACAAAACCATGCCGTGACCGTCTATCACCTTGTCAGCAAAAATACCATCGAGGAGAAAATCATCCGTCTGCACCAAACCAAACGTGAACTCGCCGAGAGTATCCTGACAGGCACCGACGCCAGTTATAAACTCACCGGAAAGGATCTCCTTGACATGGTCTCGTTATAGAACGATAACCCTAACCATAACGATAACCCTAACCATAACTCTAAACCCTAAACTTTATATGAAATCAGACATTGAAATCGCACGTGAATGTACACTCAGTCCCATCGAGGACATCGCTCAATACATTCAGATTCCGACCGATGAACTTGAACTCTACGGCAAGTACATTGCCAAAGTGCCTAATCACCTCATCGATGAGAAGAAGGTGAAGAAAAGCAACCTCATCCTCGTCACCGCCATCACACCCACCAAGGCAGGCATTGGCAAGACTACGGTCAGCATCAGCCTTTCCCTGGGCTTGAACAAGTTAGGAAAGAAAGCGGTGTGTGCCTTACGTGAACCTTCATTGGGACCTTGTTTCGGTGTGAAGGGAGGAGCAGCAGGAGGCGGCTACGCACAGGTGTTGCCGATGGAGAAAATCAACCTCCACTTCACGGGTGACTTCCATGCCGTCACCACAGCCAACAACATGATTGCTGCGCTGCTCGACAACTACATCTACCAGCATCGTGACGACGGCTTCGCCCTCAAGGAAGTGCTGTGGAAACGTGTGCTCGACGTGAATGACCGTAGCCTGCGCAACATCGTGACAGGTCTTGGTCCCAAGACAGACGGCATCCCGGCAGAGACAGGATTTGACATCACGCCAGCCTCTGAAATCATGGCGATTCTTTGTCTTTCCAAAGACCTCGTTCGCAGACGTATTGACAATATCCTTCTCGGCATCAAGATGGACGATAGCCCCTTCTATGTCAGAGACATGGGAGTGGGTGAAGCCATCACCGTCTTGCTGATGGATGCCATCAAGCCCAATCTCGTGCAGACCACTGAGCAGACTCCCGCTTTTGTGCATGGAGGTCCCTTTGCCAACATCGCCCATGGGTGCAATACCCTTATTGCCACCAACATGGCAATGACCTATGCTGATTATGTAGTGACAGAGGCAGGATTCGGTGCTGACCTTGGAGCAGAGAAGTTCTTCGACATCAAGTGTCGCAAGAGCGGGCTGCAGCCCAAATTGACCATCATCGTTGCCACCACACAAGGACTCAAGATGCACGGTGGTGTGCCGATAGAAAACATCAAGGAACCGAACATAGAGGGACTTACCAAGGGATTTGACAACCTCGACCGCCACATCCGCAACCTTAAAGGGTTTGGACAGAGCGTGGTGGTTGCCTTTAACCGTTTCGACACCGACACCGAAGAGGAGATAGACCTGCTGCGCCGCCACTGCCAGAGCATCGGTGTGGGATTTGCCATCAACAATGCCTTCTACGAGGGCGGTGAGGGGGCCAAGGAACTGGCACAACTGGTCATTGACACCATTGAGCAGCAGCCGTCCCATCCGCTCACCTACACCTATGCCGACAACGATTCCATCAAGACCAAGGTGGAGAAGGTGTGCCGCAAGATATACGGAGCATCCGGCGTCACCTACGGGAAGACAGCAGAGGCATCGTTGCTCCGCATTCAGAAGTTGGGACTTGAGCACTACCCTGTCTGTATTGCCAAGACACAGTTCTCCTTCTCAGCAGACAAGAAACTCTATGGCTGTCCCACAGACTTCAGCATCAAGATTCGCGACTTTGTCATCAACACAGGTGCTGAGATGATTGTCGCCATTGCAGGTGACATCATGCGCATGCCTGGACTGGCGAAATCGCCGCAAGCGGAACGCATCAAGATTGTTGACGGACAAATAGAAGGGCTATCGTAGTTGAGAAAAACAAGAACCATGAATTGATGACAATCGCCCCATGCCACTAATAAAGGGGGCGGAACCGCGCGGTTCCGCCCCCTTTTCATATAGCGTGTCTTGTGAATCAATTACTTGATCACCTGACCTGCAGCGTTGTACTTCACGCCGTTCTTCACGATCACGATCTGGCCGTTGATGAAGTACTTGGCATCCTTTGCGGATGCAGCAGTTTCTGCAACGCCCTCGATGCCTGTGAGAGCATCAGTGTACTCGCTTTCGCCAACGAAGAGTTTCATCTCTGTAACTGTGGTTTTTTGCCAGTTAGCACCCTTGATAGCATGGAGGTGAGCATAACCATCCTTCTCGACGATGGCCTTGAGGTTGATCACGTAAGTGGTGGTGCCGTCACCGTTGTCAATAACGACCTCATACTTATTCTCGCCCTTGTCGCGTGGAAGTTCAACACTCAGAGGACCCTGGTGGTCATCCTGTGCAGCACGGTTGAAGAGGAGGCGAGGCTCACCCTCTGTAGCGGTGATTACGAGGTGGTCGTATGCAGAGAGGTCTGCATAGTTGTACTCGTTCACAGTACCGTCACCATAAGGCATGTCTGTGGTCACATTCACATCGTAAGCACAACCTGCACTGCCAGTCTTAACTGCAGTTGCGTCAACACCATCCCAATTGAAGAACATCTCTGCTGTCAGGTCTGTGTCTTCAAGAAC
>CAJOLW010000021.1 GCA_905235525.1 uncultured Bacteroidaceae bacterium
GAGATCAAGATGCAAGGTGTGATTGCTACAAGCCCCGGCTACGGCGGCGGTGGCGGCGGTGGCGGCGATGCCCCCAAAATCCCCGACTTCGGCGAAGAGAAACTGCTCGAATGGTAGAAGAATCTCCCGGGGTTCTAAACCACAGCACACGGAAAGAGGCTCAGGATGACCCTGAGCCTCTTTTGTTGTCTCACACTGAAAACACGGAAAACTTCATCAGAACTCGCTCCATGCCTTGATTTCGATGTCGTCGAGACTCTTCGTGCAGAAGGCGTCGATGAATGCGGAGGCAAGACGGGAGTTGGTGATGAGCGGGATGTTGAGGTCAATGGCGGCACGACGAATCTTGTAGCCGTTGGTGAGTTCGCCGACGGACAGGTTCTTGGGCACGTTCACCACCATGTCGATGTCGTGGCTGTGCAGGAGGTCGAGCGCCTGTGGCTGCTGTCCTTCCTCGCTGGGCCAATGCACGAGGGTGTTGGCAATGCCGTTTTCAGTCAGATAGCGTGATGTACCGCCTGTGGCATAGAGTTGATAGCCATGCTCAATGAGTTGCTGGGCTGCACGGAGCATGTCGGCTTTCTGCTTGCCGGGACCTGTAGAAAGGAGGATGCCTTTCTTCGGAATGCGATGCCCCACGGAGAGCATGGCGCAGAGTAGGGCAGAAGAGGTGTCGTCACCAATGCAACCCACCTCGCCTGTTGATGCCATATCGACACCGAGCACAGGGTCTGCTTTCTGCAAGCGGTTGAACGAGAACTGCGATGCCTTGATGCCGACGTAGTCAAGATCGAAGAGGTTCTTCTCCGGACGCTCGAAGGGAAGTCCCAGCATGATTTTTGTTGCCAACTCGATGAGGTTGAGTTTGAGCACCTTCGATACGAATGGGAACGAGCGTGATGCGCGGAGGTTACACTCGATGACACGCAGGTGGTTCTGCTCGGCGAGGAACTGGATGTTGAAGGGTCCTGAGATGTTCAGTTCCTTGGCAATCTTCTTGGATACCTTCTTGATTTGGCGAACGGTCTCCACGTATATCTTCTGTGGTGGGAACTGGATGGTGGCATCGCCAGAATGGACACCGGCGAACTCGATGTGCTCGCTGATGGCGTAGGCGATGATCTCTCCGTCCTTGGCAACGGCATCCATCTCAATCTCCTTGTTGTGCTCGTGGAACTTGCTCACCACCACGGGGTGCTTCTTGCTGATGTTGGCAGCCAGTTGAAGGAAACGTTCCAATTCATCCTGGTTGGAGCAGACATTCATGGCTGCGCCGCTGAGTACATACGAAGGACGTACCAAGACTGGGAATCCGACCTTCTCAATGAACTGGTTGATGTCGTCCATCGAGGTGAGGGCTGCCCATGCAGGCTGATCCACTCCGATGCGGTCACACATGGCAGAGAACTTGTCGCGGTCCTCAGCGTTGTCGATGCTCTTGGCGGAGGTGCCGAGGATGGGCACACGCTCGCTGTCAAGACGCATGGCGAGGTTGTTGGGGATTTGTCCACCTGTGGAAACGATGACTCCGTGTGGGTTCTCCAGTTCGATGATGTCCATCACACGTTCGAAGGTGAGTTCATCGAAGTAGAGACGGTCGCACATGTCGTAGTCAGTAGATACCGTTTCGGGATTGTAGTTGATCATCACGGAACGGTAGCCATTCTTTCTGATAGTGTTAAGTGCCTGAACACCACACCAGTCAAACTCGACACTTGAACCGATGCGATAAGCGCCAGAACCCAACACGATGATGCTACGGCGGTCGTTCTCGTAGGTGATGTCGTGGGCTGCTGTTCCCTGTGCAGCGACGGTGTCACTGCAAACAGAACCGCTGCCTTGGTAAGTAAGGTAGAGGTAGTTCGTCTGTGCGGGGTACTCGGCAGCGAGGGTGTCGATTTGCTTGACAACAGGAAGAATGCCCATTTGCTTGCGTAGTTCACGCACCAGTTTCGTGGCGATCTCAGGGTCAATCATTGCTTCGAGACCGACGGCGCGGGAGATTTGGAAATCAGTAAATCCCTGCACCTTGGCACGACGCATAAGTTCGGTGTCCACGTTCTGAATAGCCCCTTTCTTTTGCAATTCAACATAGGTGTTGAGAATGTTCTGCAATTTATAAAGGAACCATTTGTCAATCTTCGTGAGGTCATGGATTTGCTCAATGGTGTAGCCGAGATGAAGGGCTTTCTCCACCACGAGCACTCGCTTGTCGGTAGGTGCTTTGAGTGCGGCATCCACATCGTCAATGGACAGTTCGTGGTTGCCGACGAAGCCGTGCAGACCCTGCCCAATCATACGAAGACCTTTCTGGATGGCTTCTTCGAAAGTACGTCCAATTGCCATCACTTCACCTACCGACTTCATGGAAGAGCCTAACTCGCGGTCAACGCCACGGAACTTGCCGAGATCCCAACGAGGAATCTTGCACACCACATAGTCGAGGGCTGGTTCGAAGAAAGCGGAAGTGGTCTTGGTGACGGAGTTCTTCAGGTCGAAGAGTCCGTAGCCGAGTCCGAGTTTGGCTGCCACAAAAGCGAGAGGATAGCCTGTGGCTTTCGATGCCAAAGCCGAAGAACGCGAGAGACGGGCATTCACCTCAATCACACGGTAATCCTCGCTTTCGGGGTCAAAAGCATACTGCACGTTGCACTCGCCGACGATGCCGATGTGGCGGATAATCTTGATGGCGAGGGCACGGAGTTTATGGTATTCGCTGTTGGTGAGGGTCTGTGATGGAGCGATGACGATGCTCTCACCTGTGTGGATGCCGAGCGGGTCGAAATTCTCCATATTGCAGACGGTGATGCAGTTGTCATATCGGTCACGCACCACTTCATACTCAATCTCTTTCCAACCCTTCAGCGACTTCTCCACCAGCACTTGGGGAGAGAACGAGAAGGCTTTCTCTGCCAACTTGTTCAGTTCCTCCTCATTGTCGCAGAAGCCAGAGCCGAGACCGCCCAATGCGTAGGCTGCACGGATGATGACAGGATAGCCGAGGTCAGAAGCGGCTTGGCGAGCCTCTTCGATGGTTTCGCAAGCGTGGCTTTTGATGGTCTTCACCTCAATCTCATCCAGTTTCTTCACGAAGAGTTCACGGTCTTCAGTATCGATAATTGCCTGAACGGGAGTGCCGAGCACTTTCACATTGTATCTCTCAAGGATGTGCTGCTGATAAAGTTCCACACCACAGTTGAGTGCCGTTTGTCCACCGAATGCCAAGAGGATGCCTTGCGGCTTCTCCTTCTGAATCACTTTCTCCACGAAGAAGGGGGTGACGGGCAGGAAGTAAATCTTGTCAGCCACACCTTCGGAGGTCTGCACCGTGGCAATATTGGGGTTGATGAGCACAGTCTCGATGCCCTCTTCCTTCAGGGCTTTCAGTGCTTGGCTACCAGAGTAGTCGAACTCGCCAGCCTCACCAATCTTTAAGGCTCCAGAGCCTAAGAGAAGAACTTTTTGAATGCTTTTATCTATCATCGTCTTGAAGTCTTAAAGGAGTTTGACAAAATCGTCGAAAAGGAATTCCGTATCAACAGGACCACTGGCGGCTTCGGGATGGAATTGAGCCGAGAACCAAGGGAATTGCTTGTGGCGGATACCCTCGTTAGAGCCGTCGTTCATGTTGATGAAGAGGGGTTCCCAATCAGATGGAAGGGTAGTGCCGTCCACGGCATAACCATGATTCTGCGAAGTGATGAAACAACGGTTGGTTCCCACTTGCTGCACGGGTTGGTTGTGAGAACGATGTCCGTATTTCAGTTTGTAGATGGTGGCACCTGCAGCCTTTGCCAGCAGTTGGTTACCCATGCAGATACCCATGCAGGGACGTACATTGCCTTTTTCCTTTTCTGTGTTGAGGAATTTTTTGATATTCTTCACAGTATCTACTGCGGTGTCGGGGTCACCTGGACCATTGGCAAGAAAAAGGCCGTCAAAATCGAGTGCGTTGAAATCGTAGTTCCATGGAACTCGAATGACTTCAACGCCACGTTTGAGGAGGCATCGGATGATGTTGTTTTTTACACCACAATCGACGAGAACAACTTTCTTGCCCTTTCCTTCGCCATAACGAATCACTTCCTTGCAGGAGACCTTGGCAATGTAGTTCACTCCTTCGTATTGTGCTGAAGGAATATTGTTGGGTTCGTCATCGAAGAGAATCTTTCCCATCATGACACCATGTTCTCGCAACACTTTGGTGAGTTGGCGAGTATCGATGCCTGTGATGCCTGGCACTTTTTCACGTTTCAGCCAATCGGCAAGGCTTTCTTCGGCGTTCCAATGCGAATAGTCGGTGCTATAGTCGCTTACAATGATGGCTTCGGCATGAATCTTTTCACTTTCCATGAAGGTGGCGATGCCATTCTCTTCAATGCTGAATGGGGGTACACCATAGTTACCGACCAAAGGGTAGGTGAGTACCATCATCTGACCAGCATAAGAGGGATCGGTCAAACTTTCCGGATAGCCCATCATGGCTGTGTTGAAGACCACCTCGCCTGCCACAGGTTTTTCGTAGCCGAATGATTTCCCGTGGAAAGCAGTGCCGTCTTCTAATAGAAGTGTTACGTTTCTCATTTTATGTGTTTGTTTTTTTTTATTCCACTGTGACTGATTTTGCCAAGTTGCGTGGTTGATCTACATCTTTCCCTTTTGCGATGGCAATATAATAAGCAAGCATTTGAAGAGGAATGGAAGCCAAGAGTGGTTCAAGGCATTCTTCTGTGTGCGGCAACTCAATGACTGCATCTGCCATCTTGCGGATGATTTCGTCACCCTCGCTCACAATGGCAATGACACGTGGCGTGCTTTGAGTTCTTGAATGTTGCTGACCACTTTTTCGTAAAGCACGTTCTTGGTGGCAACGACAACGACAGGCATCTCGTCATCGATGAGTGCAATAGGACCATGCTTCATCTCGGCGGCAGGATAGCCTTCAGCGTGGATGTAGGAGATTTCCTTCAGTTTTAGTGCACCTTCCAATGCCACAGGGTAGTTGTAGCCACGACCGAGGTAGAGGAAGTTGTGTGCGTATGTAAAGATGCGGCTAATGTCTTTGATGGCATCACCTTGTTTGAGCAGTTGCTCCATCTTTTCAGGAATGGCATTCAAGGCGGTCAATACTTTCGAATAGCGCATGTTGTCTATCGTGCCCCGTTCTTTGCCTAATGCCAGCGCCAACATGGTGAGCACGGTCACTTGACCCGTGAACGCCTTGGTGGATGCCACACCGATTTCAGGACCCACGTGAATGTATGAGCCTGTGTTGGTGGCACGTGGAATGCTGGAACCGATAGCATTACAGATACCATAGATGAATGCACCTTTCGATTTAGCCAGTTCAATAGCCGCCAAGGTGTCTGCTGTCTCGCCCGACTGACTGATGGCAATCACTACGTCTTGCTCGTTGATGACAGGCTTGCTATACCTGAATTCACTGGCATATTCCACTTCCACAGGAATCTGACAGAAGTCTTCGATGAGTTGCTTGCCAATCAATCCGGCATGCCATGAAGTACCACATGCCACAATGATGATGCGTCGAGGGTTGAGAAGATGTTTGCGGTTGTCGATGATGGCTGAAAGAACCACATTGTTGGCTTCCACATTTACACGTCCTCTCATGCAGTCTTTCAGACAATCGGGCTGTTCAAAGATTTCCTTCAGCATGAAGTGCGGGAAACCACCTTTCTCTATCTGTGCCAGATTCAGGCCCACCTTTGTCACCTCATGTTCCATCTTCTCGTTATTGAAATCGACCACTTCCACATCTTTTCCACGACGAATCACAGCAATGTCTTTGTCGTCCAGATAGATGACCTTGTCTGTATATTCAATGATAGGACTGGCGTCAGAACCGAGGAAGAACTCTTCTTCGCCAATGCCCACAACCAAGGGACTGCTCTTGCGAGCGGCAATGATTTGATCTGGATTGTCCTTGTCGAGGATGGCAATGGCGTATGCACCGATGACAGAACGCAGAGCAAGGCGTACGGCTGTAAGCAAATCTACATTCTTTTTCGTGCGTACATATTCTATTAGTTGTACCAACACTTCGGTGTCGGTATTGCTTTTGAATTCTATGCCATTCTCTTGAAGTTGCTTCTTCAGAACAGCATAGTTTTCAATGATGCCATTGTGAATGATGGCAAGATTGCCTGTAAAAGAAATGTGTGGGTGTGCATTGGTGGAATTGGGCTCACCATGAGTTGCCCAACGTGTATGGGCAATGCCAACGGTTCCGCTGATGTCTTTGTCGGAGGCATAGGCTTCCAAATCAGCCACCTTTCCTTTCGTTTTGTAAATTCTTAAATCTCCATTCTCTGTCAGAAGAGCCACTCCTGCACTGTCGTAACCTCTGTATTCTAATCGCTTAAGTCCCTTGATCAAAACGGAGTAGGCGTTACGTTTGCCTAAATATCCAACAATTCCACACATAATACCATCTCATTTGTTTGTGCAAAGGTACGGAATAAATCTCTTTTTATTATCTTTCTTGTTGGATTTTTTTATATTTGATAGTAAAAATGATTTTTGTATGACGAAATGTCACGAAAGGGAGTGCTTTTGTGTACACTTCTATAAAGAGTAAGGTTTAGGTTGTAGATGCATCAACAAAAAACCACCGTATGTGGATTTATACATACGGTGGTGTAATGCTTCGGAGGAAAGGAGTATAAAACAATCCGTTTGCCTCTTACTTGATTGTACTTTAATTGCTTTTTATCTGATGATGAACTTACAACTGTTCTCGCTGCCGTTTGCTCCTTTCACGTGAGCAATGTAAACACCTGCTGGGAGGTCGCTGATGGATACTGTAGCGTTACCTTCGTTGAGATTGACTGTCTGACGCTTTTGCTGCAGACCAGCAATAGAGTAGATGTCAAGTTGTGCAGTTGATGCTTCTCCCTGGATGATGAGTTGTGTACCAACGAAACGGATGCTGACGGGGTCGTTCTTTGCCAAGATGGTTTCGATTGCATTTGGATCTTCAACAGCCACACCTTTGTCCATCCCGATAAATTCGTCGTAGGAGTGGAGGGCATTGTTTTGACCAATTGTTGGACGGTTCATGATATAGAAACTATTGCCACCATCAGGATAGCGTCCTACGGTCTGGTCACCTTTGTGTACTTTATATACGAGATGATCTGCAAAGTACTTGAAAGATGGATGCTTTTCGAAATACTCCTGGTTGTTGTCAATGAACTCGTCGGACCATGTGATGATGACCTCTTGATCTACACCCTCATCATTGCTAAGTTTGAAGGTTGTGTGGAGATTTGAGAAGTAGATGCCTTCACGTATCATACCGAGTGGGGTATTGGTGTAGATGAGATCCTGCGAATCAAGTTTGTCAGCCCAAATGATGAGTTTGCCGCCAGGCTTGATGAAAGTTTGAATTTCAGGGTTACCTGCAGGAATCTGGTACTTCTTAGGTTTGTCAGGATTGTCGCTCACATAGAGCCCTGCCACATTGAGGGTCATGTCGGTTGGGTTGTACAATTCAATCCAGTCGTTCTTCTTGTAATACTCATTCACATAAATGGTGTTGCCGGCACTCACTTCGTTGATGCGGATAGGTGCATAAGGAGTCTCCTCGCGATTAGCAATAATTTCTTCGTCCTCAATTGGCTCGAAGCATGCTGTGATAGTAGTGTGAGCATCATCCTTGGCAACGGTTCCCAGTTCGAGTCTGATAAAGCGTTTTGTACTGGTTGTTTCTCCTGATTCAATCTTCCATCCCTTGAAAGCATAGCCAGCAGGTGCTTCGGCTTTGAGCACTGCGGGTGCAAATACGGTGCCCTCAAGTTTACCAGTGGGAATCCTTACATCGTTGAGTGTCAGCACAGCCTTGTCAAGATCGCTTTGAATGGTGACATCATAACTATCTGTAAGTTTGAAGAAATCCTTCAATGCTTTGATACGAACGTTGCGTTTTGACTTGTTTGTGATGTCATCGAGCAATGCTTTCCCTGAGATATCGTTGCCTGCTAAATTGTGTTTGCCTTGTGCCGTCCATGGATTTTTACCGTCCAATGCCAATGCTGCCTCGCTGAAGTCTGCCATGCTATGGATGATTTCTGATGAGCGGTCGGCATCGAACACACTACCTGCCACAATACAATAGGTGTCGATGAATTGTTGCTTAAATTCGGGACGGGTGAGCAAATTGGAAAGGAGGTCTGTGAGGGACTTGTTGTCAAACCAGCCTCCCCAGCCGCCTCCCCAGCCGCCTCCCCAGCCGCCTCCCCAGCCGCCACCACTTTGGCTGCCTTTGTTGGCGTTGAAACGGTTGAACAGGTCGGTACGTTTGAAGGCTTCATCAACATCAAAGAATATGAAATGGAATTTGCCATCGTTGCGATCGCGGAAACCCTTGGTGTTGTTACCGTTTGTAACCCAGTCTTCCGAACCTACATAACATTCAGTGGCGAAATAGTTGCACACCTCGTCAATATCGCAGAGGTCACAGATTTGTTGCCAGATATCATCATCTGTAGGATTAGATGAGAGGTCGTTGCAGAGTGTGGTCCATTTCACAAATGCTTCATCGTCACCTGCCTTTTGGGTATAAGTTCCACCACCCGCATATTCAAACTGGTCAACTTCATCATTGTCGGTGCCGTAGTTGCTGTATGCGAAATTCTTGTTGTTGGTCTCGCGGAGATTGAACATGAACTGGTACTTACCATTGATGAACACGTGGGCTGGCTGGTAGGCTTGACAATCGAGGTAAAATCCGCTGCTTGAGATAATTTCCTGGATAGCAGCATCAACGATACGGCAATCACAGTCATTGCCACCATTGCGCACGATGATAGCCTTGTTTCTGATATAGGGCTTCTGACTGAAAATAGGGTAGGAGAAGAATTTGTCGCCATACAACTTCCCTGCTTTCAATTTGAAAGATGGAGCAGGGGGGAAGTGGCGGCTCCATCCACCGCTTACCTCAAAGTCAACCCCTTGATTAATAGCCACACAGTATTCTTCATCTTCATTTGGCACAAGGTATTCGAAGTTGACAGGACGATCCCATCCACGGTTCTTATTACTTGTTCCGTCTGTACCGTGAACAAATTTATAGCCACCAGAGTCACTCGTACCGTTTTTGCCATCTACATAGCAACCTATCATGTCATCATAGAGATTGTCGGGATTGGTGACAATCGACACGATAGGGAGGTAATAGTTGCTGGCATTATATATATAAGTATGTGTAGCCACATCGCTGGGTAGATATCCCTCTTTGAAAAAACGGAAACGGTAAACGTAATTATTCTGATCACCGATGTGGAACACACCGTCATCGCTGGTGAAACCGTTGTCAATATCGGGTGTTGTGCCATCCGTCGTATAACGGAGTGTGGTTCCTTCGGGAATGTTGACATGAATGTCAAAATCTGTCTTGTAAACAGTTCCAGTGCAATCAACTTCAGGGAGTTCCAATTGTTCTTCGGCGAACATGCTACCCGTGTTCGACTTACCTTGAGTTGGGGTATATGTATAGCCCCATTCATCACCTCCGTCAGTTTTACGGGCATAACTGGTGCGTGCAATTGCTTCTGGGCACTCCTGTGTGATGAGCAGGTTACCGTTTTTGTCGGATATATAAAGAATGTCTCCTTCTGGATCTATCTTGAAGTCAATCTGATTCTTACCCAATGTGTTGCTGTTATTGTTGTTGCCCCAACCACCTTGATTGGTTGACGCTTCATAGTGGTCAAACCATAAGGTCTTGAATCCCTTTGCTGGCACTGATCCGTTCCCTGATGGGATGGCAAACTCTTTCAGATTGTTTTTATCGTGGCTGATATACAATCCATTCAGGCTGATGGCTGAGTTGGTTGGGTTGTACAATTCAATCCATCCACCATAGTTATATGATGGGTCGAGCATCATGTCGATGTTTCTCGCCATGATTTCATTCACTACTAGGTTTGATGCGGTACTTTGTGCTTTAACAACTTGGAAGCATGGCAACATGGCCAATGCGACCAAAATCATATTTTTCTTCATTTGATTTGATTAATAAAACTTTTACTTTGATATAAAATAAAGGAGAATGGTTTAGTTAGTTTTTTGTTATTTTACCCTTTTTCAAGATGCAAAGTTATACATTTTTTTCTGAAAAGAATAGGTGGATTATCCTATTTCAATATGAAATTGATGCTGAAAAGACCATAATTGACGTAAAAAATGGGGGAGCGTGAACACTGCTTATTACATTTTTCATCCATTTAGTCGAGAGAAGGCAATACTATTGTTGAGTCTAAAAATGCAAATAAAGAAGTCGTGCGGTGGATAGATTTAGTTTTTTTTTGTTTTTTTGTGAATTTAATTTCCTAAAATGAGGTTGGGTAACATTTTATTTTGTATCTTTGCTAACTGAAAACTAACAATACCTACCAATATCATTTTTTGAGACATTGTCTTTTATTATCAATTTTATTACTACTAAATCATGAAACAAAAAATCAAATGGTTCATTACCTCTTTGATGCTGGTAATGGTTTGCTTACAGGCGGCAGCACAGCCTGCTGGCAAGTTCTATTTGTACAACACCGCTAACAAGGTGTTTCTGAGCCGCTCGGCTACTGGTGCTAATGTGGATCAGTTCGGTATTCCTGTAGAAATTAAGGAAGGTGGTTCTGGTTGTTCATTGATGTTTCTCGACAATGGTCGCTATGTGGCACCAAACGGCACAACGGTCAAGGGTGATCAGTCAAGTGCCGTGTATGCAGCCATCGAAGCAGTAGAGGGTGGCTATAGCGTTTCGTTCACGGGAGGTAACTTCCTCGGCGTTGAGAACGGTACGCTTGGCGTTAAGGCCAATTCTGAATCGACCAGTTTTAACACACTGTGGCAGTTGTTAACTCAGGCAGAACGCGATGCTATCGTGGCTGATATGGGATTGGTACAGATTGAAGCAATTGCCAAGGCTGCAGACATCACACTTGCTGCTGATGGTGACAAGATGGCTCAGTTTAATGAGGCTTTGAAGGCGTTCTCATCAGAAGATGCTACAGACTATGTGACTAATCCTGAATTGGCAACGAGCCAAGACTCTTGGACTGTGAATGTGTTGGCTGGAAATGGCAACATCGCTTACAAGCCAGAATATCCAATGACGCTGTATCAAAACTCAGCAATGGAAATATCCCAGTCTGTGGAAGTGCCTAACGGAATATACAAGGCGACCATCCAGAGCACGTATCGTTCATCTAAGCGTGAGCGTCTGGCAAGTCTGTCGGAGAATGACGGTATCAGCATCTGCAATGCGTATTTCGCAGCCAATGACAATCAGGCTCAGGCTGTGGAGTGGTCGAAAATTCGTACTTCCTCCACGCTGCCTTACTCTCGTGGTGACTTTGACAAGTTCACTACCAATCCTAAGTACACTACAACAGTTTGGGCATACGTGAATGATGGTAAACTGACATTGAAGTATGTCGTTCCTTCCATCAACAATACTACCGGTGACTATGACATCAACTGGTTCACTTTCGCTAACGTAACGTTGACTCGTTATTACAAGGCTTCAGAGGTGACGGATAGCCCATTCAATCTTTACGATGAAATTGCAGGCCAGTCCTCTGACCCAAGTTCGTATTATGCTGTTCAGCAATCCTTCCAAGAGCAATGGACTGCAGGTAACATGTCAGATGATGACGTGGCTAACGCAAAGGCTACGTTGAAGGCTGAACTCTTCAAACTGATGAAGACGGTTCCTGCTATTTCTGGTCAATATGACATTACAAGTTTCGTCAACAATCCATCGTTCAACGGTATCAAGGGTTGGACAGCCCCCAGCAGTTATTTCAAGGCTGCAAGTAATATTGTAGAATGTTTCGGTATCAAGACTGCTGCTCGTATGTATCAGGTGATTAGTGACATGCCAGCAGGCGACTATACTGTCAAGGTACAGGGTTTCTATCGTAATGGTGAATGGAAGCAGGCATTGGCCAACTACGAACGTGGTCTGGATGATGTTAAGGCTGGTATTTACGTGGATGACCAGACCAATACACAGCCATTGAAGAGCATCTTTGCAGATGGTTGCTATATGCTGGAAGGTAAGCATGATAAGTCTGCCGATGTATTTGCTGTCGTAAGCGGTAAGGGTTATCCTCACAGCCATTATATTGACGCAAACAACCGTTCTAATGCTATCAAGACTCCTGACATCGCTAAGCAAGCAATCGATCATGGTCACTACTGGAATGAAATGACAGCCACTCATGCAGAGGATGGCGACCTTACTATCGGTATCAGTTTAACTACAGGTTCTCCTGCTGATTCATGGATTGTCATCGATAACTTCCGTTTGTATTATGGTACTCCTGCTCCTGTTACTGTAGCAGAAGGAGATGCGCTTCCTCCAGCGGTGTTTGATGACACCCATGCTGCTGTTGTGCTGAAGAAACAGTTCAAGGCTGAAGAGTTGACTCCATTGGCAGTTCCATGTGACATCCCTGCTTCGAAGTTCAAGGCTGTCTATGCAATTGGTTCGCTTGATGAGGAAACGAAGACTGCTGTGCTTTGCCCAGTTGACCATGTTAGTGCAAATGTTCCATGCTACGTAGTGGCAAATGAGAACATTGATGAAATCACTGTTGATGAGCCAACCTTGATTGCAGCAGCACAGCCCGATCAACTGCCTGTGATGTGGGATGGCGGACTTGTTTACCGTGTCCCTGGTACTTTTACTTGGAAGGCTGCCACAGTGTCAGAGAATGAGGTTGACGCATCATATTTCACTAAATTTGAATATGTTGATACAAAGAATCTTGACTTTGTGGCTAACATCGAGAACTTCCGTGCTCGTCAGTATTTGGAGAACACCAACTATCCAGAGCCTGAATCAAAATCTGTGATTGGAAACTACTTTAAGCCTGCTCCTCCACGTCTTGATATTCCTCATAACATTGGCGTGCCAGTTCCTGCTGACAAGGTGAAGGATGCCGTTGTGAAGTTCGGTCTTGAAAGCGACTTTAGTGATGCCCAGAGTCGTCAGGTTCTTGATGGCTCAGATATGGCTTATATGCCAAACCTCATTCCTGGCAACACCTATTACTTCAAGGTCGAGGCTGGCGAAGAAGTGCTGACTCAAGGTAAGTTCCTGGTTGAGGGACCCGTTCGTATGATTTACGCACCAAGTATCAACAACATCCGTGATCTTGGCGGTTGGACTGTTCAGGATGGATATACGGTTCGTTACGGGCTTATCTATCGCGGAGGTGAGGCCAATGGTCTTCATCCATCAGTAGAAGAAGACCGCCAGACTCTCAAAGACCTTGGTGTATGTGCTGAAATAGACCTGCGCAAGGACAACAATTATGATAGCGGTAACGGTGAAGTGGGTAAGTCTGCATTCAAATTCGGAAGAAATGACTACTTCTTCCAGGAAGGTGGCTACGACTGTAAAGTTGAACACTTGACAAACAGTGAATCAAAGGGACGATATAAGAGGTGGTTCCCATTCATCCTCAGACATATCAGGGAGGGAAAGGCCGTGTACTACCACTGTGTATGGGGTGCTGACCGTACTGGACTTGTGTCTGTATTGCTTGAAGGTCTTCTTGGCCTCTCTCAGGAACAAATGAATAAGGAATATGAGTTGACATCACTCTCATTTTCAGGTCTTCGTCCGAAGGGTGGATATGAGGATGGCGACCACCAGAAACTTATTGAGAAAATAAAGACCTATGAAGGTGAGACTCTTCGTGACAAGTTTGACACCTATTGGACTAAGGAAGTGGGTATCAGCCAAGATGATATTGAAGAATTCCGCAGTATCATGCTCGACGGTTATACAATCGTGGACGACATTGAGGACATAAGTCTTCAGGATAATTCCGAAATCAAGGCTGTTTACAGTATCACAGGTGCAGAATTGCCTGTCGGTGCACTCAATCAGGCGGGCATCTACGTTGTGAAGTATAACAATGGTGCATCAAAGAAGATGGTGGTGAAATAACAGTCATTTACATTCTTATTTAACGTCAGTTCGATGAATTTCAACAAAAATAATTTATGAAAAATTCGTGGTTAATTCATGATAATTTATGTCCAAATAAACACGAATGACCATGAATTAACCACGAATTTTTCATGAATTTAATTATTTGTGGTTTTCGTCGAACTTACGTTATTTAATAATTAAGGTGTAAAGCCCAAGCGGGCAAAGGTTGTTGCTACAACCTTTGCCCGCTTTTTGTTTGTTCACCTTTTATACTGCATAAAAAAGGGCTACCCCTTTTCTCACGAAAAAGAATAGCCACAACACAAACACAAAATAAAACACGACAAACGATTCTGGTACACGACCAGAACGTTGTGGGATATATCTCTATTGTATTCCGTCAGCGCGAAGTTTCTCTTGCCATTTCCATGCGGAACGCAGAATGTCGTCAAGAGGAGTGTCTGCACTCCAGCCAAGCACTTTGTTGGCTTTTTCGACATTACCCCAGATGGCTTCGATATCGCCTTCGCGACGGGGAGCGTATTCCCATAGGAGTTTTACACCTGTTGCTTTCTCAAAACCCTCTACGATTTCAAGTGTGGAATAGCCATGTCCAGTACCGATGTTGAATACTTCAACAGGATCAGTGTCTTGTTCGAGTACTCGTTGCATGGCTTTCACATGTGCTTTTGCCAGGTCAACCACATAAATGTAGTCGCGAATACATGTTTTGTCAGGTGTGTTGTAATCGTTTCCAAACACTTTTAACTGTTTGCGGATACCAATGGCAGTCTGAGTAACAAATGGAATCAAGTTCATGGGTACACCGTTTGGTAACTCGCCGATAAGTGCGGATGGATGTGCACCGATAGGATTGAAGTAGCGAAGAATGATAGATTTGATAGGAGCACCCGAATGAATGTAGTCCTGTATGATTTCTTCGTTAATCTGCTTCGTGTTTCCATAAGGAGACAGTGCCTTCTGGATAGGTGCCTGTTCCGTAACAGGAAGATTCTCTTTGGAAGGTTGTCCATACACCGTGCAGGATGAGGAGAAAATGATACCTTTACCGTTATACTTTGTCATCAACTCAAGCACGTTCATGAGCGAGTTGAGATTGTTGCGATAATAGAGCAATGGTTTTTCTACAGATTCTCCCACCGCTTTTGATGCGGCAAAATGGATACAGCCTTTGATGGGATATTTCTTGAATACGGCTTCAGTTGCCGCAAAGTCATTCAAATCTACTTTTTCAAATGCAGGACGGATGCCTGTTATTTTTTCAATGCCATCAAGAACAGCGGCATTAGAGTTGGATAAATTATCGATAATGACCACCTCATACCCTGCTTGTTGGAGTTCTACTGTCGTGTGTGAACCAATGAAACCTGTTCCACCAGTTACGAGAATTGTTTCTTTCATGTATGTGCGATTTTGTAATTCGTGTTATTCATCAATGAATGACGAAGAGTGAATATACTTTGTTTCATGTTTGGTTTTGCAAATATAGAACAAAAAATCCATTCTTCGACATTCAATTTTCAAATATTTTTGGCGAATGCGCGCTTTACGTCATAAAACACCTCTTTTTCTTACCTTATGAAGAATTTGATATGGCATTCATCGCCATCTTCGGTCGTTGCCTTGACAATATAGACACCTCTTGGAAGTTCCGCCGTGCTGAATGAAATCATGTGGCTTCCTCTATTGCTGAAGCGTGTCACCTGCATCTTCATGCCTGACAAGTTGTAGATGTCGGCAAAGTTGATGGCAGCATCCTCGCTCTTGATGTTGACAGCCCCGTTCACGTATACGATGGTGATGCCTCCCTCCTTGGTGTAGGAGCGGATGTTGTCTGGAGTCGGATTCTCGGGTTTGATGTAAAGTTCGTCGTATGAGCCGATAGTGTTTGACTTGGCAATGGTTGGTACATTCATCACGTAGGTGTCATTGCCGCCGTCGGGATAACGTCCGAATGTCTGCGTGCCGAGATGTTCTCCGTAGGTCAGCACATCAGAATACTCTTTTGCTGTGATGACAATGTCGCCACCTTCCGCTGCCAACTTGAAGGATGTGTGGATGTCTGCACCTATGTTGTCGAGTTTGTCGCACCAGATGACCTTGTAGCCGTGTGCAGGGATGATGGTGTTGAGGTTTTCGTCATTGGTTGGCACCTGATACTTCTCTGGCTTCGTGATGTTGTCGGAGATGTACATGCCTTTGATGTCAATAGGCTCGTCGGTGGTGTTGTAAAGTTCAATCCAGTCATTCTTCTTGAAGTAGTCGTTGACATAGACAGAATTGGCAGCGCTGACCTCATTGATGCGGACAGGTGTGATGCCCTCCGCAATCATCTCTTTTTCAGAAATCTTCTCAAATGCGGCAATGACTTTATGAGTACCCGTCGAAGGCAATGTGTATTCTGCATTTTCTGAGGCAAAGCCTTCTCCATCAATTTGTTCAATCAATGAAAGGGAAGCGTCCCATAAGATATCACTCGAGGTCGAACTGTTATTGTGTACCTCTACGGCTATCACATTTTCTCCCTTTTTGAAAAGAGACCCTTTGAGCGTCATTTGTCCAGTGTCGGGATTGTCATGAGCATAATCAGCGGCAAAAGTGTTGTATGAGACGTTACCAGTAGGCATATTGTAACGTCCAGCCTCTATACCATTCACATATACTATTATGCCATCGTCGATTGTGTATTCAAGAATCAATTCGTCACTCGACGATGGAGCGTTGTTTAGGTTGAACGACTTACGGAAATAGTATGTGGGCAGATATCCTTCCGTTTCTGTTAATAACCCCGTGTGCCATTTGTTATAGTCATAACCGATACGTGCAGCACCTTCTTTCCATTTTGTGTCGCTGTATGACGAAGCCGTCCAATTCTGCCCATCCAACGAGCCTTGGTCGTAGTATTTCCAATTCTCGCCAGTTGCAAACACGCTCGTCGTCTTGGTGGAACCTTCATTCTTCCATCCGACAAAACGGTAACCGGCTGGTGCGATGGCTTTCAGCGTTACAGGTGCAAAGAGATAACCGTTAAACTCGTTGTAGGGCACTTCAATGTCGTTTAGCATTATCTTGGCATTGTTTTGGTCTGCGGAGAACTTCACAGACAGGCGTGTCACGTCTGACAGACGCATATCAGCCGTGTTCTTGAGATGGCTTGTCATCAACCTGTTGCGGGAACTGAAACCAGAAATGACATTATTGGCAGACCCCCATGGGTTCACATACCCTCCCAGAGAGAGATAGTTTGCCATCTCATTGACAATGGTTTCCACCTTTGTAGGTTGGAACACCGAACCGCCCATAATGCAGAAGGTATCAATAAACTTCTTGCGGAAGTCTTCATTCTTGAGCATGTTTCTAAAGAGGGTGACGAAAGTGATGTCTGCATAAAACTTTTTTCCTTCAATGCTCACACTTTTTGAATAGTCATAGCCATGAAGCGATGCACCAATGGGCAGTTCGTAATTCTTTTCTTTCCCGAAAAATGTGTTAAACGGTGTATCGGTGCTTAGTGCGCCATCAAGATCGAATAGGACAAAATGGAATTTTCCATCGTTTCTGTCGCGAAACCCCTTGGTGTTGTTTTGTGGCCAGTCCCAGTTGCCCGTATAGAGTTCCACTGCCATATAATTGATGTACTCGTCAATGTCAAGCAACTTCCCGATTTCCTCGTATGTTTCTTTATCTGCAGCATTCTCGCTCAGATTGATGAGTCGGAGATACGCCTCCTCCGTTCCCCGCATCTGTACATAGTTGGAATCAGGATTGATTTCAAATTGATCCATCTCATCGGTGTCAATGCCATAATTGGATTCGGCAAAATCCTTGTTGTTTGGCTCACGCATGTTTAGTACCGCATATGGGCTGCCATTGATATATACGTGGACGGGTTGCCATTCTTGATAATCAACATAGAGGCCGCTGCGGGCAACAATTTGCTGGATGGAGGGGTCTTTTATTCGCCCCGAGTTGTCGTTTCCTCCATTGCGGATTTGTAGCGTTTTGCTCTTTATATATGGTTTAGCATCAAACAAATGCACCTGAAAAAAATTGTTTGAATCGTACACCTTCTTTGCTTTGAGTTTGAAAGAGTGTGGGGTGCTTGAGCGCGTCCATCCTCCACACATTGAAAGGTCACACTCCTGAGAGATAAGACACTTGTTATCAGTAGTGATATAATCGAATGAGACAGGGCGGTCCCAATCCATATTCCAGTTGCAAGAATTGGACTGACCATTTCCTGGACGTCCGTTACCGTTACCTCGTTCGAACACACCATAGTTTGAGGAGTAAAGATTAGCGGGGTCTGTTACGACAGAGATGATGGGGAAAGGTTCGTTTCCATTATTATATATATATGAACGCGTAACGACGGGAGATGGGAGAAATCCCTCTTTAAACAGACGGAATCGATAGCAGACACTTTTGTCTTCTGTTTCAAAAACTCCGGTTCTTGAAACCATACCGTTGGTGAGTGTCGGGGTGGTGCCGTCTGTCGTATATTTCAGCGTGTAACCTTGTCCTTTTGGAAAACTGACGGTAATAAGAAGAGGACTGGAGAAGAGTTGAGCATCTTGGTCAACGACAGGCGCTTCCAGTTGAATCTCTGCAAATCCGCCGTTGGTTTCATTTGAAGAACCAGGAGAGGGATTGCCCGTTATGCCCCATGTGTCACCACCGTCTGTCGTACGTGCGTAGGAAGTGCGGGAGATGGCTTGTGGATAGTCTTGCTGAGCCAAGATACGGGTACCGTCAGAAATGATGATGGTACCTCCGTCATAATCCAGTTTGTCATCAATCTGCCGATAGGATTTTCTTTTCCATACTTCGTGATGGTCAAAATTGAGCAGTGCATATCCATGGGCAGGCAATACGTCATAATTGTTCATCAAGCGATGTTTCTTCAGGTCTTTCGGATTGTCGCTCACATAAAGTCCGCCGAGTGAGACACTTTCATCTGTAGGGTTGTAGAGTTCCACCCAACTGCCATAATTATAGGAAGGGTCAAGATATACATCCACATTGGCAGCCATGATCTCATTGATGATGATGTTCCCAGTGGAATAGTCTTTATTCTGTGCATGGCTGGTTGCCCAAACAAAGGCAAGTGCCATTATTGACATGATCCTTTTTGTCGTCGTGTGAATCATTTTTTGTAGAGTGTCGTTATATGATAAAGGTATTTTATTCTTATCGATGGGTTTTCTTCCAGAAGTTCACTCCCAAAAGGTATTTCAGTGTCCCGTATGTGTTGGTCAAACCGAACTTGTCCTTTCGATAGTCGTAGGTGTGTGCCTCAAAGATCAGACCGCTGAACATCCTTGTGTTGTTCCAAAAGAAGGACATGCGCAGATTAAAGTCTGTAGAAACATTGTTCAGGATGGAACGTCTCAAATCTTCTGCTTCGGTGATGTTAGACCTTCGGTAACCAATACTGGGAATGAACGATATGGCAAAGAGCACATTGCGTCCCAACACACAGTTGTAATTATATCCTACGCTCACGCTATAGTCATTGTAGTTCACCTTGGTGAACAGCAGTGTAGAGTCTATATCCTCTTTGATGTAGTCTGGCAACTCCTCCTTGTTGAACGTGATGCGTTGGTGGTTATATTGAAATCCGACGCTCCAACTGCCACAACTTTTCCGCTGCACCGCATTGGCACCAAAAGCGGCAGGCCATGAGAAGTGGCGGTTGTTAAACATATACATGGCATTGAATCCGTTGCATCTGGAATCAAGTCCATGAAAAGCCCTGTTTCTTCCCTTCGTTTCAATTCCACTCACACTCCTGATCTCTGCTCCCTTACCAGAATTGAAAGTATAATACTCAGCAAAAATTTTTGCTGTATGGATGACGAACGATTGCCGTAACGAGGTTCCGTTTGTCTTGCCCGCCTTAATGCCCAGGTCGTTCAAATTCCATACGGCGCCATATCCTAAGATGCTATAATAGATATATCCTCCGAGAATGACAGAAGGGTCAGACTGGATTACCATCGTGTTGCTTGTTTGCGATGACCGCAGAAAATAGTAGTCATGCCAATAGGACAATTCCATCTGGGCAGTCAAGTTATACTTCTGAGGCGTGACATAAGTTGTGTCGCATCCCATGAAGAAATTCTCGACACTGCTCATGATGCGCAGGGGCAGGGAAGGTCTTTTCTTCTGCTCCGTTACCACCACACTGTCAAGGGTCTGTTCCTCTACCTCCTCAACCACACGTATAGAGTCATCTTGGGCATTCACCGTCACGCAACCAACAATGATCAGCGATGCTGCACATAAGATTTTTTTTATTCTCCTATACATAGCCCTAACCCTTAAACTCTAATATCTAAACTCTAATCCTTAAACTCTAAAACTTTCCTAAGATTCGGTCCATTACCCAATTGGTGGGTGTTGCACTGAGAGAGTCGCAATCGCATTTTTCTATTCCTCGCAAGTGTTTTACCACCTTTTCAATCAGTCCCATCTGCACATGTGGAGGATTGGGCACAACGATTTGTTCTTGTCCCCGTTCTGTGTCGAGCACGATTGGCTCATAATCAAATACAGAGAAGACTATTTTCCCTTTTGTCCCAACAATGGAGATTCGGTCTCTTCGTGCTGATTCGTGTGCCACAAAACACCAAGATGCACTTCCTGTCAATCCGTTGCTGAATCGGAAACAAGCATTAAACGTATCTTCTACTTTATACAAGCCTGCCATGTTTTGGCAGAATCCTTCAGCCTCCATGATAGGTCCAAACCAGTATTGCAGCAAGTCAATTTGGTGGGCAGCAAGGTCGTAGAAATACCCACCACCTCCAGCCACTTCGGGCTGCAATCTCCACGGCATCTCCTTTCTGCTTTGATAGTCCAGTTCTCTCGGTGGCACAGCAAAACGAATTTGGACAGTCAACACATTCCCAATTTCTCCTCCAAATACAATTTGTTTCACTTTCTCAAAATAGGGTAAATAACGCCTGTAAAATGCGACAAAACAAGGAATACCCGTGAGTTGGCTGATACGGTTCACCCTCAGACAATCCTCATAACTGGCAGCCAGCGGCTTCTCAATGTAGGCTGGCTTTCCCGCCTTCATCGCCATGATGGCAAAAGTGGCATGAGAGGATGGGGGAGTGGCAATATACACCGCCGTCACCTCTGGATCGCTTACCAAAGACTGGGCATCAGCAGAATATTTCTTGATGCCATGGCGTTCTGCATAGGACTTTGCCTTGTCCTTGTCACGGCTCATCACTGCCACCACTTCACTTCCTTCAATCTTACCAAATGCAGGGCCACTCTTCTTCTCCGTCACCTCACCGCAACCAATGAACCCCCATTTGACTATATTTTGATTCTCCATTTCTGTAAAGTTTAGAGTTTAAGGGTTAGAGAGGGCTAAAGCGGTGCAGACAATTGCCATAAATTCTTAACCCTTAACCTTGATTAGCTGCAAAATTACGATAAAAAATCCAATCATCAAAAGAAAATCTCGATAGAGCCCCTTTTTATAGATTCTTTTTAGTCAATAGATTGATTTTTTATTGATTGTTCTACATATTTTACTCCTTTAGTTTTAGATATAAATAGTAATTGTTCTTTGGTATCCATGAGAAAAGAAAAGGGAAGAAAATCGTAACCTCTTAACCTTTGAATGCGGGCACCGTGCGTGAAATGTTATACGCTGAGTGCCCGAAATATTATGCGCACAGTGCACGAAATGACTCGCGCACCGTGCCGATGTTTGGCCGACTTGAACTTTTTCATTTTCTCATTCTTCCATTCTGTCATTTTTTTCTTACCTTTGCATCATGAATACAATTTTCACAAAACTCATATCGAAGGCAACAGGCATCAGTGAACGGCAGGTTGCTGGTACTGTAGGGCTTTTGGAAGAGGGATGCACCATCCCGTTCATCAGCCGATACCGAAAAGAAGTGACTGGTGTACTTGACGAAGTGCAAGTGGCGAGTGTGAGTGACCAACTGGAGAAATTGAGTGAGTTGGCAAAACGTAAGGAGACCATCCTGAAAACCATTGAGGAGCAGGGCAAACTGACTCCAGAGTTGAAGTCTCGTGTGGAAGGTTCATGGGACAGCACAGAACTGGAGGATATATACTTGCCTTTCAAACCGAAGAGGAAGACTCGTGCTGAGGTGGCTCGGCAAAAGGGATTGGAGCCATTGGCAACTTTCCTGATGATGCAAAACCCTTCTGCAGATGTGGACAAGAAGGCAAAGGAGTTTGTCAGCAAAGAAAAGGGTGTGGCAAGTACGGAGGAAGCCATACAGGGTGCTCAAGACATCATAGCCGAACAGGTGAGTGAGAGTGAAGAAGCAAGAAACATTGTGCGCTTCAACTTCAAAAAAGATGCAGTTATCACCTCTGTGAGGGTGAAGGCAAAGGCAAAGACGAAAGAGGAGAAAGAGGAATGGGAACAAAAAGCACTGAAATTCCGTGACTATTTTGATTTTTCTGAGAAACTTGTCAAGTGTGCCTCCCACCGTCTGCTTGCCATGCGCCGAGGTGAGGCTGAGGGTATTTTGAGGGTGAACATCAGTGGTGATGATGAGCGATGCCTTGACAGGCTGGACCGACAATTCCTGCGCAATTCATGTAAGAGTGCTGAATTGGTGTGGGATGCCATTGAAGACGGTTTCAAGCGATTGCTCAAGCCCAGCATCGAGACGGAATTTGCTAACCTCTCCAAAGAACGTGCTGACCAAGAGGCCATCCGCATCTTTGTCAAGAACCTTGAACAGTTGCTTATGTCACCTCCATTGGGACAAAAACGTGTCTTGGCGCTTGATCCAGGTTTCCGCACAGGCTGCAAAGTGGTGTGTCTTGATGCTGAGGGCAATCTGCTCCACAACGAAGCCATTTATCCCCATCCTCCTAAGAATGAACGCCGTGCTGCAGCAGACAAACTGTGGACACTCACCAAGCAATACAAGATTGAAGCCATCTCCATTGGCAATGGAACCGCCAGCCGAGAAACAGAAGAGTTTGTGCGCGGACTTGGTTTGCCCAAAGAAATTCAGATTTTTGTAGTGAGTGAAGACGGTGCCAGTATTTACTCAGCCTCCAAGGTGGCACGAGACGAGTTTCCTGACTATGATGTGACCGTGCGTGGAGCAGTCAGCATTGGTCGCCGTCTCATGGACCCCTTGGCAGAACTGGTGAAGATTGACCCCAACAGCATCGGAGTGGGGCAGTACCAGAAAGATGTAGATCAGAAGGAACTGAAGCACTCTCTCGACCAAACTGTGGAACTCTGTGTGAACAAGGTGGGCGTGAACGTGAACACTGCCAGCAAACATCTGCTCACATACATCTCAGGTCTTGGTCCTGCCATCGCCCAAAACATTGTCACCTATCGGGCAGAGAATGCTGCCTTCACCTCCCGTAAGGATTTGCTGAAAGTGCCAAAGTTGGGTCCTAAGGCGTATGAACAGGCGGCGGGATTCTTACGTGTGAGTGGAGGAAAGCAACCCTTGGACAACAGCGCTGTGCACCCTGAGAGTTACCCCATTGTGGAACGAATGGCAAAAGATCTGCACTGTTCTGTGGCAGAACTGATGGCAAACAAGGAACTGCGCAGTCATATCGACATTCGTAAATATGTGACAGACAAAGTGGGTCTTCCCACCCTTGAAGATATCATGCAGGAACTTGACAAGCCAGGCCGTGACCCTCGTCAGCAACTTACCGTATTCGAATTCTCTAAAGATGTGAAGGAATTGGAAGATGTGCAGGTCGGTATGGTTTTGCCAGGCATCATCACTAATATCACCAACTTCGGATGCTTTGTTGATGTAGGTGTCCATACCAAAGGACTTGTCCACATCAGTGAACTGGCTGACCATTTTGTGAAAGATCCTTCAGAAGAAGTTCAACTGCATCAGCATGTCACGGTGCGTGTGATTGGAGTAGATTTACAACGCGGCAGAATGCAACTTAGCATGAAGGGACTTTAGCGGTTCCATCTTGTTAGAATGTAAGTGGCTGATTTTTCTGATATTCATTTTTTTTCAGTCCCTCATTCTTTTATTATTTAATGTAACGTTGGCTCTGCCGAAGTAACTGGCACTCGGAAAAGTACAAATAAATTTGGCTTTTCAGTCGTTTTTACGTAACTTTGCACTGAAATTGTTGAATATATGGCTCGAAATAAAAAGAAGATGCTCCCGATGTTGGAGCATGTGACCATCACTGCGTGTGCTGCAGAAGGTAAGGCGTTGGCAAGGGTGGACGACAAGGTGGTGTTTGTGCCTTTTGTTGTTCCTGGCGATGTGGTGGACCTGCAGGTGAAGAAGAAGAAAAGTTCGTATATGGAGGCTGTGGCTGTGAAGTTTCACGAATATTCTCCTTTGCGCGCCACACCTAAATGCCGCCACTATGGTGTGTGTGGCGGGTGCAAATGGCAGTGCCTCCAGTATGAGGAGCAGTTGAAGGCGAAACAGCAGCAGGTGTATGATAACCTGACCCGCATAGGGAAGGTGGAACTGCCTGAGTTTATGCCGATCTTAGGGAGCAAAAATGTGTATGGCTACCGCAATAAGTTGGAGTTTGGTTTCAGCAACAAGCGCTGGTTGACAGAGGAAGAGGTAAGGCAGGATGTGAAGTATGAGGTGATGGATGCTGTGGGGTTCCATATCACGGGCGCGTTCGACAAAATCTTGGACATTACGGAGTGCCATCTGATGGATGATATCAACAATCAGATTCGTAATGACATCCGTGAGTATGCCCTTGAAAAAGGGCTTGAATTTTATGATTTGAGGGAGAATAGGGGACTGCTCCGTTCACTGATGATTCGCACCTCGAATACGGGGGAATTGATGTTTTTGGTGCAGTTCCGAATTGATTCACATGAGGAGCAGAAAATGGCAGATGATTTGATGCAACATTTGAGTGAAACCTTTCCTCAAATAACATCATTGCTTTATGTTGATAATCATAAGGCTAACGATACGTTTGGTGACCGATTTATGTAGTGAAAGGGAAGGATCACATCTACGAGCAGATGGAGAATTTGCGTTTCAAAGTAGGCCCCAAATCCTTCTATCAGACGAACACGGAACAAGCGTATGAACTCTATAAAGTGGCACGCGATTTTGCAGGATTGACGGGCGAGGAATTAGTGTATGATTTATACACAGGTACTGGCACCATTGCCAATTTTGTGGCCCGTCAGGCTCGTCTGGTCATTGGCATAGAGTATGTGCCAGAAGCCATTGAGGATGCGAAAGTGAACTCTGAAATCAACGGCATCGCCAACACGCTGTTCTATGCAGGTGACATGAAGGACATCCTCAACAAGGAGTTCATTGAGACACATGGTCGTCCAGATGTTATCATTACAGACCCTCCACGTGCAGGCATGCATCAGGATGTGATTGACACCATCTTGTTTGCTGCTCCCCATCGCATTGTGTATGTTAGTTGCAATCCTGCTACACAGGCGCGTGACCTCCAGTTGCTTGACGTCGATTACCAGGTGATGAAGATTCAGCCTGTCGATATGTTCCCTCACACCCAACACGTGGAGAATGTCGTCTTGCTGGAAAGAAGAATAAAATGAAAGAATAAAGGAGTTAGAGTAAGCAATATGAATTGAATTTTAATTCTCGATTCTCAATTATCAATTAACGAAATGAGCGCATATTCTGATTATAAGGCAGCCAATCATTACACCACTTATACGGTGAAGGAACCGATGGAACTGATGCAATTCCTCATGACCACGATTTCGGGTATTTCCCGCACGAAGGCCAAAGAGTATCTGAGTCAGCGCATGGTGTATGTCGATAAGGAAATCACGACGCAGTACAACTATCCCCTCAAGTCTGGACAGATGGTTCAGGTGACAAAAAATCGCCATAAGCATGCCTTCACCAACAAATGGGTGCGCATTGTGTATGAGGATGCTTTTTTGCTGGTGGTGGAGAAGAAGGAGGGCATTTTGACCAATGCGCTGGCTGGTGACCGGCACGAGAATGTGAAGGCGATTCTGGATGAGTATGTAAAGCGTCAGAATCGATCGTTCTCAGTCCATACCGTTCATCGTCTTGACCGAGGTACATCGGGGCTTCTCGTCTTTGCCAAGCGTAGGGACATCCAAAAGATTTTCACGGATAATTGGCAGGATATCGTGATTGACCGCCGCTACATTGCGGTGGTTCAAGGGGAAATGGAGAAGGACAGTGGTACGGTCACTTCATGGCTAAGCGACAATCGGATGTTTGTTTCTTACTCTACACCTTACGATAATGGGGGGAAACAGGCTGTGACTCATTACCGCACGCTTCAACGTAAGAATGGTTATTCTTTGGTTGAATTCAAACTTGAGACAGGCAGAAAGAACCAGATTCGTGTCCACATGAGTGACTTGCATCACCCCATTGTGGGAGACCATAAGTATGGCAGCACGGTGGAGGCTTATGGTGACCGCAGTAACCCGGTGGGGCGTTTTTGTTTACATGCTTACCGTCTTGTATTCCGTCATCCCATCACGGGTGAAGAACTCAAATTTGAAACACCATATCCTGCTGCTTTTACAAGTCTGTTGAAATAGGACAGTTGTAGTGGGGCATGGCGCTTCGGAACTTGGTGGCGAGAAAAACGCATGTTTGTAGTCATAAATATTGTGAAAGATTTGAATTTTTGAAGAGAATGTGCTATATTTGCATGCTTTTTTACGCGTAAAGTATGAGACAATTAAAAATTACCAAGTCAATCACGAACCGTGAGAGTGCTTCGTTGGATAAGTACTTGCAGGAAATTGGTCGTGAGGAGTTAATCACTGTAGAGGAAGAGGTTGAATTGGCTGCGAAGATTCGCAAGGGAGGTGTCGAAGGCAGAAGAGCTTTGGAAAAACTGACAAGAGCGAACCTTCGCTTTGTCGTTTCTGTAGCCAAGCAGTACCAGAATCAGGGCTTGAGTCTGCCCGACCTTATCAATGAGGGCAATCTGGGTTTGATTAAGGCTGCCGAGAAGTTTGATGAGACACGAGGTTTCAAGTTCATCAGTTATGCCGTTTGGTGGATTCGTCAGTCCATTCTGCAGGCATTGGCCGAGCAAAGCCGCATCGTGCGCCTGCCACTCAATCAGGTGGGCTCGCTCAACAAGATTGGCAAGGCATTCTCAAAGTTTGAACAGGAGAATGAACGCCGACCTTCACCAGAGGAATTGGCTGCTCAACTTGACCTCCCTGTCGATAAGGTGGCTGACACGATGAAGGTGAGTGGACGCCACATCAGTGTGGATGCTCCATTTGTGGAGGGCGAGGACAATAGTCTGCTTGACATCCTCTCAAACCCTGACTCTCCGTCAGCAGACCGCACTTTGGTGACGGAATCCTTGCAGAAGGAGATAGAGCGTGCCCTTGACACTTTGACTACCCGTGAGAAGGAAATCATCAAGATGTTTTTTGGCCTGGGCGAACCAGAGAAGACTTTGGAGGAGATCGGTGACCGTTTCAACCTGACTCGTGAACGTGTGCGCCAAATCAAGGAAAAGGCAATCAGACGTTTGCGATCACAGTCGAAAAGCCGCTTGCTGAAAACTTATTTGGGATAAAGATTCAAAAACCGCAAATTTAGAGTATATTTAACGAAGGATAGGATGAGAAGAATCGTTTTGATGATTGTATTGTCTGTCGTAACACTGCTTGCGATGGCGAAACAGAAGCCGACACAATATGGGCGAGGTGTGGGAAAGGTGTATCTCTTTGGTGTAAGCCAACAGTTGACGGATTCTGTCGTCTATATCACCATTATCAATGAAGTGGATAGTTTCGATTTGGCGAAAAGAACCAAGTTTCTCCCTTTCCGTTCAGAATTCAGTTTGCAGTTGAGGGAGTACATGGAAGGGACGCTGAAAAAGGATCACCAGACAACATGCGTCTTCTTTTCGAAAAGTCGCAAGAAACTATCGAAGAAGTATTACAAGATAAAGAAACGTTATCTTGACAATCCTTATACGAAGATTATACCTATTGACAGTTTCCGATTCAAGCATCCAATGGAGTCTTTTGGTAATGAATAGAATGAATAGTATCTTTCGGTTGGTTCAAGGCAGAACGTATGGCACAGTTGCGGCAATGTTGTTTTTCATTGTTGCAACTTGTTCGTTTACAGCCTGCTCAAAAGATGATGACACCCCTTCGTTTGTTTCTCCCTATGCAGAGAGCCGCACGGTCATGGTATATATGGTGGCAGAGAATTCGTTGAGTTCCAATGTGTGGGGTGATGTGCATGAAATGTTGGCGGGCATGAATAATGACACTCTGAGAGCAGGTGACCGTTTGGTTATCTATTTGGATGATCTCAAAATGCCCCGCATTTATGTAGTGGATAAGTCAACGAAAAAGACCAGCCTGTCAGATTTGACTCCTGTTTTGACATACGAGAAAGATGTGAATTCGGCATCTGCTGAGCAGTTGGCAGCCTTTATTGACTATGCGACGAGTCATTATCCTGCTGATAGTTATGGATTGGTGATGTGGTCACACGCATCGGGATGGGTTCCATCTTCTTTCAGTGGTGATTACAGCAATGAAACCTTTGGCAGACGAAAGTCTTTTGGGGTGGATAACGGAAAAAACACGAGCACTAATGTTGGACATCAAATGAATATCGTTGACATCGGAAATGTGTTAAAGGGTGAGGTCATGTTGGACTTTCTCTTCTTTGATGCTTGTATGATGCAAAATATCGAAATAGCGTATGAATTGCGCCATTCCACCAAATGGGTGATTGCATCTCCCGCTGAGATTCCAGCCAGTGGTGCGAATTATCTCTCGATGACGAGGGCGATGTTTAGGGATAGTGACTATGTGGAGCGGATGCTTGAGGCATATTATTATGAATATTGTGAAACCTATGGTATCGTTGTTTCAGCAGTAAAAACAAGTTTGTTGGATGATTATGCTGCTTATATGAAATCTATTGTGGCAGCCCATCGTTCGGAGATGATGGCTTTGGATTCCTCATCCATGTTGGATTATGTGAAATATGGTGTTTGGACAACTGATTTCCCTGATTTCCTCGATATGCAGGGCATTATGTTGAAGGTGCTTGATGAGGAAGAATTTGCTCGATGGAAGGCGGAAACTGACAAATTCATGACCTGTATGCAGGCTGGACATTGGTATAGCAGGTATAACTCCAAGAATGTGATTGATGTGGCTCAATGCTGCGGTACGTCAATGTTCATTCCTTTTGAAAAATATGCTTACAATTACTGGGCATTCAATGAGGCATATCTGAACACCTCATGGGCTAAAGCTGTCTGGGTGGAATAAGAAAAAAGAATGAGAGAAATGAATGGCATCTATTATAGAGTGGGGCGTCACAATTATCGAGTGAACTTTTGTGATGGTAAGGATACGGATGCATTGCTACCATCGAGTGAACCTTTTCTACTGAGCGAAGCACCTGCGGCAGATGAGCCGTTGCTTTTTGAACTGAATGTGGATGACAATTGGCATCCTGTGCAGAAGGGTAAGGAAATCGGACAGTTTGACTGTGGTGGAAATAATCATGGAGTGTATCTTCTGGAGGATGGCTCTTATCAGATTCTGGTGAGTGACGTGAGCGGAAGGCAATGCTGTTTGATGGAAGCCAATGCGGATTTTTCCTCTGCCAATGTGTGTCTGAATGGTAATGGATCCATGCGCAATTTCGGACTGAACAATGCACTCATGATGATGTATGCCTTTGCGGGTGCTGACAAGATGACGGTGCTGATGCATGCTTCGGTCATCAGGAAGGATGGACGAGGTTATTTGTGCCTTGGTGTGAGCGGAACAGGTAAGAGCACCCATACACAGAACTGGTTGAAATATATCCCTGACACGGACTTGATGAATGATGACAATCCCGTGGTGCGAGTTTGTGAGGATGGGGTGGCACGTGTGTTCGGTTCTCCTTGGAGCGGAAAAACTCCCTGTTATCGCAATGTGGAAGCCCCTGTGGGTGGTTTCCTGCAACTAAAACAAGCGCCCTATAACAAGATACGCCGCATGACAGCGGTGGAAGGGTTTGTGTCCTTGTTACCTTCATGCTCGGTGATGAAGTGGGACAGACGTGACTATGTGGGCACAAGCGACACTGTGACGAAGTTGTTGGAACAGGTTCCAACCTTCTTTTTGGAGAACTTGCCTAATGAGGAAGCCGTATGGATGAGTTATCGGGCAATGTCGGGTGAGAGTTGATTGTTGAGAATTAAAGTTTGATTTTATGCAGAAGTTGGCTGTCGATAATAGCGTATTCCTTCCTCAGATGGTGCAGTTGATTCTGGAGGGACATCAAGCCACGATTGTAGCGCGGGGCAACAGCATGCGCCCATTCATAGAGGATGGGAGAGACAAGTTGGTGTTTGGCAAGGTGGATTGCTTGGCTGTGGGAGATGTGATATTGGCAGAAGTGACAGAAGGTGATTTCGTATGCCATCGCATAGAGAAGATAGAAAATGGGGTGGTGACCATGCGGGGGGACGGAAATGTGAAGGGAACAGAGGTCTTTCCAGAGGCAAATGTGAGGGCGAAATTGGTGCAGGTGGTGCGAAAGGGAAAGACATACACGTTGGCAACATCAGGAGCCTGGAAATGTTATTCGGCGATATGGCCCAAACTGTATCCTGTTCGCCGATGGCTATTGGCATTGTATCGCTTGTTGTGGTTGCATCAGTGGCCAGAAAGATGGAAGAGAACAATAAAATAGACAATATGAGAATCAAGAACGGTTTTGAATTGCGAGATGTTTGTGGTGAGCATATCATCATCGCACATGGTGTGGAGAATATTGATTTTACCAAAGTAATCACCCTGAATGAATCTGCAGCCTTTATCTGGAAAAAGGTGGAGGGAAAGTCTTTCACAGAGGATGGGGTGGTGAAGATGCTTTTGGATGAATATGAAGTGGAAGAGGCGCAGGCACGTGCCGATGTGGAGCAACTTCTGGCATCATGGGAGAAAGCAGGACTAATGGAGGATTAAGGAAAAATGGCAAAGGTACAGATAGAAGCATCGTGGCTTGAGAAACTTCAGCTGGAGTTTGACAAGCCTTATTTTGAGGAACTCATCCAGTTTGTCAAGACAGAGTATGCACAGGGAACCTGCTATCCCCCTGGCGCACTCATCTTCAATGCTTTCAATCTTTGTCCGTTGCCTAAGGTGAAGGTGGTGCTCATTGGACAAGACCCTTATCACGAACCAGGTCAGGCACACGGCTTGTGCTTCTCCGTCAACGATGGTGTGCCTTTCCCTCCTTCACTCCGCAACATCTTTCAAGAGATACAGACGGATCTTGGCAAACCTGTCCCACAATCTGGCAACCTGACCCGATGGGCACAACAGGGTGTGCTGCTGCTCAATGCTACTCTGACCGTGCGTGCTCACATGGCAGCCAGCCATCAGAAGCGTGGATGGGAAGCCTTCACTGATGCAGTCATTCGTTTGGTCAGTGCTGAACGTGAGCATGTTGTGTTCATCCTTTGGGGCAGTTATGCACAGAGCAAGGCAGCCTTGATAGATGGCACGAAACATTGCATCCTCCGTTCAGCCCATCCATCACCGTTGTCTGCTTATCGTGGATTTTTCGGCAATCATCATTTCAGCATTTGCAATCAGTATTTGCAGCAACATCAGATAGAACCCATTAATTGGTAAGAAAGTGAGACGATTATTACTTCTATTGATACTCAGTGCTCAGATGGCGTTTGTTTGTGCTCAGACATCAGACTCCATCATGGCAGCCCATCTTCGGACCAAAGGAGTCAAGATATGTGACGGTAATTCCGTGCAACTTCTGAAGACGGGGCATGATAAGTTTGAGGACATGCTTGAGGCAGTGCGTAACGCCAAGTCTTTCATTCATTTAGAGTACTTCAACTTCCGCAATGACTCTATAGCAGGACTCTTGTTCCATCTCTTGGCACAGAAAGCCGCAGAAGGAGTGGAAGTCCGTGCCCTCTACGATGCCTTCGGCAATGCCTCTAACAACCAGCCTATCAAGAGCCACATGCACGATTCCATCAATGCTCTTGGTATCAAATTGGTCAAGTTTGACCCTCTCCGTTTTCCGTGGGTCAACCACATCATCCCGCGTGATCACCGTAAGATTGTGGTCATCGATGGCAAGATAGCCTACACGGGTGGCATGAACGTGGCAGACTACTACATCACAGGCATTCCAGGGATTGGTGACTGGCACGACATGCACATGCACATCGAAGGTCCCGTCGTGAATGAATTGCATGAGATTTTCTGCCGTATGTGGTATAAGGCAACCAAAGAATATATTGCTGGCGAGAAGTATTTTCCTACCAAGAATCCAAGTCAAGACAATCTGCGAGTTGCTATTGTTGACCGCCACCCCTTGCGCAGTGCCGATGCTATCCGTGACCTCTTTGCAGAGATGCTCAACACCGCCCAACATAAGGTACTCCTCATCAATCCCTATTTTGTGCCTACCCACAAAGTGAGAAAAGCCCTGAAACGTGCGATTGACAGAGGGGTGGATGTGCAGATACTCCTCTCTGCCAAGAGTGATATTCCTCTCACCCCAGAAGCCTCCCACTATGTAGGCAACAACCTTGCCAAACGTGGTGCCAAAGTATATCTTTTCCATGGTGGTTTCCACCACACCAAGATTATGATGGTCGATGACCTCTATTGCACGGTTGGTTCCAGCAACATGGATGCCCGTTCTCTCCGATGTGACTACGAAGTCAACACCGTCATCTTCAGCAGGAAAGTCACCAAGGAACTGACAGACCTCTTTAACGAACAGCTCAAATCATCAACACCCATGGAAAAAGGGTATTGGGGTACACGTTCCGCTGGCAAGAAATTTCAAGGCTGGTTCGGCAATCTGCTTACGCCTTGGTTATGATTGACCCTAACCCTAACAGCCAACTCAAAACCCTCAATTCTAAACTATATGAAGAAGATACTATTGTTTTTCACTTTTAGTTTTTCACTTTTAACATCCTTTGCCATCACCAATCCTAAACGTGAGTTTCGTGGTGCATGGATTCAGTGTGTCAATGGTCAATATCTGGGCAAGACCCCTGCACAGATTCGTCAGATGCTCTCTTCCCAACTCGACACCCTCCAGCAGTGTGGCATCAACGCCATCCTCTTCCAGGTGCGTGCCGAAGGCGATGCACTCTACAAGTCTTCCTATGAGCCTTGGTCACGCTACCTCACAGGTACACAAGGTGTGGCACCTGCTGATGGGTGGGACCCTTTGGCATGGATGGTTGCAGAATGTCATAAACGTGAGATGGAATGTCATGCATGGATTAATCCCTACCGTGCCAAAACCAAAGGAACCACTGCTTTGGCACAGAATCATGCAGCCGTGACTCATCCCGAACGTATTTTTGAGTATGATGGACTCTACATCTTCAATCCAGCCATCGCCGAGAACCGCACCTACACCTGCATGGTGGTTGAGGATATCCTCACACACTATGATGTTGATGGCATCCACATGGACGACTATTTCTATCCTTATCCCGTGAAGGGACTCCCGTTGCCTGACCAAGTAGATTATCAAGCAGACCCACGCGGATTTGCTTCTATCGAAGATTGGAGACGTGACAACGTAAATATGCTTATCCGTGACCTCCATCATCTGGTGCGTGAAGTGAAACCTTGGGTGAAGTTTGGCATTTCACCTTTCGGCATTTATCGCAACAGTCCTAACGGGCAGAATTGCCCGGAGGGTAGTGCTACTTCTGGTACACAAAACTATGATGACCTGTACGCAGACATCGTATATTGGGTGAAACAAGGTTGGATTGACTACAATATTCCACAAGTCTATTGGAATTTCGGTACCAAAGCCGCAGATTATGAGGTGCTCCTCAATTGGTGGAATGATTATTGCGGCCAGCGCCCCCTCTTCATCGGGCAAGATATTGAGCGCACTGTGCAGGGCGTTGACCCTACCAATCCCAACTCCCATCAGATGCTGATCAAGTATAACCTGCAACGTACCCTTCCTAACATTCAGGGTTCATGTCAGTGGTATGCTGCAGCCTGTGTGAACAACCCTGGCAACTACCGCACAGTCTTGCAGCAAGTCTATCATTCCACACCAGCGTTGCAGCCTCTAATGACTTTCATTGACAAGAAAACCCCAGGGAAGCCCAAGAATGTGAAGGTGTCCAAGTATGCCATGACGGGTACTATTGTTACATGGGAAGCACCACGCGCCAAGAAGGAACTTGATCGTGCTCGCCAATTCGTCGTTTATCTCTTCAACAAGGGGGAGAAAATAAATATGGAAGATGCAGATCGCATCGTTGCCATCACCAGCACAAACACCATTACCATTCCTGCTGTGCCGAAAGGTTCAACATTGGTGCTCACCTCCCTCGACCGTCTGCACAATGAATCCAAACCTGTGAAGGTGAAACTTTGAGTTGAACCTATATAATTATATAACCACGTCATAATTGAATTGCTGATTATGACGTGGTTATTTTTTCTACGATATGGTTGTTTGTGTCAATCAATATAGCGTTGAGAGAGTCCGTCAAATTCTTCGATACGTCGATCGCGAAGGAAAGGCCACCAGCGACGCACATTCTCACTACGTTGCATGTCAATGTCGATGACTTGCACCACTTCCTTGTCCTTGGGGGCTTGATAAAGAATCTCGCCTTGTGGACCTGCCACAAAACTGCTGCCCCAGAATTGGATGCCATTCGTTTGCCCCGATGGGTCAGGTTCATGCCCAGTGCGGTTCACGGCAATGACAGGTAGCCCATTTGCCACGGCATGTCCACGTTGCACCGTCATCCAAGCCTCGCGTTGACGCTCCTGTTCTTCGGGTGTATCAGAAGACTCATACCCGATGGCTGTAGGGTAAATGAGCAGTTGTGCCCCTTGCAGCGCCATGAGTCGTGCACCCTCGGGATACCACTGGTCCCAACATACCTGCACACCCAATTGTCCCACACTCGTTTGGATGGGGTGGAATCCCAAATCGCCTGGAGTGAAGTAGAACTTCTCGTAGTAGGCAGGGTCGTCGGGGATGTGCATCTTGCGGTACTTGCCAGCAATTGTGCCATCCTTCTCAATCACCACGGCTGTGTTATGGTACAGTCCTGTAGCCCGTCGTTCAAAGAGCGAGGTCACAATCACCACGCCCAACTCCTTCGCTAATCTTCCAAAGCGTTCTGTCGATGGACCTGGTATGGATTCTGCCAAGTCAAATAGATTCGTGTTCTCTGTTTGGCAGAAATAAAGAGAATTGTGCAGTTCTTGGAGCACCACCAGTTCGGCCCCTTCTTTGGCAGCCCTTCTGATGCCTTGCTCGATGTGTGTGATGTTCCTTTCCACATCAGCCTCACACTTGTGTTGTATGATACCTATTTTCATCAAATGATTCGTTTTGATGTTGCAAATATATGGAATTTCCGTGAGACTCACTATCTTTTCCACACATTTTACGTACATTTGCAAAGAATAAAAGAGTGTTGACATAAGATTTCAGATTATCGATTAGAAATGAACAGGAGGGATAGGCAGATATTGCGGATTGCTTTGCCAAGCATTGTATCGAACATCACGGTGCCGTTGCTGGGCTTGGTGGATGTTGCCATCACGGGACATCTGGGTTCTGCAGCATATATTGGTGCCATAGCGGTGGGGGGCATGTTGTTCAACATCATCTATTGGATGTTTGCCTTTTTACGCATGGGCACGAGCGGCATGACTGCACAGGCTCTGGGGGCAAGGGATCTGACGGAGGTGGCAGCGGTGTTGCAGAGGGCGCTGCTGGTGTCGATTGTGATTGCGGCACTGATGCTTTGTCTGCAAGTCCCTATCAGGGATTTGTCACTTGCTATTCTGATGCCGTCGGAAGAAGTGGCTTATTACACGCGTACGTACTTTAATATATGTATATGGGGGGCACCTGCCGCTCTCATGCTTTTTGCTTTGACGGGGTGGTTTGTGGGCATGCAGAATTCGAAGGCACCCATGATGGTTGCCATCATTCAGAATGTGGCAAACATTCTTATCAGCCTCTTGCTGGTGTATGGGCTGAACATGAAGATTGAAGGGGTGGCGATGGGGACTGTGCTGGCACAATACATTGGACTTATAGCGGCACTTTTGTTTATGGCTCCTTATTATTTGAGAATCAGAAAGTATTATCGTGAGAATGTTGTGCTTACAAGAACCGCCTTGCTAAAGTTCTTCTCGTTGAACAAAGACATCTTCCTGCGCACCTGTTGTCTGATTTTGGTACACTTCTTCTTCATTGCTGCAGGAGCGAAGCAGGGTGACACGGAACTGGCGGTGAACACGATGCTGATGCAACTCTTCACTCTTTACAGTTACATCATGGACGGCTTTGCTTTTGCTGGTGAGGCGATGGTCGGAAAAGCCATCGGCGGAAAGATGCATCAGATCTATGATGACACAGTACATCGCTTGTTCCTTTGGGGGTGGTTCGTGGCGGCAGTCTTCACCTTGGCTTATTTTCTTGGGGGAAGGGCGTTTCTGTCTCTTCTCACCGATGATGTGGCAGTGCTGGAAACTGCTCAGGTGTATCAACCTTGGACCCTCCTTTTCCCGTTGTGTGGCATGGCAGCCTTCATCTGGGATGGCATCTATATAGGGGCGACAGCCACGAAAGGGATGCTCATCTCGATGGCATCGGGTATGATGGTCTTTTTCTTGCTGTACTTCACCTTGGTGCCGCTTTGGGGCAATCACGGGTTGTGGTGTGCTTTTGTGGTTTATCTTGCCATGAGAGGTGTTTCTCAGACCTGGATGCGCCATCGGATTTGGAAAGGTTAAATAGGATTTTTTTAGTGCATCATTTTGATCGTCCAACGCCTCTGCATCAAGAAAAAGTGGCTTTTTGCGTGAAAAATTTGCTCTTTTCAAGCATTTTTTTCGTTTTTTATTTGTGGTGATAGATTTTTTTGTATCTTTGCAAGCGTATTCTTAAAGAACCAAAGACATGAAAAATAATAATGTGTCTAAAATATTGCCTTTACTGTTTGTTGTCATCATCACATTGTTGGGATCGTGTAATAAGGTAAAGAATATTAGGTCCAATGGACCTCATCATAGTGTAGTGGTCATCCACTCATGGGATAGTATTGGGGAAGAGAAGGAACTTTTTTCCAAGTGTATGGAAAATGCCTTCAAAGACCATGACATGCAAGTGGACATCCACCATATCTATGCGAATATGGTGCGCCGTCCGAGTGATGTGTTCACTCAATTTGATTGGCAGAAATATCGTGAACAGATAAAAGCGTGGAAACCGGAAGTCATTTTGCTGAACGATGACCCCATTGTGGAGTGGGTGCTCACTCGTTCGGAGAGGGATTCGGTGATTGTGAACACTCCGGTTGTTTTTGCCGGTGTGCATGCCTTGCTGCGGGATTCACTATACCGCTTCCCGAAGATGACGGGCTATGAAGCAAAGATTGATTTGGGGCGTAATATCGAAATGATGATGAAGATCACCAAGACCCAAAGTGTGACGATTGAATTAGACTATAGGGATCTGGATATGAGATTGCGCCGTCAGTTTGAGGAAGAACTTCGGGATACCACAAGATTCATCAACAACTCCGATTTTCGATTGAAGAATCTGGACGCAGACTATCTGAGAAAAACATATCCGGGTTTGGCTGTGGTGAACTTCGTTTCATGTGCTTATCCTTATAGGAATCGTGCTGAAAATGAATCAGATTCAATGGGAAAGGCCATCACGGGACTCTTCTTCCAGAAAGCGAAGGATATGTGGCAACTGCAGGTACGGAACAGTATTGTCAGCGATGGTATTATTGAACATACAGATCGCCCCCAGTTCACTTGTGTGCGTGACCAGTTCAACGACCCGAAAAATGTTCGTTTCTTGGGTGGTTATTTTACCAGTACTGAGACACAGGTGGAGGACCAGGTGGCGTATGCAGTCCGTATCTTGAAGGGTGAGGTGCCCAAGTCATTGCCCATCAGCATTCATGCCAACGGCTATTACATGGACTGGAATGCCATGCAGAAGATGTTTCCGAAAATGTCATATAGCACTTATAGCAGTGATTTCCACATTGTCAATGCGCCATTCTATCTGGAGCAACCGTTGCAGTTTGCGGTCGAAGTGGGTCTCATCATTCTGCTCATTGGCATTATCATTTACATTATCGTCTATGTCATGTTGCAGTGGAAATGGAAGGGACAGATGAATCTGGTGGAGGAGTTGCAGTATGAGGAAAAAGTGCACGACTTGATGTTCTCCAATGCCAAAGATACCATTTGGTCCTATAAAGACGGACAGTTTACGGTCAGCCCACAGTTCTCTGATTTCTTCGACCTCACGAGTCCTCGCCTGACGTTGGAGGAGATGGCGTATGTGGTGCATGAGGACAGCAAGGCATCCTTTGAATTCCTGCTGAATTTCCGTAATCAGCGAGGCAGAAAGACCGTGCGTCTGCATCTTTCGCCCGATAAAGGGAACACTTGGTATTGGGCTGAAGCCATGTACACCGCTACTGAAGAGTCGGCAAAGACTGGTGAGTTGTATGGATTGTTGCTGAACATCGACCAGAAGAAGGATACGGAGGAGAAACTGGAACAGGCGCAAATTTTGGCAAGCCAGGTGGCTTTGAAGGAGAACTTCTTGGCGAATATCAGCCATGACCTCCGTACTCCGTTGGGTGCTGTGACAGGATTCTCCACGATGCTGACCACTCCGGGCATGACCTTTGAAGAAGGTGAACGAGAAATGTATGGAGAGGTAATTCATCAGAATACCGACATGATTCTGAACATGATAGACAGTGTGATGAAGAAGGCGCAGATAGAGACAGGTGACCTTGAAATCATTCAAAAGCCTGTTTCAATCCAGAAACTGGTGGATGAATGTTACAAGACCAACTACATCATTGCTCCGACCCATCTTGAGTTCAAACTGGAGACCTCAGAGCCAGATGCCACCGTCAATATCGATGCCACCCGTACGAAGCAGGTGGTGAACAACTTCTTGAGCAATGCCTTCAAGTTCACGACCGAGGGTAGTGTCACCTTGGGATGGAAGTATGTGGATGATGATCCTGACAAGGTGGAGGTATATGTGAGAGACACTGGTATCGGTGTTGCTCCTGAGAAGCAGGCACAGTTGTTTGAGCGTTACATCAAGGTGAACGAGACGGATAAGGGTACAGGATTAGGGCTGAACATCAGCAAGACCATCATGGAAAAACAGAATGGAACGATTGGTGTGGAAAGTGAAATTGGTCAAGGTAGTAAGTTCTTCTTCCGTCTCTCGCGGATGGTGGAATGCTTGCTGCTGATTGTCACGTTGGGAATTGGGCTTCTGTTGCCGTCGTCTTGTTCGACAAAATATGAGCGGAAAGAAAGGACAGCCAATGTGTTGCTGTATCATAGTTACGACAAGAGCCACGAGGGTTATCGTGACTTCAATGACAAGATTTTGCAGACTTTCCGCAGTCATGGAATCAATGCCGACATTCAGCATGTTTATCTTGATCTGGAGAATCCCATCAATAAGACCAGAGAAATACACTTGGCATTGGAGGATTCGTTGGGCAAGAAAGGGTGGACTCCTGATATCGTGATTACAGAGGGCGACCGTGCTGCCTGCGACCTGATTGAGTGGCAAGAAGCAGGATTTATGCAGGGCTATGACACCATTCCAATCATTTTGGGCGGGCTTCATCATCCTAAATGGGAGTACATTCGGAAGCACAACAATATGCTGGTTATCAATGACCCTATTGACTATTGCACAAACATTAACTTGGCAGCAGAAATGTCAGGGAAGAACTGTGTTGAAATAGAACTTGACTATTTCCAGCAGGACTCGATGATTCGTAATGAGTTGAGACAAGCGATTGCTCGTCCTCCTTATGTGGATAATTCGGATTTCCATATTAATATTGTTGGAGATGAGGATTTCCAGACAACCTGGAAGGACAGTGTGGTGGTGTTGGTCTATTCGGCAGAATCGCCAGAGCGCAATTCTCATGATTTGCAGGATCGGGAAACAGGGTATATGAACATGAGGCGAATTTATGTCCACTCATGGCTTTATCCGTCGGTGGCTGTGAAGAAAGACCTTTACAGTTCTGCCATCGCTGATAAGACAGGGCGTCCACAATACACGGCAGTGAAGGCAGGTTTCGCAGATGGTCATGGACGGTATTTGTGTGGCTACTTCTCAAGTTATGAGACGGTGGCAGAAGACATGGCGAGGGTGTGTTCCGAAATATTGAAGGGAGCGGACATCTCTTCTTTCGTGGGCATAACACATCAGAAAAAATACTACATGGACTATGATGCGATGGAGAAGTTAGGAATGGAGTATAAAGACTATAAAGACCGTTTCGTCATTGTACGTGCACCTCTTGAGAAGATTTCACCGTTGTACACCTATGCAACTTGGATTATTATCGGCATCATCTTCATTGCTGCCATTGCTTCAATCATTCTGGTGCTGCAATCGTGGAAGAGCCGAATTGCGCAAACCCTGATAGAAGATGTGAAAAGGCGTGCGGAGATTCGTCAGATGGCATTGCATGGAGCCGACAGCCATACGGTTCGTACGGAGGCGAACCTGAAGGACATCATCTCTCATGTCCATCCTGACCATTCGAGCGATATACCTCTGATCATGCAGTCAATAGACATTGCTGGTACGCACAGTTATGAGATTTGTGCCGACGTGGACCAGAAAGACAATTTCAGATGGTGGCAATTGCGTTTTGTCGTGATATTTGACCCCAAGACAGGGAAGAAGAATGTGGAAGGTATCTTGATCAATATTGATGAAACGAAACGCTATGAAGAGAACTTGAGGAAGGCGATGCTCTTGGCAGAAGAGGCAAAGCAGAAAGAGGATTTCTTGACGACCATCAGCCATGAGATACGTACGCCGTTGAATGCGGTGGTGGGATTCAGCGACGTCTTGGTCAGCATGCCTGCCGATTCCTTTACGGAAGAAGAGATGGCTGAATATGCTAAGATTATCAAGGCGAACAATACGAGCCTCTCTGCCATGATTGAGGATATCCTTATGTTCTCCCGTATTGAAAGTGGACGCATACAATACGTGAAGAATGAATTTGATGCGGCTGAATTGGTGCGTGAGTTGGTTTATGAATGGCACGATTTGATACCAGAAGGGGTTGTGTTGTATGATATTCCAGTCTTGCCGGGCATCACCATCAACAATGACCGTACTCGTGTCAAATATATTCTGAATCAGTTGATGAGCAATGCAGTGAAGTTCACCAAGAATGGTTCAATTGCTATCGGTGTGGAATATCACTTCAATTCTGACGAGGCAGAATTCTTCGTCTGTGACACAGGCTGTGGCATTCCGAAAGAAAAGCAGCAATTGGCATTTGGTCTGTTCTGGAAAGATGATGGTTTCATTCCAGGTTTGGGACTCGGTTTGCATGTGGCAAAGAAATTGGCTGAAGGCATGAATTTGAAGTTGGATGTTGAGAGTAAGGCTGAGTACGGTTCTAAGTTCTCGCTTTACGGCAATGCATACATGAAGAAACCGACGGAAGAATAAGGGATGTTGGTTCTTATCACGGTAATATTATATTTTGTGGTATTGCTGCTTCTCTCCCATGTTGTGGGTAAGAGAGGTGGCAATGCCGCTTTTTTTAACGGTAACCGTCAGTCACCTTGGCCTTTGGTGGCATTTGGCATGATTGGTGCCAGCATCTCAGGGCTCACGTTTATCGGTGTGCCGGGATGGGTGATGACCATTGACATGACCTACTTGCAGATGTGCTTAGGTTTTGTCGTGGGTTATCTGGTGGTGGCGTTTGTGTTATTGCCTTTGTATTATAGGTATCGGCTCACGTCCATCTACACCTATCTGAAACATCGTTTCGGGCATGTGAGTTACAAGACAGGGTCATCCTTCTTTATCATGAGCAAACTGTTGGGGGCTGCTGCCAAGTTTTATGTGGTTTGCAGGATCCTGCAGATGTGTCTGGCGGACAGTTTCTCGGTACCATACGTTGTGATTGTCTTGGCAGCCTTGTTTCTGATATGGTTATATACACGGCGGAGCGGCATTCGTGCCTTGGTGTGGACGGACTTCTTGCAGACCTTGTGTCTCATGCTGGCGCTGGTCATCATGCTACTGAAGGTGGTGGACATGTTGGATTTGAATATGGCTGAGGCGATACGCACGGTGTGGAATGACCCTCATTCCCGCATCTTTGAATGGGAGGACTTCACCTCGAAACAGAACTTCTGGAAACAGTTCCTGTCGGGCATCTTCATCGTCATTGTGATGACAGGGCTTGATCAGGATATGATGCAGAAGAATCTCACTTGTAAGAATTTACGTGCGGCACAGAAGGACATGTGCTCTTATGGCGTTCTGTTTGTCCCGGTCAATTTTTTGTTTTTGGCATTGGGCGTGCTGCTGCTGTTGCTTTATCAGAAGACGGGTGTGCCAATCCCGGAGAAAGGGGATGATTTGCTTTCGTGGATGGTGCTGAACGGGATGATGGGAAATGTCTGCCTTGTGTTCTTCACCATCGGTGTCATAGCCAGCGCGTTCTCTTCAGCCGATTCTGCCATGACGGCACTCACGACCAGTTTCTGCATTGACATCTTGGAGAAGGAGGAAGATGAGAAGACGCGTAAGCGGGTTCATTTGGGGGTGATGGTGGCATTTGTGCTGGTTACGCTTGCTTTCAATGCCATTGGTTCCGGCAGTGTGATGGATTTGATATACACCTTGGTGTCGTACACGTATGGTCCGCTCCTGGGACTCTTTGCCTTCGGCATGTTCACCCGTTGGCAGCCACGAGAGAAATACGTGCCATTGATTGCGATTGCATCACCCTTGATCTGTTATGCAATCGATGTGGTGGTGTTGCAGTGGACTGGGTATCAATTCGGCTATGAACTGCTGATGTTTAACGGACTTCTCACTTTCGTTGGATTGTGGGGTGTCTCACACAGATATTCACAGAAAATCACAGGAGGGACACCGTGAGCAAACTATTTTCTGCGTGAAAAAGAACAATATGAGATTTATTGATTTATTTGCTGGTCTTGGAGGTTTTCACCTTGCGCTGTCCCGTTTGGGGCATGAATGTGTCTTTGCCTCTGAGATACAGCCTAAACTACAGAAACTGTATCAACTTAATTTTCCTCATACGCCCATTGTGGGTGACATCACCAAAATCAAGGCGGAAGAGATTCCTCCGCATGAGATTTTGTGTGGCGGGTTCCCATGTCAGCCTTTTTCTTTCTCGGGTAAGAAGCAGGGGTTTGACGATGAGTTGGGACGTGGCAATTTGTTTGATGAGATTTGCCGTATTCTCAGTTATCATCATCCCCGATACATTTTTCTGGAGAACGTGTCGGCTTTGCCAGGGCATGATGGGGGACGCACTTGGAAGGTGATTCAGCAGAAGTTGGATGCGTTGGGATATGACATCCGTTCGCACATCTATTCGCCCCATGACTTTGGCATTCCTCAGCATCGTCCCCGTTTCTATATTGTGGGCATGTTGCGCGATGAACAGGGTGTCAGTGGCATGCACAAGTTCCATTTTGTCCGTCCGAAGAAAGATGTCGTGAGCGATGTGCGTACCATTGTTGACATGACCGACCATGACAGGGTTCAGCCTGTCCGTCAGGGACTGCATCCTGTATTTGATGCCTGGCAGGAGTTTGTCTATAATGTGACCCGTCGGGATGGTTATATGCCTTCGCACTGTATCTTCACGATGGAATTTGGTGCTGATTATGAGTTTGAGGACACGCCTCCTGCCTTCCAGCCGCTTGAACGGTTGCGTGGTCGTCGGGGGGCATATGGCAAGGTGCTGGAAGGTGCGACCAGAGAGGAACTCGTTGCAGACCTCCCGTTCTACATGCAGAAAACGAAATACGAGGAGACTTATCCGGAGTTCAAGAAAGTGCTTATCCGGCAGAACCGAGAACTCTATCAACGGCACAAAGATTGGATTGACCCGTGGTTGAAGAAAATCAGGAAGTTTCCTCGCACGCAGCGTATGCTTGAATGGAGCACCAATCAGGATTGGAACTTCCGGCACCACGTCATTCAACTGCGGCCCTCGGGCATCCGTGTTCGTTCGATGAATTATGTTCCTACCATCACGTTGTGCACCACCGCCACCCCCATCCTTCCTTTTGTTCCTTATCCTCCCGATGGGGCGGTGGACAAGAAGGGGCATCCTTATACTCCTGACGATTTCCGTTGGGGGCGTTACATATCACACAATGAGGCAGCACGCATCCAGTCGATGCAGGAACTCAACTACGGCAACCTCTCCCGAGTGCAGAAATTCAAAGCACTCGGCAATGCCGTCAATGTAGATGTGGTGGAAATCATTGCCCGTCGCCTTTTCACCTGCAAGTGAGATGGAAGCATCCTTGTTTCCGTTCGTATTTCACATAGCATTGGCCGTCTTCTCTCAGGTCGCGCAGCACTTCTGACAGTACCTGCTTCATGGGTTCGTTCCATCTGAGCAATGCTGCCTGCGGCTCATACGTGCCTGTTATCGGCATGAATTTGTTGTAGGCGATGTCCACTGTTGTGCCATAGCAGTGGCAGGAGTTGGTGGTGGCATTCTTGTTTCCTCGTTGCAGGTTCGATACATCGTCTGCCGTTCTCAGTACAGAAGTCACAATGGGAAGGTGGATGGGCAATCCCTTCACCTGACATGAGTCGATAAAATTGAGACAGATGGTGTTGAGCAGATGTTGCGCACGTGGTACCAGGTAAGGGATGGAGTGGGTGAGGTCATCGATGCTATAGAATGGTGAATGGCAGATATTCACCAGTTCATGGCGTTTCACCAGCGCTTCGGCTTCTTTCCTGTTTTTCACAGGTGTGATGCCGTTCTTTTGGGCTGCCAGGATTTGGACACTCTGGCTATCGGGGAAACAGGCGGCATAACTCCAGACGCCTCGTACCCGATGTGCCCCTCCCTGCATGGGCACCATCACCGGATCCTCTTCATCCTCAAACAAGATTTCGTCTCTGGTGTCTTCTATATCATCCATCATCACCGCTTCTTCCTCTTTCGCCGCCTCTTCCTTCATTTCTCCTTCGTCGTCCGCCATCAGTTCTGTCCTTCTCACATCATCCTTCATCCTTCTTCCTTCTTCCTTTACAGGAACCTCGATGCTAAAGGCATGCTTGATTCCTGCAAATAGTCCCATCACCACCACAAACATGGCGATAAACTTCCATTGATTATATTTTCCTTTTTCTCTCATTTCTCAAATTTTAACCTTAACGTTAACCTGTCACTTGGCTAATTCTCAATTATCACTTCAGTTCTCGCGGTAGCAAATTTTTTACTTTTCACTTTTTCTCTCTTCATCCTCTATTTGAATTCTTAATCATTTCTCTCACCAATTCATTGAACCGCGTCGCTTCCATCAATTGTTCGATGGTCAGGTGCATCCTGTATCGCCAATAATGTCGGGGTTTGGCGGGAATATTGATTCTCTCCCCGTTCGGGTCGGGCAGTCTCAGTTCCTCATCCATTGACAACCAATCCTGTAATGACAGCAGGGTCAGTGCAGACGGACAGAAGAGATGTGCCGACACAATCTCCTCGCACAGCCATCCTGGAGCAGGGTGGGGAGCGGTGCCATCCTTGTGCAAGGCATGATTGTAGAACTTTTGTGCCCTTTCCTTGTCCTCGTCCCACCATTGGCGCAGTGGGGGCATGTCGTGGGTGGAGATGGTTGCCACTGAACGGTATGGATTTTCCCACAGATGTCCGAACTGGAGATAAGGTGATTTCGGCATGGTCTGGATTTCCAAGGAGAGAATCCTCAAGTCGTTCATGACCCATCCCACACTTTCCGGCACCATGCCGAGGTCTTCGGCACATACCAGCATGCGTGTTGATTGGGTCAGGACAGGCAATTTCCGCATGGCCTCGTCGTACCAAAACTTGTTATGCCGATGATAGAAATACTCGTTGTACAGGCAGTTGAAGGCTTCTTTCTCATGTAGCAGAAGCGAGTCATAGACATAGTCTTTCTGTGCCGATATACGAGGATGGTACATCTCGGGATTTTTCCTGTCGGGAATGAAGAGTACGCACGACACCAAGTCGTAGAGTCCGTCGCGTAATGTGATGCTGTCCTCATCGGTCTTGTTCGCAAAGGCTGCTTCTATTTGCCGTTGAGTGGCATACTCATCCTTCAGTTCGTATCGTCCGTCTCCTTTGGGGCGCAGATAGATGGCTTTCACCAGTTCTGTACGGTAACCGAAGATTTTGTTCAGGGTCTCATCAGTGATGTAAGGGTGTGTCATGTTGTCTGCGTTGAAGCGCATCCCGTAACTCTCTATCTCATCCACGGTCATGGGAAGGGAAGGAGAGAATTGTCCCAAGAGTCCATGCACCGAGTGCAGTGGAATGTCCCAGATGCGGAAGAAGCCCAATACATGGTCAATCCGATAGGCGTCAAAATACTCTGCCATCTTCTGGAGGCGACGAATCCACCACTGGTAGTTCTCTTTCGCCATCGCCTCCCAGTTATAGGTGGGGAACCCCCAGTTCTGTCCGTCCTTGGAGAAGTCGTCTGGGGGGGCTCCTGCTTGTCCGTCTAAATGGAAGAGGTGGGGTTGTGACCAGGCATCTACGCTGTCGCGGGAGATGCCGATGGGGATGTCGCCCTTGATGATAATGCCGTTTTTTCTGGCTTCATTTCTGATGTCCAACAATTGGAGGTGTAAGAGGTACTGCACAAAATAGAAGAATGCCACTCCTTCATAGTGTGTGCTTTTCTTGGCAACCAGCCGTTCCACTTCTCTTTTGTTGTACTGTACCGACACCACTTCCCGAATTCTGCAGTTTTGTATTGGTCTCTCAGATAGGAGAATGCTGCATAGGGGATCAGCCAGTCTTTGTTATTGTTGAAGAAGTGTTTGAAGTCGCTTGTCTCTAATGTGTCCTTGCCCTCCTGCTGATACACCTGCCGCAGATATTCGGTCTTCAGCGCGATGACCTGTTCGTAGTCCATCTCTTTCAGGGTGTTCAACTGTTGCCGCCTCATCATGAATTTCTCCATGGTCAAACGGTTTTTCAGTTGCGGTAATGCGTTCAGGTCACAATAGAGTGGATGTAGCGCAAAGACGGAGATGGCATTGTAGGGGTACGAATCCTGCCATGTGCCCATGGTGGTTGTATCGTTGATAGGTAGGATTTGGATGATGTGCATTTTGGTTTTCACCATCCACTGAATTATCGCCTTCAAGTCGCCGAAGTCACCCACGCCATAACTCCTTGCCGAGCGTAGTGAGAACACGGGTATCACCACTCCTGCTATTTTCCAATTGTCAGTTCTCCTTCTTCCGTCGTCTTCATGTATGGATTTGATGGCAGAGGGACGTTCATCGGTCTTTATCCACATCTGTTTGGCTTGCAACCTCGGACAGCGCAGTTTCCGGTTCTCTCCCTCTTCCCAGCGCAGGATCTTGTTGTCGGCATCCACCACTACATATTTGTATTCCACCTCGTCGTATATCAATTCGGCGTCGATATTCACAGCCCATTCCTGCAAGTTGATTAGTGCCATGCGTTTGGCGTGTTTCCATTCGCCCAACTGTGGCGTGTTGCCGCATACCGCCAACCATTCGCCTCTCCTGAGTCGTGGTTCCACCACACGCAGTTGGAGGGTGGAGGAGTATAGGGTGTCGATGGCATTACAGTCATCAGGCACCGCGCTTCCACACTCTGTATAGGCGGACGAGAAGAGGGGTAAGTCTTCTGGGATGGGGCGCCATTTGTCACTTAACACATAGTGGGTGGTGATGCCGTCGAACTTCACTTTGTGGGGAGCCACCTCCCATTCTGTCCAAACCAATTTTCCGTCCCGATACATGGCATACTTGTACTCAATGCCATTACCTCCCTTCAACTGCGGGAACTGGAGAGGGTCTATCGTCATTCCCCCTTCCCAAATCTTACCTTCTTGGGTGTTCAATGGCAACTCTTCCATTGCCACTTTCTTTCCACGTTTTTCCACGACCCACACCTGCACGCGCAAATCCTCTCCCCAACGGGTACGATATTCTATATTGAATTGGATCTTCATTTGTCTTTCTTTTTTTTTATCATGGTTGCTGATCATCAACCAACTGCAAAGGTATGTTTTTTCCGTCAATCTTCCAAACATCCACTTCAAAAAGTGAACTTGTGCCATTATTGTTGATTGTTGGACTGAACACGAAGAAAGTCTGTCGTGAATCACGATTTTATAGGTGTTCGTTCGTGAAAAATGAATTAAAAACCGTATCTTTGTGCTCAAATTGAAAAACGAAATGCCGTATGGAAATGTATCAGTATCATATTTTTTCGCCCTATCGGGTGTGTCCATTGGGGGCACATGTGGATCATCAGCATGGCTTGGTGACAGGTTTCGCCATTGATAAAGGTGTGGACTTGTGGTTCGATGTGAGGAAGGATGGACACGTGCATCTGGCATCACGTTCGTTTGAAGGTGAGGTGGATTTTGATATTGACGCACCGACACAAGTGAAGGATCATCACTGGGGCGACTATGCCCGTGGCGCGAAGTATGCGTTGCGGAAACGGTTTGAGTTGAAGCAGGGCATTGAGGGGGTGATTCAGGGAAGTCTGCCTGTAGGTGGATTGTCATCGAGTGCAGCAGTGCTGATTGCGTATGTGATGGCGTTTGCCAAGGCGAATGGCATCACGTTGCAGCCTTTTGAGGTGGCGCAGATTGCTTCGGAGGCGGAGCGTGAGTACATTGGATTGAACAACGGTTTATTGGATCAGGCGTGTATCGCGTTGGGCAAGAAGGGCGGGTTGTTGTTTCTGGATTGTGACAGCAATGAGTACCGCATCATCAGGAAGAATCCGGAGATGCCGGACTTTGAATTGGGCATCTTCTTTTCGGGGTTGACTCGTTCGTTGGTGAACAGTGATTATAACTTGCGTGTGTATGAGTGCAAGACGGCGGCATGGAATATGTTGGCATATACGGAGCAACCGTTGAAGACGTTTGACAAGACGTTCTTGCGGGATATCCCGAAGGCGACATTCGAGAAGACGAAGATTGCGATGCCTGCTCGTTTTGCTCGTCGAGCGGAGCATTTCTACTCAGAGTACCGCCGTGTGCGTCAGGGTGTGACGGCATGGGAGACGGGCAACTTGAAGTTGTTTGGCAAACTGAGTTTCGATTCGTGTGAGAGTTCTATCCATAACTACGAGTGTGGAAGTCCTGAACTGATTGCCATCTATGAAATCATGCGCACGTTGCCTGGTGTCTGGGGCGGACGTTTCAGTGGGGCTGGTTTCAAAGGTGCCTGTATCGCGATGATCGATCCTGCCTACAAGGAGCAGATCGAGAAAGAACTGACGGCGCGATACCTGGAACAATTCCCTGAATACGAAAAGACGTTCAAGTGCTATTTCGTGAAGCCAGATGATGGAGCGAGGTTTGTGGAGGGATAGACAATGGACAACAGACAATGGATTATGGAGAATGGACAACAGATGACGAGTGGGCGGAAATTGGAGAATTTGAAAATATGGAATGATTCGAGAGTTTTTGTGAAAGAGATCTATCAAATGATGGAATCTTGCCATGATTATGGATTTAGAGATCAGATTCAGCGTGCTTCCGTTTCAATTATGAACAATATAGCGGAAGGTTTTGAAAGTGGTAGTGATAGTTTGTTTGCAAGATATATTCAGATTGCGAGAGGCTGTTGCTCAGAAGTAAAAAGTATGCTGTTCCTGTGTGAAGATTTTCATTTCTGCACGGAGGAGTATCGTGTGGAGTTACATACGAAATTGTATAATATTTCAAGTGGTATATATAAATTGATTCAATATTTAAATAAAAAATGATACGACACCAGATTTTATGTAACAACACAGCATTCAGTAGTCTATTGTCTGTTGTCTATTGTCTATTATCTGTTGTCTATTAAAAAGATGAAAAATATAGTGATTGCGGCAGGATATGCCACGCGGTTGGGAGAGTTGACCAAGAACTTTCCGAAACCATTGCTGAGGATTGGGGAGAATACCATTCTTGGCAGGATGTTGGATGACATCGATGGAATTGATGAGATTGATGAGCACATCGTCATCACGAACCATAAGTTTGCTCCGATTTTTGAGGAATGGAAGAAGGAAATGCGCTATGTGAAGCCCATTACGATTGTGGATGATGGGACGGAAACGAACGAGACGAGGTTGGGTGCGGTGTGTGACTTGCTGTATGCGATGCAGAAGTTGCAGATAGATGATGATATGCTGGTGGTGGCTGCTGACAACCTGCTGTTTTTCTCGTTTCAGGAGTTTGTGGATTTTGCGAAGGAGAAGGGAACCTCGTGCATCATGTGCCACGAGCAGCCTGAATTGGCGAAACTGCAACGCACGGGTGTGGTGGAATTGGATGCGGAGATGAAGGTGCTGGGCATGGAAGAGAAGCCGCAGGTGCCGAAGTCGCATTGGGCTGTGCCTCCTTTCTATATCTATAAGAAGAAGGACCTCGAATTGGTACGCCACTCTGTGGAGAACGGGTGTGGAAAGGATGCACCGGGCAATCTGGCGCATTACATGGTGGAGCACACGGTGATGCATGCGTGGAAGATGTCGGCAGGACGGTTCGATATCGGCAGTCTGGACACGTATGAGGAGGCTGTGAGGAGATTCGGATGATTCGTGCGATTCGTGTTCAAAGAAAAAGAAAGGATAGTATTATAAAATGCAATTAGTGTGAATGTGAAATAGTAAGAAGATTATGGAGAAGATTAGTTTAGATAGTAAGGCAATTCTTGTGACTGGTTCGGCAGGGTTCATCGGTTCGAACCTGGTGAAGCGTCTGTTTAAGGATGTGAAGGGTGCCACGATTGTGGGCATCGACAACATGAATGACTACTATGATGTGAGTCTGAAAGAGTACAGATTGAAGGAGTTGGAGGCAGCCAAACCAGAAGGTGTCAGTTATCAATTCATCAAAGGTGACATTGCAGACAAGGCAACGATTGACAGCATCTTCGAGCAGTACAAGCCAGCAGTGGTGGTAAACCTCGCTGCACAGGCAGGTGTGCGTTACAGCATCACAAATCCTGATGCTTACATCCAGTCCAACCTGATTGGGTTCTATAACATATTGGAGGCTTGCCGCAATCATCCTGTGGAGCATCTGGTGTATGCCAGTTCGTCGAGTGTGTATGGCTCGAACAAGAAAGTGCCATACTCTACTGATGACAAGGTGGACAATCCCGTGAGTCTCTATGCTGCCACGAAGAAGAGCAATGAACTGATGGCACATGCCTACAGTAAACTCTACAACATCCCATCAACAGGTTTGCGCTTCTTCACGGTGTATGGTCCAGCCGGACGTCCAGACATGGCGTATTTCGGTTTCACGAATAAATTGGTGAAGGGTGACACCATCCAGATCTTCAACTATGGTAACTGCATGCGCGACTTCACGTATGTAGATGACATTGTGGAGGGTGTGGTGCGCATCATGCAGGGAGCACCTGAGAAGAAGCAGGGAGAGGATGGATTGCCACTGCCTCCTTATGCGGTATATAACATCGGTAACAACAATCCCGAGAACTTGTTGAACTTCGTGGACATTCTGCAACAGGAATTGATTCGTGCGAAGGTGTTGCCAGAGGATTATGACTTCGATGCTCATAAGAAACTGGTTCCCATGCAACCAGGTGATGTGCCGACTACTTATGCTGATACTTCGGCATTGGAACGTGACTTCGGATTTAAGCCATCGACATCTTTGCGGGAGGGTTTAAGAGCCTTTGCAGAATGGTATGCAAGATTTTATGAATAGGAAAGGGGGCAAAAAGCCCTCTTTTTTGTTTTTTTAATACCAAAGTTTTGGCTGTAAGAGATTTTGGCTGTACTTTTGTCTTTCCAAACCAAGAGCGTTGGCATCTTTTTTGTGTAATATAATCATCAATCCGATATGAATATTAACAATCGTTTTTTATCTATTGCCTTATTAACTATCATGCTTTCAATAGGATTTCTAAAAATGTTTGGTAAAAAGGCTGATTTTGCCACGAAGGTGAAGTTGGCCATTGAGAGGGTGCAGATGGAAGCGGACAAGGATCCTGATACATTTAAGGAGAATATTGTCCAATTGGAGAAGGAATGGGCTGGAAGAAAAGACCCTGTGGAGCAGAGTGTGGTGCATGCTGTGCTGGGTTCCAGTTACAAGGAGATGAAGTGGACGCACATTTCTGATTTTGATGAAGAGACGCGTGATGACTATGATGTGAAGCGAGATGAACATTTTGCCCATGTGCTTGACCATATGGAAGCCTTGGCACGGACAAAAGCGAATGCCTACTCGGAACTGTTGGAGGAGCGAGGTCGGGACAGCGAATTGTATGGCAATGATATGTTGTCGGTGATGATTGACTTCTTGAAAGAGAATGCCAGTTTGTCGCATGAGAAGGAAGCCGAGATCTACGAGAAGGCTTTTAAGATCTATCGTCAGCAGGGCAACAAGAATGGCTATGGACTGATGAAACGGCAGTGGTTGCAGGCGAAACGTAGGGTGGAGAACCAATACGGTAACTTGACTTATCAGGAGTATAAAGACAGCGTTTATCAACTGATGCTGGAACTGAAAGACGAAGAGGTGGGGGCAGACTTGGCATTGGATTATAGGCATACGTTTTTGGATCGTGATGAGAGCATCCTTTTCTTGAGATGGACTGTGGATCATGTCGGTACTTCTCGTCGGAAGGATGAACTGAAAGGAGAACTCTCTGACTTGGAACGTCCCACTGTGAATATGTATCGTCAGGGGGATTTCATGGCCAATCGTCCTTATGAAACGGTACTGAGGTTCTGGAACAGTGAACGGGCAACGATGACAGTTCGCAAATATGTAGGACGGCGTCCTTTGAAAAATGGTGGTTCAGAACTGATTCTGACGGGTCCTGTGGTGGAACAGAAGGAGGTGGTGTTGGAGATGGATTCGGCCAACAGGGCACGGAAAGCCAAAGAGTTGCCTGTGGAGGGGAGTGCCAAGACGAGCCTCACGTTGCCTGCAGGTAGATACGTGTTCGTGGCTGAGGGTTTGGGAGAATCTTCTGTTACGGAATTTAGTGTCAGCACGATGCGTGTCATCAAAATAGACAAGGACGGGAAAAATTATCGAGTGTATGTGGTGGACAATGAAACAGGACGTCCCCAGTCGGGTGTGAAGGTGCAGTGGAGAAAGGAACTTCCAGAACGGGGCCAGCGGACTGAAGGATGGGAGAACCAAGGAATAGAAGAGGAGAAAGTGACGGGCGCAGATGGTATCGTGGATTTGAGTAAAACAGGATATGTCCGTGCCTTCCGAAATGAGGATGATTTTACAGAATGGGATCACGAGTATAATTATTGGAATGGAAACCCCGGAAAGGATGAAAAGTTCCTTTGTCGTATCATGACAGACCGAAGCATCTATCGTCCAGGACAAAAGGTGATGGGCTCAGTGGTTCTTTACACTCAGTGGGGTGACAAGGTGGATGTTTTGCCAGAAAGACCACTGACACTGACAATCAGTGATGCGAAGTGGAAGAAGTTGTCGGAGGTGGAGTTTGTCACCAATGAGTATGGCACGGCTTCCTTTGAGTATTTGTTGCCCGAAGATTGTGAGGTGGGCAGTTTGCACCTAAGGGTGAACAAGCAAGAGGTGCAGGCTTCGATTGACGTGAAAGTGGAGGAGTATAAGCGTCCCACTTTTGAAGTGTCGTTTGGCGATAGTCGTACGGGACACTTTGGTGAGACTCTGGAGGCAGAAGGTACAGCCATGATGTTTGCTGGTGTGCCGGTGCAGGGAGCGCTGGTACGCTATACGGTGGAATACGCATCAGTGGAATTTAAGAGGTGGTGGCTCGAAATACGCTGGCATCACATGTCGGAGGGTGTCTTGACAACTGATGACGAGGGATACTTCAGAGTGCCTGTCATGCTGACAAAAGAGCATCTGACATCCGAGGAACAGGTGATGCGATTCCGCGTGAAAGCCACCGTGACTGATGTGGCTGGTGAAAGTCATGATGCAGAGTGGACGGTGAATGCTACCAACCGAGAGTTTGCCTTGGAATTGACGGTGGATGATGTGCCAGATCTTGCCAAGGATGCCAGATTCAAAGTGGAGGCTTTCGATTTGAACCGTGAGAAGGTGAAGGTGCAAGGTCAGTATGCGGTGATGTACGATTCGCGTGTGTTGACAGAAGGCGACTTCACGTCGGGCGATTCCATCCTCTTGCCCAAGAATCTGAGATTAGGCGTGAATTATTATATCAAGGTGAGTGCGCTTGAGAAGAGTGGGTACAAGGTGGTGGATTATGCTTCTTTCACCCCATACAACTCAGCCCTGCCTATATCGGAAATTGCCCGTCTGGGCACGAACGAGAAATTCCGTCCAGCGGCAGATGAAAAGGAAGGGAATTTCATCTATACGAAGAGTGAAGTCTTCACAGAAGGTGGTGCGGTTGATCTCTATTTCACAACAAACGAGACAGATGCCTATATTGTATATAATGTATATAACGAAAAGGGTTTGCTTGACCAACAGGTGGGTGTGACAGACGGAACGATGAAGCATCTTTGTCTGCAACATCGGAAAGAGTGGGGAGAGGGCATTGAAGTGGACATCTTTTATGTACGTAACGGACAATTCTCCCGAATGGCGAAACGGTTTGAACTGGCTCGTCCTGAGAAGAAACTGAAATTGGAGTGGGCAACCTTCCGTGACAAGTTACAGCCGGGTCAGCAGGAGCAGTGGACATTGACGGTGACGGATAAGGATGGTAAACGTGTGAGTGGGGCAGAGATGATGGCTGTGCTTTATGATGCCTCGCTCGACCGCATTTATTCCCACGAATGGAATTTTGGTTTGAACTTTAGCCGTTTTGTTCCATCGGCAAGAGCCGATTGCTCGGACCATTATGTCTTCCCGACATTCTCCTTGTCAGGAAAGTCATCTGGTGGAAGAGCATATCACCGTGCCTATGACCAGTTCAGGAGTTTTGAGCATGACCGCTATCTGCGTGTGGGTGGACTTGGAAGTGGAATGAGGGTGTTGGAGAGTCGGGCGATGGTGGCTGTTGACGAAGATGGTGCCGTGATGGAGGATCAAGCGATGATGCTGTCGAAAAATATGATGAAAGTAGAGGAAGAGCCAGTAGTGCCAACGGAGGACTTCGACCATGCAACCATTCGTGAGAACTTTGCCGAAACAGCCTTCTTCCTCCCACATTTGGTGTCAGACGAAGGGGCATGTGAATATTCAGTTCACGTTGCCTGAATCGCTGACAGAATGGCAATTCATGGGTTTTGCCCATACGAAGGAAGTGGATTATGGCATGCTGAAAGCAAAGGCGGTGGCAAGAAAGGACTTCATGCTGCGTCCCAACATGCCACGTTTTGTCCGTTGGGGCGACAACGCTGTTGTGGCTTCGTCCATCATCAACCAGAGCGAGAATGCACTGAATGGTGCTGTGAGAATGCGCTTGATAGACCCTAAGACTGATGCCGTGGTGTTGACGATGGAAAAGGCTTTTGCTGTGGAGGCAGGCAAGACCATCGGTGTGAATTTCCATTTCGAAGTGAAGGAAGAATGGACTGATCTCGATTGCGAAGTCATTGCCGTTTCTGGAAATGTGAGCGATGGCGAGAAAAATCACTTGCCAGTGCTTTCCACGAAGAAGGCAATGGTGGAGGCTGTGCCATATTACATCATGGGTACAGCCAATGGTGCTGAGGTGTCGAAGACCATGGATTTGACGAAACTCTTCAATGAGAATTCTTCCACAGCCACGAACCGTGTCTTGAAAGTGGAATATACAGATAATCCAGCATGGATGTGCATCGAAGCATTGCGTAGTGTGAAGAATCCGGCAGAGGATGACGCCATTGATTTTGCGGCTTCGCTTTATGCCAACACGCGACTGGTGGAACTGATGCAGACCTTTCCTGTGATGGAGAAACATGAGAATCGTGATGAACTGCAGAAGCGGGTTGATTTGGCAGAGACAAAATTGACGGGCTTGCAGAACAGCGATGGTGGCTGGAGTTGGTTCAAGGGGATGAAGAGCAGTTTCTACACGACACTGGCTGTCTGTGAACAATTGGCAAAACTGCCGAATCCGAATGAGAAGGTGAAGCAGATGCTGATGGAAGGAATGAAGTACCTTGATCAGTACGAATTGAATTCTTACCTTGCTGCAAAGAAGAGAAAGGTGAAGATTTGGCCGTATGACAGCGATATCCGCTATCTCTATGTGTCTGCACAGATGCCAGACAGGGTGGTGAGTGCTGACGTCAAGAAAATGCGTGATGAGTATTTGAAGAAGGTAGAGAAGGCACCACGTGACCTGACCATCTACGGTGCAGCGAATACAGCCTACACTTTGAGAGCATTTGGACGTGTGAAGTCGGCAGACAAGTTCGTTGACTTCTTGAAGGATTACACTGTAGAGAAATCTGGTCAGGGTCGTTTCTATGCGACAGACGCCGCTTACTATTCTTGGATGGACTATCGTATTCCTACTCAGGTGGCAGCCATGAAAGCCATCTGGCAGAAGGATAAGAAAGATGCCATACTGAACGACATGCAGTTGTGGCTCATCTCGCAGAAGCAAGTGCAGAAGTGGGACAACCCGATGAACACGATTGATGTGGCTGACTTCCTCTTACGGGTGTCATCAACGGAGACTTTCCACGAGAGCAAGAAACCTGTCTTGGTGGTGGATGGTACGGAACTGAAAGAGATGGACTATGGTACAATCAACACCGAACGTGATGAGTTGGAGGGCCGTGAAGCCAACCTCATTCTCGAAGGCAATGTGTTGGCAGATGTGCCAGAGGAGATGTTGAAGGAGGGTGTGCATCAACTCGAAGTGAAGAAGCAGACTCCGAGTGTCTCATGGGGTTCGGCATACGCCACTTTCCTTGAGGACGTGGGTAGTCTGAAACTCTATGCCACTAACGAACTGAAGATTGAACGCAAACTGTATGTGCAGAATGCTGGCAGCAACAAGTGGGTGGACTTTGATCCTAACCAGCCTCTGAGAGTGGGGGACAAGTTGCGGATTCGCCACCTCATCACAGCCGACCGTGACATGGATTTCGTGCGTGTGTCGGCACAGCATCCAGCATGTCTCGAACCGCTCAGACAGTTGTCGGGCTATCAGAACATGGGTGGCAGAGGTTGCTATCTGTCCATTCATGATTCCCATTTCGACATGTTCTTCGATTGGTTCACTCGTGGCACCTCTACGGTTGACATGGATTATTCAATTGTTCGTGAAGGTTCATACCAAGTGGGTGTGTCCACCGTTGAGTGTGTCTATGCCAAGCAGTTTGGTGGACATACGGAGGGTATGAAGGTGAATGTGAAGAGTGAAAAGTAAAAAGTAAACAAACACGATAAATACATGTAATGATGAAACAAAAGAAGTTTTTTACCCTTATTTTTGCGGCCCTGTTGCTGATGATGGGGACAGGTGCCAGCGCACAAAAAGAGTATGCCATCACGGTGGAGAGCAAGAAGCCTGCTGGCATCATTGATGAGATGCTCTATGGACAACTCTTTGAGCACATTTATTTCAGTGCCAACAATGGTGTGTGGCAAGAACTCATACAGGAGCGTTCGTTTGAGCCAGAACAGTATCCCGGTATTCATCCACGTGACGGATACTTTGACGGATGGTATATGGACGATGACATGGTGCTGCATTCGCCCACTCGTTATGAACAACCCCTCAAGATTGACAGCCTCAACACTTGTGACTTTGACCTGACGATGGATGTGAATTGGCGGTCGTACAAGTTGGCGCGACGTAGTTGGAGTGGGGGATTGATGGACATTCGTTTCGCTGTCCGCAACAAGAAGGACGGCTCTCCTTATTATGTCCGCATTCATGACCCGTATTATGAGGGTCGCACTTTCACCCCAGCACAGACCCAGTCGCAGATTGACGCTGCTAACGAGGCTGCCGCACGTGCCGCGCTTCAGCAGCAGAGTTCCACTGCCGATTTTTCCATTTGCCAGATGGAAGTGCGTGAGTCACAAGGCTTCGGAGGACGCCCTGGTCGCCGCATGAATACACTCACGCCTTTGGCTTCGGCTCCTGCCGGCAAAGAGCAGGTGAACGAGGAACAGCAGTGGCACAAACTGCGTGTGGAAAGTCGTGGCAGCAAAATGACGGTCTATTGGGACGGCAAGGAGGTGGTGAGTTATGACGGTTTGGAGAAGGCTGACCGCAACTTCGTGACGTTCTGGGTCAATTATACCGAAGCCACATACCGCAACATCAAATTGACAGCAACAGATGGCAAGGTGCTGTTTGAAGGCACTCCTGGTGATGTCAAGATTCCTGCTGTAGCGCAGCAATGGACAGCATTCGGCGAGGGTGGAAAGTATCGTCTGATCAAGGATGATGCCATCAACATGCGCTATTCACAAGAGATTGCAGCAGGAAAGGTGGAGGCTGGCATTTTCCAAGGGCCACAAAATATCCTGTCTGGCGAAAAGTATGTGGGGTCCATCTATGCAAAGGGCAAGGGAGAACTTGTTGTGGGACTTCGGAATACGAAAGGTGAGTTCGTGGCACGGAAGTCACTTGGCAAGGTGGGCAAGGAATGGCAGAAATATGCGTTCACGCTTGAACCTCAGGTGAATTGCGACGGCGATTTCGCCATCGTCGTGAAAGATGGTACGGTGCAGGTGGATATGGTGACCATGACCACTCAGACGGGTAAGAATCTGGGCGGTTTCCGTCCTGACATCTTGCAGGCTGTGAAGGAACTGCATCCTACCTGCTTGCGTTGGCCAGGTGGTGGATATGTGGCGCAGTATGATTGGAAGTGGGGCATCGGTCCGCAAGAGAACCGTGAGCGCTGGGCACATTGGATGTGGATGGACTATGACCAGAATTGTTTTGGTACCGATGAGTTCATCCGTTTCTGCCGTGAGGTGAATTCGGAACCTGTCATCGTGGTGAGCGTTAAGTTTGAACGTCCTGCCGATGAGTATGACAGCATTCTTCAGGATGCACTGCACTGGTTGCGTTACTGCAATGCTCCTGCCACTGACGAATGGGGCGCCAAGCGTGCTGCCAACGGACATCCAGAACCTTACAACGTGAAGTATTGGGAAATTGACAATGAGATGTGGGAGATGGGCATTGACCGCTATGAGAAGTGTGTGCGTGATTTCAGCGAAGCGATGCGCAAGATTGATCCATCCATCAAGATTATTGCTTGTGGTGGATTCCAAGAGGATGAGCAATTTATCAAGCGTAGCGGTAAGTATTTTGACTATCTGAGTCTGCACCACTATGAGCAGCAGGGTGGTTATGCGACTGGTCCTGTACGTCTGGGACAACAGTACGACCGCTATGCGAAGATGATTGCCGATGGTCCTAACCCGAACATCAAGTTGTTCATCTCAGAGTGGAACCTGAACAGCATTGATTGGAGAACAGGTTTGTTTGCAGGTGGATTCCTCAACATGTGTGAATCCCGCGATGTGGTGGCGATGGGTGCTGCAGCATTGTTCATACGTCGTACTGATGCGCCTGACTGGAACAACGCCTTCATCAACTTTGACTATAAGGATTTGTTTAAGGCTCCCAACTGCCAAGTGACGGAACTTTGGTATGACCATTTCTCGAAGTACCGTTTGGCATTCAGTGGCGAAACAGGAGATGTCAGCGTGAGCACCACCATGTCTGAGAATGGTGCTGAGGTGATTGTGAAAGTGGTGAACCCTACCGAGGAACCTGCAACCTTACGTGTCAAAGGAGATTGGACAAGTGTGTCAGGTGCCAAATTCGAGTATTATGCTCCAGGTTCCCTAACCGTGGCAAACAGCATGGAGAACAAGAATGCTGTAGCACTCAAGAAAACGAATGCTAAGATTGAAGGAAACGATGTTCTGCTCTCTGTTCCCGCTTTATCGGCAGGTGTGCTGACTATTACGAAGTAGTAGGCATCTCCCTTTTATAAAGGAGTTTCCTTTTTTCCGCTTTTTATGTCGTACCCCTCGGGTACACCCTGCCGTACCCTTCGACTACGGCAGGGTGTACCCGAGGGGTACGATTCTGAGAAAGCAACAACATTAGACCATTTCCAACTCATTCAGCAGTCCTTCGCATGCATCCTCCAGTATGTCAATCACATTCTCGAACCCTTGGTCACCTCCATAGTAGGGGTCGGGCACATGGTCGATGACGTGTGTTTGGCAGTAGTCTGTCATGCGTACTATCTTCGTCTCTGCCTCAGTGGTAGGAGCCAACCGATGCAACCTGTCCCAGTTGCTGTCATCCATGCCCACAATCAGGTCAAAAAGATCGAAATCAATCTCTCGAACAGGTCGCGAGATGTGTGTCAAGAGGTAGCCATGTCTTTTGGCATGAAACTTCATTCTTGAATCAGCCCCTTCACCTTCATGATAACGAATCAATCCTGCCGAATCAATCTCGTATTCATTCTCCAAACCTCTCTCCTTCACCAACTTCCGCATTACAGCCTCTGCCATAGGAGACCGGCAAATGTTACCGAGGCACACAAACAATATTTTCTTCATTCCTTATTAAATTTCTGTACTTTGACAAGACTAAAAATCCTGTGAGTTGGTGCTCACAGGATTTTATTGGTATTTTGGTCGGGGAAAGCCACCTTGGGTCGGAAGGTCTTGGCTTCCTCAAAGTCCATGAGAGCATAGGACATGATGATAACGATGTCGCCCACTTGTACCTTGCGTGCGGCAGCACCGTTAAGGCAGACGCAGCCACTGCCGCGTTCACCGCTGATGACATAAGTGTCGAAACGCTCGCCATTGTTGTTGTTGACGATATAGACACGTTCGCCAGCAATGATGCCGACGGCATCCATCAGGTCTTCGTCGATGGTGATGCTGCCCATGTAGTTGAGGTTGGCTTCCGTCACCTTCACGCAATGCAACTTCGATTTCAGTACTTCAATCTGCATCTCTTACTTATAATTGATATTGTCGATGAGTCGGATAGGGGTAGCACCGCAGAAGACAGTGATGCAGCCCTGAACATGTTCGGCATCGTCCCACGAAGAGACGCTTTCGAGTGTCAAGGCATTCACAATGTCGTAATACTGTACTTCAAGTCCCGCCACTGCATTGATTTTGTCAATAGCATATTGTTTGGTCTCTTCCACAGTGTGAGTCTTACTGTATTTCACACTTGCTTTCAGTGCCTTGTAGATGTTGGGCGCAATGGCACGTTCGTTGTCAGTCAGGAGCGTGTTACGGCTGGAAAGAGCGAGACCATCTTCTTCACGTACGATAGGGCAAGGACAAATCTCGAGACGTTTTGCCCATACTGCATCCTTTGATACATAGTCAGCCACCATTGCCTTGATGACAGCAATCTGCTGGAAATCCTTCTCGCCGAAATAAGCACGATCTGGTTCAACAAACATGAAAAGTTTGCTCACAATCTGACACACACCATTGAAGTGTCCTGGACGGAATGCACCTTCCATCACCGTGTCGGTGGGAGGATAAGAGAATGAACGGGTGTCGGGTTCAGGATAAACCTCCTCTACCGATGGGGCAAACACATAAGTGGTTCCAATGCTTTCGAGCAGTTGGCAGTCAGCATCGAGTGTGCGGGGGTATGCTTGCAGGTCTTTCTTGTCGTTGAATTGGGTTGGGTTGACAAAAACACTCACCACTGTGGCATCGTTCTCTTTTACACTACGATTTACGAGTGATGCATGTCCAGCATGGAGCGCACCCATCGTTGGTACAAGTCCAACGGTCTTGTTATCACTTCTCAGGGCAGAAACCTTGGCCTTGAGTTCCTTTACTGAATTGATAATTTCCATTTCTTTTGTTTTGAAGACTTTTGGGGTCTTTTTTCAAATGTGGGTGCAAAGGTAGTGAAAACCGAGCGAAGAAAAAAATAAAATGGCTTTTATTTGGTATTCCGAGGTGCATCCTACCTTGGAGCATGGCTCAACGGTACGATTAAGTGAGCACAATACAAAGGGAAAAATCCTTTTTTTACTTATATTGTCGAACGTGAGTACCTTCTACATCGTCAACGGTACGAAATAAGAGTCTTATTTCCTCATGACTTTTTGATTGCCTTCAATCACAATGCCGCGTGTAGTGTCAGTAGCCGGAATGCCACTAAGTGTGTAGGCGCGACTTCCATCCATAGGAATGGTGCGGACTGGAGCGGAAACATTCGTTGCATCATCTTCAATGGCATCATATTCAGCCATCGTCTCCGCCATGCGGGCATCAAGGTCGGCAAGGCGGTAGAGTCCGTCAGCGTTGGCAGTCAGTCCTTCCACGGTAACAGGCAAAACCATTGGTGTCACATCAAGCGAGAGTAGGGTGCGGTTCTGCAACTGACTGACGGCTTGATAGACCAGATTGATGGCAACATAATTATCTGTTCCGTCGTTCCACTTCTCAAATACAAGTTTCGAACCAATGGGTGTGTGCAGTTCCAAAGCGTTCTCTGTTTCAGGAAATACGAGACGCAAAGCAGCCCCAATGCTGGCAAGGTTTGAATCGTGGCCACAGAGGAACATGAACTTACGGTCGGTACGCTGCAATTCTTCACGGATGCGGCTCACCAATGGATGTGCCAAGTTGACGGCAGCCGCATGAGTGGTGAAGAGCAGTCCGTCATAGACCGACTTTACACCGCAAATAGCGCGCCATTGTTCCATTGTCAGTTCATGGTCGAATGCCGTCATGCTTTCGCTTTCATAACATTGCAGCACCAGTGCATCAGCCACGCTGTTTGCCAATGTGTATCCTCCTGTCATGCGTGGCTCGTCACCTTTCTCAATCTTAAACTGTGTGTCGTCGAAGGTGAAGTGAACAGTGTCTCCTTCCAATGCGGCAGGAGATTCCGCCATGTCAAGCACTTGCTCCATCAGCGTCAGTGCGGGTTGCACTGATTGCATCCATGCTTGTGGTCCACCGTTGAGAGCCTGTATTTCGCTAAGCACTTTCTGGCGATAGGTGTCGTTCATCTTGGTGAACTTAGGTGTGAAGACAGGATCCATCTTGTCCTCAGCCAAGGCATGGGTTATTTCCACGTTGGCAAAAGGGAGAAATCCCGCAGAGAAATACTTTGCAGTGGCAAATGTGCGTTGGCGTGAATTAGCATAGAAGAGTACTTCTTCTCCTTCGGGACGGTAGTTATCAGGCAATAATCCTTCGCTGACCATCCACTTACGGAAGAATTGACCCATCTCGGTTTCCAACACACCACCGCGCAGCGACAATTGGCTGCCTGGTGACGACCACGTGAACCACTGATGTGGTGTGACACGCATGTAAGCCGCACCTCCCGATGATAATGGTGAACGAATGTTGTGGCGACTCATCACCACGACCTCCTTGAGTTCATACTTCGCCCGAAAGTCATCAGAGCGTTTCGTCTGTGCTTGTGCACCTGTGCCTCCAACGAGCAGTGCTGCCAGCAGCCAAAGCGTTATCTTTTTCATTGCTTTTCTTGATTAGATTAATCTGTTTTTGAATATGGAAGTTCTGAATTTGCTTGCAAAGGTACGAAATAAAAGTGAGATGTGAAGAGTAAAGATAAAAAAAATGCTACTGCACTTGTACGTCAATGATGGGCGTACTACTGCAGTAGCATTTCATTTTATGACTATTTGTTTCCTACAAAGGATAATTCTCAAAATCGTAAAGAACGGTTGAAAGGTAACGTTCGCCTGTGTCTGGCAGGAGTGCCACGATGACTTTGCCCTTGTTGGAAGGGTCTTTAGCGAGTTCTGTGGCTGCGTAAGCAGAAGCACCAGAAGAGATTCCGACAAGAAGTCCTTCGCTGGCAGCAATCTTACGGCTGGTCAGGATGGCTGCATCATTGGGAACCTTGAAAATCTCATCCACCACGGTGCCATCGAAAGTTTTGGGTACAAAGCCTGCACCAATACCTTGAATCTTATGGGGACCAGGAGCACCACCACTCAATACGGGAGATGATTCAGGCTCGACAGCCACAATCTTTACATTGGGGTTTAACTCCTTCAAACGTTTGCCGATACCGCTCACGGTACCGCCTGTGCCGACACCAGCCACGAAGATGTCAATCTTACCATCTGTGTCGCGCAAGATTTCTTCAGCGGTAGTGGCATAGTGGATGGCTGGGTTGGCAGGGTTCTCAAACTGCTGCAGGATGATAGCACCAGGAGTGGCGTCGCGCAGTTCCTCTGCCTTGGCGATAGCACCCTTCATGCCTGCACTGCCAGGAGTGAGCACCACGGTTGCACCGTATGCCTTCACAAGGTTACGACGCTCGATACTCATCGTCTCAGGCATCGTGAGGATGAGTTTGTAGCCCTTTACGGCACTGACAAAAGCAAGACCTACACCTGTGTTTCCAGAGGTTGGTTCAATGATGGTTGCACCAGGTTTGATGACACCACGCTTTTCGGCATCCTCAATCATGGCGAGGGCGATGCGGTCTTTCACAGAGCCTGCAGGATTGAAATATTCCAGTTTGGCAATGATGTTTGTGTTGAGACTTTCCTTCTTTGAATAAGCATTGAGTTGAAGGAGTGGGGTGTTGCCCACGAGTTCGGTGAGTTGTTTTGCAATTTTAGCCATAGTTATGAAGTTTTTTGTTATTTTTGATGATGCAAAGGTACTAATAATAAATAGATATGGAAAATGTTTAGGTGGAAAAGGGATGCAAATACCATCATTGTGGTATGTTGCAACCCGTTTCCGTCACCTGTTTGTGTTAGCCGATTTGTGCAAATGCTTGGTCGAGGTCGGCAATGATGTCGTCGATGTGTTCCACACCGATAGAGAGGCGTACCGTAGTTGGTGTGATGTGTTGTTCTGCCAATTCCTCTGGTGAAAGTTGTGAATGTGTTGTGGTGTAGGGGTGAATGACGAGTGACTTCACGTCTGCCACGTTAGCCAGCAACGAGAAGATTTGCAGGGAGTCGATGAACTTCCAAGCGTCCTCCTGTGTGCCATTAATCTCGAAGGTGAAGATGCTGCCGCCGCCATTGGGGAAGTACTTCTTGTAGAGTTCGTGGTCGGGATGTGAGGGCAGCAATGGGTGGCTGACGCTCTTCACTTTGGGATGCTGATTCAGATATTCCACCACTTTCTGTGCATTGTAACTGTGACGTTCGATGCGAAGTGGAAGTGACTCCACGCCTTGCAGGAGAATCCATGCGTTGAAAGGAGAAATGGTGGCACCAGTATCGCGAAGGATGACGGCACGAATGCGAGTCACGAAGGCTGCCGGACCTGCCACGTCGGCAAACACCGCGCCGTGATAGGATGGATCTGGCTTTGCGATGGTTGGATACTTGTCTGCATTGGCTTTCCAATCGAAGGTGCCTGCATCAACGATGACACCACCGAGTGAAGAACCATGACCGCCAATGAACTTGGTAGCAGAGTGAACCACCACGTCGGCACCATGTTCAATAGGGCGGAAAATGATGGGTGCGAAAGTATTGTCAACGATGACTACAATGTTGTGTTTGTGTGCAATCTCTGCAATCGCATCCAAGTTGGTCACATCGCTGTTAGGATTACCGAATGTCTCTACATACACAGCCTTTGTGTTAGGACGAATGGCAGCCTCAAGAGCCTGGAGGTCATTCACGTTGATAATGGTGTTGCTGATACCCTGAGTTGAGAGTGTATGGGTAATGAGATTGTAGGAACCGCCATAGAGGTTGTCGGCTGCCACGATGTGGTCGCCATTCTGGGCAATGTTCTGTAGAGCATAGGTGATGGCTGCGGCACCTGATGCTACGGCGAGTCCTGCCACACCACCTTCGAGGGCTGCTACACGGTCTTCGAATACACCTTGTGTGGAATTGGTCAGACGTCCGTAGATGTTACCTGCATCGCGGAGACCGAAACGGTCAGCCGCATGCTGGGAATTACGGAACACATAAGAAGTGGTCTGATAAATTGGCACAGCACGTGAGTCTGTTGCTGGATCGGGAGTCTCTTGCCCAACGTGGAGGGCGAGTGTTTCAATGTGAAGATTCTTAGCCATAGTTTTATAATTTTTTATTGTTAATAATATGCTTTGTTTTTGAATTTTGATGCAAAGTTACGGTGATTGGAAAGTCTATCCAAGAAAAAATGACAACAATAGAAAATGTTTCTGCAAAACAGATATTTTGTAGAAAAACAATACTGACAGTCACTGTCACTCTTTCACTTTATGCTGTTTGGGTTATTTTTCAGTTGGATAAAACGCTGAATGTGTCCTGTTTGCGTTGTTTCTTATCGGGCTTGGATTGCTTGTCTGCGTATGCAGTACCCAATGATATCAAGAATGCCAGCCCTGTTACTGCCAATACTTTGTTCTTGAGACTCATATTGTATTAAAAGATTCGTACGCAAATATAAAGAGAAACAAAATGGAACAAGATGTTGTTTGTATTTTTCCCATTTCCTTAGACAAAAAGGATGACGATGGGGTAAAAAGAAGTGTGTGGTGTGACATTTGTGTTCTTTTCATTTGCTCTTTTTGTTGGAATGATGTAATTTTGTAGCAAATTAGATTGTACAATAAAAATGAAACAGAAATCATTAGGGATGCTTGTCGCCATCCTCTTCTTTTGCGGCACATTGGGTGTGGGGGCTCAGACGGAGAATAAAAAGAAAGATTCTGCCTATTTCAACATATTTGGATTGCCCAATCCTTGTGTGTATTTGCCAGCCCCACCTGATACAGCCAGTGTGTTATTTGTAGATGACTTTCAGCAATTTTTGTGGGGAAAGTCTGTCCGCAACACACCACGTGGTCAGCAGGCAAGTTGGGAGTCGCTTTATGGCGCTGACCGCATGGCAACAGTATATAGCGAGGCGATGGGTGTCACCATTAGTAAGGAAGAGACTCCAGCCATTTATCGATTCATCAAGCGTGTTGGGGAAACGAGCAATCAAGCCACCAGCATGGCGAAAAGGCGTTATATGCGTGTACGGCCTTTTGCCCGTCTCAATGAACATGTGTCTAGTCAGTTTGATGACGAAAGAGATCTGAGACGTAATGGTTCCTATCCTTCCGGGCACACTGCTTTCGGATGGGGTTCTGCTTTGGCAATGGTAGAAGTGGCACCCGAATTGCAAGACACCATCCTTCGTCGTGGTTTTGAATACGGACAGAGTCGTATCATTGTGGGTGCGCATTGGCAAAGTGACGTGGATGCTGGTCGTTTGGCAGCATCAGCAGCCATTGCTCGAATGCATACATCACCTGAATATCAAGAAGATTTGGAAGAGGCACGTGCTGAGTATCGTCGCATCAAGGGCATCAAGTCCAAGAAGATAGATGTGGGTTATCCGAAGGGAGAGAAAGTATTGGATGCCCCTGTCGATACGGCTTCCTATCGTTATTATGGTGATGTGTCATACTATTGGCAAGCCAAGCAGGAACGTGGAACGAGTCGTGGGAAACAGGCGCTGACAGATGCTGCCTGTGAGGTAAAGGATTTTCTCGACTGCTATACGACATGTGTCGGGTTGACATTAAATGAGAAGGAAACTCCAGCCATTGCGGCATTGGTGAAAAGGACTTTCGACGAACTCTGCAATACTGCCACGCAATTGAAATCGGCAGGTTTCCGGACACGTCCTTTCGCTCGTTTGGGCGAGAGTTCTGCCATGCCTGAACTGAATGAACGCTATTCTACCTCGTCCAGTTATCCGTCAGCACATTCCATCTTGGGATGGGGTATAGCATTGGCATTAGTTGAAGTGATGCCCAGTAGCCAGAATGCTCTGCTGGCACGTGGCTATGAGTATGGGCGTAGCCGTACCATCTTAGGTTTCCATTTCGCGAGCGATGTGCAGGCTGGTCGTCTGGCTGCAGCCTACACGTTGGCACGTTTGCACAACGAAGCGGATTTCCAGAAACTGATGGAGAAAGCAAAGAAGGAATATGATGCGATGAAAGATAAGGCTGTTGCACCTGCAATGAATGTCTCGCCTGCATCATCTGAAGGTTTTGTCAATCTGACGGATGCGGTGCCTGATGCCATTCTCGAAATTCGTTATTTTGGCACCTATAAGTGCTCGCATTGATGGCTATGAGGAACCAACAGCACTGCTTACCCGACGTGCTGCCGATAGTCTTCGTGCTGTGAGTGATGACCTCAAGGCACAAGGCTACCGACTGAAGATTTATGATGCTTACCGTCCACAGTGTGCGGTTGACCACTTCATGCGTTGGGCAGCCGATGTGAACGACACGTTGATGAAGCCATACTTCTATCCCGATCTTGACAAGAAGGTGCTTTTCCCCATGGAATATATTTGTGAACGGAGTGGACACACACGTGGCTCTACACTTGATTTGACGCTCTTCGACATGAAGACGGAGAAGGAACTCGACATGGGTGGCACGTTCGACTGGTTCGGTCCCGAGAGCCATCCTGATTTCTGTGGCAATCCCGATAGTTCTGAATTTACAGCCGACAATCACAAGAGTCCAGCCAATCGCACGATCACCCCGGAGCAGTTCCAGAATCGTCTGGTGCTCCGTCAGGCGATGATGCGTCATGGCTTCAAACCTTTTGATACCGAATGGTGGCACTTCACACTTGCCAATGAACCCTATCCTGACACATACTTCACCTTCCCCGTGAAACGCCTCAAATAGACGCCTTCTTTATTTCTGATAAAGAATCTTTAAATAAAAGATGTGCCCGACACTTGTAATAGTGCCGGGCACATCATGTTTAGAGTGTATTACATTCTTGCTATTCCGAATCTCTTTTCCACCTCTTCCCAGTTGATGATGCTCCAGAGAGCAGCAAGGTGGTCGGGGCGGCGATTCTGATAATCGAGGTAGTAGGCATGTTCCCACACATCAAACGTGAGTAGGGGAGTCAAACCCTTTTGCACGGGGTTGGCAGCATTCGTCTCCTGTGTGATGAAAAGCCCACCAGCCCTGTCTGCAGAGAGCCATACCCAACCGCTTCCGAAGAGTGTGGCACCCTTCTTCTGAAACTCCTCCTTGAACGCTTCGAACGAACCAAACTCCTTCGCAATGGCATCAGCCAAAGGACCTGTCGGCTCTTGCTTCGTGGGCTTTCCGCAGAATTGTCCGAAATAAAGTTCATGATTGAGAATCTGCCCTGCATTGTTCAGGATGCCTCCTGCCGCCTTGCAGACAATCTCCTCCAGTGCAGCCTCCTCAAAACCGCTTCCGTCCAGCAGACCATTCAGGTTATTCACGTATGCCGCCAGATGCTTTCCATGGTGGAACTCCAGCGTCTGCTTGCTAATCACAGGCTCTAATGCATCTATTGCATACGGCAGAGCCATCAATGTAAACTTTCCCATATTATTTGTGTGTTGATGAATGAATCCTTACCATTTAATAATTCTCGGCATTGATTTCGAAGTATGCCTGAGGGTGGAAACAAACAGGGCATACATCGGGAGCAGCAGTGCCGACAACGATGTGTCCGCAGTTGCGGCATTCCCATACACTGACGCCACTCTTCTGGAACACTTCGGCTGCCTCGACATTGTGTAACAGGGCACGGTAACGCTCTTCATGATGCTTTTCGATGGCAGCCACGCCTCTGAACTGCTCAGCCAGTTCATGGAAGCCTTCTTCATCGGCTTCACGGGCAAAGGTGTCGTACATGTCTGTCCATTCGTAATTCTCACCTTCGGCAGCATGAAGCAAATTCTCGGCAGTCGTGCCAACTCCACCCAAATGCTTGAACCACAGTTTTGCATGTTCTTTCTCATTCTCGGCAGTCTTGAGGAAGAGGGCGGCTATCTGCTCGTAACCGTTCTTCTTGGCAACGGAGGCGTAGTAGGTGTATTTGTTACGTGCCATTGACTCGCCAGCAAAAGCGGCTTCAAGATTTTTCTCTGTCTTGGTACCAGCATATTTGTTGGCAACGGATGCTTCTGCCTCAACGGCAACCTTCACAAAGTCGGATGCAGGGTGCTTGCAGATGGGACAGATGAAGTCGTCAGGAAGTTCTTCACCCACATATTCGTATCCACAGATGCCACAACGCCAGATGGTCTTGCCCTCAACGGTCTGTCCTACTGGTTGGGGCTTGGGCTTGATGTTGGATTGATAATAATTGTAGGTAGCAGAAGGAATGTCAGAAAGAGTTTCCATCTCCGTGACAAGCCCGATGAACAATATGTGTGTGCCAAGGTCGATGGTCTGTTCTACTTCGGCAGAGATGAATGCGTTGGTGCCTCGTGTGATGGCAAAGGTTCCATTGTTGACACGACGACAATCTCTAAAGTCAGCGAATTTATCTACAGTACGCCCACTCTGGAAGCCGAAATGTTTGAACAATTCAAAGTCGGCAGCCTCACTGAGGATGGAAGCCGTAAAGCATCCTGAATGTTGAATGAGTTCAGTGGTGAAATTGCCCTTGTTGAGGGCTACAGAGATGCGGTTAGGCTGTGCCGTCACTTGTGCCACAGTGTTGCTGATGCAACCATTGTCGCGGTCACCATCTTGGGTCGTGATGACAAACAATCCATACTGGATGTTGAAAAGTGGATTACTCATAGGCTGATTAGTTTTTAGGTTGATGATTTGTACTCATATTAATTTCACCACAAAGATACTCACGAAATTCCATAAAAAAAATATCAGCCCTTACTATTAAGATAGTTTAACGAAAAAAAGTTTGAGAGAACTTTTTCCGTATGCCATGTTTATGATTTTTCTCTGTGACAAGTTTGTTTATTCGGATTTTATCTATAACTTTGCAGACAAAGAATTAAAAAGAAGGTATATGGCAGAAATCTCTGTAAAAGGCTGGATAGCCGAGGGGGGTGGACGGCTCTTCCACGAAGAAGAAGGTGACTTCATCTTGTTCGACTTGATTGAGTACAAGTCGGACAAGGATGACATTGAAAATGAGTTTGGAACAAATCCCGCATGGTTTCATTGCAGTTTCCAAATCATTATGAAAGCTCCGGAGAAAGCAGGATTCGTTCCACATGGATTTACCATAGGGGGCGTTAGCTGGAGAGGATATGCACAAGTCGTGAAGGAAGGTTCCAAAGACGAATGCCTTCCAAAGAATCCTTGTCTTCGATGTGACCAAGTTGTTGATTTCGTACAAGAAGGGAAATTCGTGATTGTATCAGGGAAAGAATATCTTCTGAAAGGAGACGATGGGGATTTTAAGCGCGACATCAGCGTGAACGACTTATATTTTATACAATCGGATTTGCCAGAGCGACCTCACCTCCTAAAAGTCCCTCACAAATCGCTTAATTGTTACATTCGGAAAGAGTAAGATGGTTAAAATTAGTGCAAACGGCTGGGTTGCCGAAGGGGGCGGACGGGTAATCCATGCACCTGAAGGCGATTTCATCATTTTCGATATGATTGAAAATGATTATTTTTGTGGGGGATTAGACGACACTGACTGGGGAACGAATAACGCATGGTTCCATTGCAGTTTTAAGGTTCAGAAATCCGATCCAGAAGAGTTGTATCACATCATGGAAGGAGAGGAACTCTTATATGTGCCCAACTCTGGCATGGGCACCTTTAAATTTAATATCGCAGAAAATTATCAACTTAATGCAGACCAAATAGCCAGTTTCATAAATGCAGGGGCTGACATCTGGGTGAGAGGAAAAGAGTTGTTACTGAAGGGTGAGGACGGTCAGTTGATGCGCACCATCGTCGCCAATATAGTATGGTTCGAATATTATGGCATGCCAAGGAAGCCTCACCGCCTCAAAGTCCCCTATAAATCCAATCAATACTATCCGTCGGAAGTAGATGAGGTTTTTATTTAAGTGAACACGATGGATTTGGAAATGTTTGAAACAAAGAAAGCGGTGCACCCAATTGGGTGCACCGCTTTCTTATTGTGGATAAAAGATTTTACTCTTCGTTCAAAATCTTCATGATCTCACAGCAAGCCTTAGCCACGTTGGTGCCAGGACCGAAGATGGCTGCCACACCTGCCTTGTAGAGGAAGTCGTAGTCCTGTGCTGGGATGACACCGCCGGCAATGACGAGGATGTCTTCACGACCCAGTTTCTTCAGTTCTTCGATAACCTGTGGCACGAGTGTCTTGTGACCTGCGGCAAGAGATGATACGCCGAGCACATCGACGTCGTTCTCCACAGCCTGACGAGCAGACTCGGCTGGCGTCTGGAAGAGAGGACCCATGTCCACGTCCATACCGCAGTCGGCATAACCAGTTGCCACTACCTTGGCACCACGGTCGTGACCGTCCTGTCCCATCTTGGCAATCATGATGCGAGGACGACGACCATTGGCCTGTGCAAATTTCTCGGTGGCAGCACAAGCATCCTTGAATGCCTGGTCGCCTTTTGATTCTGAACTATACACGTTGCTGATGGTTCTAATGATTGCTTTATAACGACCAACGACTGCTTCGCAAGCGTCGGAGATTTCGCCGAGTGTACAACGCAGACCTGCTGCCTTCACAGCGAGGTCGAGCAAGTTGTTCTCGCTCTTCTTGCCATCCTTGAACTCCTGCACACACTTGGTGATTTCTGCAAGGGCAGCCTGACAAGCAGCTTCGTCGCGGTTGGCTTTGAGTTCCTTGAGGGCTGCTTCCTGCTGCAGACGAACAGCGGTGTTATCGACTTCGAGGATGTCAAGTGGATCTTCGTGGTCAAGACGGTACTTGTTGGTGCCGACGATAGTTTGAGTGCCAGAGTCGATACGAGCCTGAGTGCGGGCAGCAGCCTCCTCGATACGCATCTTTGGAAGACCTGTCTCGATAGCCTTTGCCATACCGCCCAATTTCTCGATTTCCTGAATGTGTTCCCAAGCCTTGTGAACCAACTCGTTGGTCAGTGTCTCCACATAGTAAGAACCTGCCCAAGGGTCAATCTGCTTGCACACCTTCGTCTCGTTCTGGATGTAAATCTGTGTGTTACGGGCGATACGAGCCGAGAAGTCAGTTGGCAGGGCGATAGCCTCGTCGAGTGCGTTGGTATGGAGTGACTGAGTGTGACCCAGCACGGCAGCCATAGCCTCGATACAAGTACGACCCACGTTGTTGAATGGGTCTTGCTCGGTGAGTGACCAACCAGAAGTCTGTGAGTGAGTACGGAGTGCGAGAGACTTCGGATTCTTGGCACCGAAACTCTTCACAATCTTGGCCCACAACAGACGACCTGCACGCATCTTGGCAATCTCCATGAAGTGGTTCATGCCGATAGCCCAGAAGAAGGAGAGACGAGGAGCGAAAGCATCCACATCAATACCTGCGTTCACACCCGTGCGGAGGTAGTCCATACCGTCGGCAAGCGTGTAAGCCAACTCGATGTCGGCAGTAGCACCTGCTTCCTGCATGTGGTAACCAGAGATAGAGATGGAGTTGAACTTAGGCATCTTCTGAGAAGTGTATTCGAAGATGTCGGCAATAATCTTCATGGAGAATGCTGGTGGGTAAATATAAGTGTTACGCACCATGAACTCCTTCAAGATGTCGTTCTGAATCGTACCAGCCATCTCTTCGAGTTTCGCACCCTGCTCCAAACCGGCATTGATATAGAAGGCGAGGATAGGGAGCACACCGCCGTTCATGGTCATGGAGACAGACATCTTGTTCAATGGAATGCCTGCGAAGAGCACCTTCATGTTCTCCAAAGAACAGATGCTCACACCAGCCTTACCCACGTCGCCCACCACACGAGCGTTGTCGGGGTCGTAACCACGGTGAGTTGGAAGGTCGAATGCCACAGAAAGTCCCTTCTGACCAGAGGCGAGGTTACGGCGATAGAAGGCGTTAGACTCTTCTGCCGTAGAGAAACCTGCATACTGACGAATGGTCCAAGGACGGAAGGGGTACATCATCGAGTAAGGACCACGGAGATAAGGAGGAATACCGGCAGTGAAGTCGAGGTGCTCCATGCCTTCAAGGTCTTCCTTTGTATAAACGGGCTGAATGTCAATCTGCTCAGGAGTTCTCCAGTTTGCGCTGATGCCATTCTCTTTCTGCCACTGCTGACCATTCTTCTCCTGAATGCCAGCATAAATGTCTATGTCGTTAAAATTTTTTCTTGCCATAATCAGATACCGAGTTTAGCGTTGTACTCCTTGAGCGTTTCGAGTTGATTAACACGTACATGGATGAAGTTCTCGATGCCAGCGGCTTTGAGGTCTTCCGAACATGCAGGAGCACCGGCAACGACGTACATGGCATGACCGTTGAGGTACTTGAATGCAGGGATAGCATACTCAGCATATTCGTCATCGGAAGAGCAGATAACCACGATGTCGGCATTTGCCTTGAGGGCAGCATCCACACCTTCTTCCACGGTCTTGAAGCCGAGGTTGTCAATCACCTTGTAGCCTGCAGCGGCGAGGAAGTTGCAAGAGAATTGTGCACGAGCCTGACGCATGGCGAGGTTACCGATGGTGAGCATAAACGCAATAGGCTGCTTCTTTGCTTTCTCAGTAGCGAGACGAAGCGTCTCGAACTCAGAAGCCAGACGGCTCTTGTTGAGGGCTGGAAGTTCACCAGCCTCGTGATCGCTGCACTTGCAGCAGCCTTCCTGTGGAGTCTTGCCTTCAGAAGTCTCGGTGAAGTTCGGGAACTGGTTGGTTCCAAGGATGAACTCCTTGCGCTTGGCGGCATCAGCATGACGCTTGTCGTTCGAAGCGTTCACCGCATTCACGATGTTGCCCTTCAGAGCCTCTGCCAAGAAACCACCTGCATTCTCAACTTCGAGGAAGAGTTTCCAACCTTCCTTCGCAATAGCGTCGGTCAGATGTTCGATAGTGTAAGAACCACCAGCCACATCAACGAGTTTGTCGAAGTGAGCCTCTTCCTTCAGCAGGAGTTGCTGGTTGCGGGCAATACGCTCTGCAAAGTCAGTTGGAGTCTCGTAGGGCTTGTCGAATGGAGTAACGACGATGGAATCCACATTAGCGATAGCAGCAGACATGGCCTCTGTCTGTGAACGGAGCAAGTTCACGTAAGAGTCGAACAACGTTTGGTTGTACTCAGAAGTCATGGCGCAAACGTGCATCTGGCAAACGCAGTCACACTTAGGTTCATACTGCTTCACGATCTGTGCCCACAACATACGGGCAGCGCGGAACTTGGCAATCTCCATGAAGTAGTTGTCGCTCACACCCATGTTGAATTTGATGCGCTTGGCAGCCTCTGTCGCATCTACACCAGCCTCAGTGAGGATGTTCATGTATTCAGCACCCCAAGCCAAAGCGTAACCCAACTCCTGGTAGATATAAGCACCGGCATTGTTCAGTGCTACAGAGTTGACGTTGATGCACTTGTAGCCGGGAAGTTCAACCAATGCCTCAATGAGTGGATTGGCGCACTCAAGCACAGCAGACACATCCTTGCCCTTGCAGAGAATCTTTGAGATAGGGTCAAAATTAATGGAACCCTTCAGGTCTGCCAGTGGGTAATTCTTTTCCTTGAAATACTCCACGAGAATCTGAGCGAGTTTCACACAGTGGCGCTGACAAGTCTTAAAGTTCAACTCCACATACTGAGGCAGGATGCCGTCGAGCAGGGTAGCGATGAACTCCTTGCTGATGTCCTTGCCTGAAATCTTGAAACCAAGAGAATCCACACCCTTGTTTAGAATGTCGAGTGCCTTCTCGTTGGCAGCCTTCGGACATTCAACGTCAATCTCCTGACGCACGAACCAAAGGTTGTTGTCCTTCTTGTTGCCACGGATGAATGGGAATTCACCGGGCAGAGAATTGACAGCCTTGAGGTTCTTCAAGTCCTCGCGGCGATAGAAAGGCTGTACGTTGAAGCCTTCGTTGGTTCTCCAAACCAACTTCTTCTGGAAGTCCGCACCCTTGAGGTCCACCTCAATCTTGTCCAGCCACTCCTGTGTGGTGGGTGCCTGAAACTCCGAGAAGAGTTTTTCATTGTTGTTAGCCATAAAATATCAATTATAATAAAGTGTTGTTGGTGTTTTTACATCAATGCTCCTCATGCATACATATACATATAGGTGTGTGCGTGTGAAAAAGCCTACAAAGGTACACATTTTTTATGTATGCCACAAAGGAAAATAGGAAATTTTGTCGTTTTCGTTAAAGAAACCAAATAATGGGGGAAAATTGGTAGGAAAGGTGCTTTTTATTTTGTATTGAGCTCACTTAATCGTAACTTTGTCCCCTGAATTGTAAAAGTTATGGACAAAAGCCTATGGATTGTGAAGAAATGACGGTGATGACGGACTCTGAGCGGATATTGCTACTGGAGACCGTGAAGCGGTTGCAGGGACTGGTGACCGAAGTGCTGAATCCCGATGACTTCAGCAAGGTGAAGGGTATTCTGTTGCGGGCTGCCGAGACAGCCCATTTGCATCGTGACAAGTTTGGGCTGAATCCTGTCTTGTTTGATTTGCAAACGGCGGTCATCACGGCTGAGGAGATTGGACTGAACCGCGCTTCCATCATCAGTATCGTGTTGCACAACTGCGTGTCGGAAGGGGTGATTGGCATGGAGGAGGTAAAAGGGGTATTTGGTGAGGACGTGGCGCACATTATCCGCGGCATCTTGAGGGTGAATGAGTTGTATGCGAAGAACCCCTCGATTGAAACGGAGAATTTCCGTGACTTGCTCTTGTCGTTTGCAGAGGACATGAGGGTTATCTTCATTATCATTGCTGACCGTGTGAACCTGATGCGGCAAATCAAGGATAGGGGAGAGATTGAGGAACGAACACGGGTGGCGACGGAGGCTGCACATCTGTATGCTCCTTTGGCGCATAAGTTGGGTCTGTATCTGATTAAGCGGGAATTGGAGGATCTGTCGCTGAAGTATTTGGAGCCTGATGTCTATTACATGATTAAGGACAAGTTGAGTGCCACACGTAAGTCGCGTGACCTCTACATCGCCAATTTCATTGCTCCTGTTGAGGCGAAACTGAAGGAGGCTGGTCTGAAGTTCCATATTAAGGGTAGAACGAAGTCTATTCATTCCATCTGGCAGAAGATGCTGAAGCAGAAGTGCCAGTTTGAGGGTATCTATGACTTGTTTGCTATTCGAGTGATCATTGATTCGGCTCCAGAGAAGGAGAAGCAGGAATGTTGGCAGGTATTCAGCATCGTGACAGACATGTACCGTCCGAACCCGAAGCGATTGAGGGACTGGCTTTCGGTGCCGAAGTCGAACGGCTATGAGTCGCTGCACATCACGGTGATGGGTCCAGAAGGCAAGTGGGTGGAGATACAGATTCGCACGGAGCGGATGGATGAGATTGCAGAGAGGGGACTGGCTGCGCACTGGAGATATAAGGGCGTAAAGGAAAGCGGCACTAAGTTGGAAGATTGGTTGCAAGACATCCGTTCATTGTTGGAGAATCATGACGTGGAGAGTGGTGAGCGGTTGATTGACCGCTTTAAGGTGGACTTGTACAGCGATGAGGTGTTTGTGTTTACTCCGAAGGGTGACCTCTTCAAATTGCCCAAGGGAGCAACAGTGCTGGACTTTGCTTTTCAGATTCATACCAATGTGGGTGCTCACTGCACCGGAGGTAAGGTGAATGGTAAAAATGTGCACATCGGAACGAAGTTGCAGAGCGGTGACCAAGTGGAAATTCTCACCTCGCAGAAGCAGCAACCGAAGCGTGACTGGTTGAACATTGCCGTTACACCAAAGGCAAGGGCTAAGATTCGTCAGTCGTTGACGGAGCAAGAGATGCAGGTGTCAACTTTTGCGAAGGAGGCTCTGGAGAGAAAGTTCAAGAATAAGAAGATTGAGCCGGAAGAATCAATCATGATGCGCCTCATCAAGCGGATGGGCTACAAGCATGTGACGGAGTTCTACAAAGCCATAGCGGAGGAAGTGCTGGATGTGAACACGGTGATTGAGCAGTATCTGGAACTGCAAGAGCGTGATGCCAATCCAAGTGCTTTCTCAACGGAGCAACGCAGTGCGGAGAATTATGTAGCGACAGTGGCAGATGACCATGCACAAGGCAATGCCGATGTGCTGGTTTTGGACAATAACCTGAAAGGTGTGGACTACAGTTTGGCGAAATGCTGCAACCCCATCTATGGTGATGATGTGTTCGGGTTCGTAACGGTGAATCGTGGCATCAAGGTGCACCGTAAGGATTGTCCGAATGCGCAGTTGCTGCGGGCACGTCTGGGTTATCGTGTGCTTCGAGCACGATGGGCTGGCAAGGGTTCAAAGCAGTATCCTGTGACACTGAGGGTGGTGGGACACGATGACATTGGCATCGTGAACAACATCACTTCGATTCTCAACAAGGAGAAGAATGTGATGATGCGTGGCATCAGCATCCAATCATCGGAGGACGGGCTTTTCTCGGGCACGCTGACGGTGATGATTGATGACCAAAACCAACTCACGCAACTCATCAAGAAGTTGTCAACAGTGAAGGGTGTGAAGAATGTGACGAGATGAAGTCATTTACTATTTAACCATTTGGCATGCGCATAACATTATTATTGGTCGGAAAGACAGTGAACAAGCATTTCGTTGAGTTGATTGACGAATATGCGGGAAGGGTGAAGCACTATGTGGGTTTTGACATCACGGTGATTCCCGAACTGAAGAATACCAAGAGCCTCTCTGCGGAACAACAGAAGCAGCAGGAAGGGGAACTCATCTTGAAGCAATTGCAGGCTGGTGATCATGTGGTGCTGCTTGACGAGCATGGCAAAGAACTGCGCAGTGTGGAGTTCTCGCGCTGGATGGAACAGAAGATGCAGACGGTGGGTAAACGGTTGGTCTTCATCATCGGGGGACCTTACGGCTTCTCTCCTGAAGTCTATGCGAAAGCGAACGAGAAACTTTCACTTTCCAAGATGACCTTCTCGCATCAGATGGTGCGCCTCATCTTTGTGGAACAACTCTATCGGGCAATGACCATCATGCGGGGAGAACCCTATCATCACGAATGACTCGTAGCATGACATCAGGTACAGGTACTCACTTCTTTTATATTCTGAAAAGAAATAATGTGAAACTTTAATAATCGTATATACTAATCAATAAACCAAATATTTACCTATGAATGCAAAGTATTTTCTTTTTGCTATGTTGACGATGGGTGCCTTGTCCGTACAGGCGCAGAATACTCCTGTGTGGTGTGACCCTAACGTCAACGAAGTCAACCGAAAGATGGATGTTGCCAGTTATTTTGCCTACGAGAGTGAGGCACTGGCAAAACAGTCGCAAACACCGAAGGCAAACACGAAGTCTAAGTCAAGCCGCTATCTAAGCATCGAGGGCAAGTGGAAGTTCCACTGGGTGGAGAGTGCCAACGAACGTCCTGCCGACTTCTATACGCTGAAGTATGACGATTCGAAGTGGGGTACCATGCCTGTGCCTGGCATCTGGGAACTGAATGGCTATGGCGATGCCATTTATGTGAATAATGGTTATGCTTGGCGTAGTGACTGGACGGGACAACCGCCAACAGTGCAGGACAAGGGCAATCACGTGGGCTCTTATCGCCGCACCTTCACAATTCCAGCAGATTGGAAGGGCGATAACATCTATATCCACATAGGTTCTGCCACATCGAACATGACGCTCTACGTGAATGGCAAGTATGTGGGCTACTCGGAAGATTCGAAGGTGGCTGCTGAATTTGACATTACGAAGTATATCACCCCTGGCAAGGAGAATCTGATTGCCATGCAAATCATGCGTTGGTGTGATGGCTCATGGAATGAAGACCAGGACTTCTGGCGTCTTTGCGGTATTGCTCGTGAATGTTATCTGTATGCTCGTCCACAGGCACATATTGATGACCTCTTCATCACGCCTGACCTTGAGAACAACTATACAGATGGTACGTTGAATGTGAAGGTGGCAACCCTGAACGGCAAAGGCAAGCGTGTGGAAATGAAATTGGTGGATAAGGATGGAAATGCCATCGCCACTTATGCTGAAACGCTGAAAGGTGACAAGGCTGAGGCTACGTTGCAGGCGAAGAACCCTCTGAAATGGAGTGCTGAAACGCCCAACCTCTACAACTTCTATGTTTCACTTTATGATGGTAGCAAACTCCTTGAATGCATTCCGCAACGCATCGGTTTCCGCAAAGTGGAAATCAAGAATCAGCAGTTGCTCGTGAATGGTCAGCCCATCCTCATCAAGGGTGTGGACCGTCACGAATTGGATCCCGATGGCGGTTACGTGGTGAGTGTGGACCGCATGATTCAGGACATTCAGGTGATGAAGCAGTTGAACGTGAACGCTGTACGTACCTCTCACTATCCCAACGACCCACGTTGGTATGAATTGTGTGACGAGTATGGTATCTATGTGACAGCCGAAGCCAACATCGAGAGCCACGGAATGGGTTATGGCGAAAGGTCGCTGGGCAAAGACCCTCGTTTCCACGATATGCACATCGAGCGTCAGCGCCATAATATCTATGTACTGAAAAATCACCCCAGCATCATCGTGTGGAGCCTTGGCAATGAGGCAGGTTATGGTAAAAACTTTGAGGATTCCTACGACTATGTGAAGGCTTATGACTCTTCACGTCCCTGTCAATATGAGCAGGCAGGAAATTGGGGAAAGACTGACATATACTGCCCGATGTATGCTGACTATAATCACTGCGAACGCTACTGCAAGGAGGGCAATGCCCGTCCGCTCATTCAGTGTGAGTACGCTCACGCCATGGGGAACTCTGTGGGTGGTTTCAAAGAGTATTGGGACATCATTCGCCGCACACCAAACTATCAGGGTGGTTACATTTGGGACTTTATTGATCAGGGTCTGCGTGGCAAGAGCAAGATTACAGGTAAACCCATCTGGGCTTATGGTGGTGACTACGGACGTTTTCCTGCCTCGGACAACAACTTCAACTGCAATGGTGTCATCAATCCCGACCGTGAGCCTAATCCTCATGCGTATGAGATTCAGTACTATTATCAGAACATCTGGGCAACACTTGTCGATGCCAAGGCCGGCAAAGTGGAAGTCTTGAACGAGAATTTCTTCCGCCCACTTGACTATGTGGACTTTGAATATGAAGTACTGGTGGAAGGAAAATCTGTGGCAAGAGGCACGGAGCATGTTCCTGCAGCAATACCTCCGCAAGGTAAAGCAACTTTCACCATTGGCGCTATCGCTGCAGCCATGACGAATGAAGCATATAAGGGCAAAGAAATCCTTGTGAATGTGGATGCCCGTCTTCTGAAAGATGAACCCCTTCAAAAGAAAGGTGAATTGGTTGCACACAATCAGTTTGAACTGACACCTTACACTTTCCCAACTGTTGAAGCCATTACGGCTCAGCCTGTTGCTGACAAGAAAGCCAAGACTGCTCCTGTAGGTGTGACACTCGATGATCGTTCTATTTTTGCCATTCTCTCTGCCAACGGGGTGAAGGTGACCTTCAACAAGCGTACGGGATATGTTTCATACATTGATGTGGATGGCACACCAATGATGACTGACGAAGCCGAACTGACACCAGACTTCTGGCGTGCAGCCACTGACAACGACTTTGGTGCAGGCATGCAGAACCGTCTCGCTGCATGGCAGCATCCTCGTCTGGAGCGCAAGGCCTTCAACATCAAGCAAGACGGTGTCAACTATGTGGTCACAGCCGAATACAATATCAAGGAAGTGGAGGCAAACGTGAAACTCACCTACACGATGACACCCGAAGGTAAATTGGTGGTGAAGCAAGACCTCACAGTCAGCGAAGATGCCAAGAACCGCAAGGACGATCGTGGTCGTCTGGTGATGCCCCAATTGCTCCGTTTCGGTATGCAGATGCAACTGCCAAAAGAATTCTCACAGATTGAATACTATGGTAAGGGTCCTCATGAAAACTACATTGACCGCAACAACAGCCAGAACCTCGGCATCTGGAAGCAGACGGTGGCAGAACAGTTCTGGGGCTATGTTCGTCCACAGGAGACAGGAACAAAGACACAGGTACGCTATTGGAACATCACCAACAAGGCAGGCAAGGGGCTTCGCTTTGAAGGCACCGAACCGCTCGAAATGCAAGCCCTCAACTACACGGAGGATGATCTTCAGCCAGCCCGCAACAAGGCCCAGTGGCATAGTGGTGACCTTGTGGAGCGTCCCTTCACCGACCTCCATATCGCTGCCCGTAGCATGGGTGTGGGTTGTGTGAACTCTTGGGGTGCATGGCCACGACAGGAATATCAGATGCCTTACAAGGACTATAGTTATACATATATTATTTCACCGCTGAAATAATAGAAAATAAAGAATAAAAAAAGGAGAAGAACCTCATGTGAGATTCTTCTCCTTTTACTTTTTGTGTGTCATTCAAACTACGAAGTTTGTTGAGTCATCGGGTTTCCACTTCTTCTGTCATGTCTATCTCTTCACCCTTGGGGTTGATAAACTTGTATTGTAGGAAACCAAGTTCCTGACTCGGATAAATCTTCACACCAAAGCCGTATTTCATCTGCCATTTAAGATAAAGACTGACGAGGCCTTTGGTAATGTAAGCCTCTACGTATGGATTGACGTAGAGTTTGAATCGTTTCTGACCAAGATTGTTGACAATGTAATCGATTTTCTGCTCCAAGGCATCCGTGAACAGGATGGAAGGTTTGACTACACCCTTGCCGAAGCAAGTAGGGCATACTTCCTCCACATGCATATCCATTGCAGGACGGACGCGCTGTCGGGTGATTTGCATGAGTCCGAATTTGCTCAGTGGCAGGATGTTGTGACGGGCACGGTCGCTCTTCATGATTTGCGTCATGTGTTCGTAGAGTTTCTGGTTGTGCTCGGCACTATCCATGTCGATAAAATCGACGACGATGATGCCACCCATGTCGCGCAGTCGCAATTGACGTGCCAGTTCCTCTGCCGCTTCCATGTTGACGGCAAATGCGTTTTCCTCCTGATTGTCGAGTCCGCGATTGCGGTTACCAGAGTTGACATCCACCACATGGAGTGCCTCGGTGTGCTCGATGATGAGGTAAGCGCCGTGTTTGAAACTGACAGTTCTTCCAAGTCCCGACTTGATTTGCTTCGTCACTCCGAAGTTGTCGAAGATGGGGACATTGCCTTTGTAGAGTTTGACAATCGATTCTCTCTCTGGTGCAATGAGGCTGACGTATCGCTTCACTTCCTTGAAGACATCCTCATTGTTGACATGAATGCTTTCATAGGAAGGGTTGAAGAGGTCACGCAGCATGGAGACAGTACGACCAGTTTCCTCGTGTGCAAGTACTGGCAGACTTGTAGCTTTTTGAATCTTCTCGATGCAATCGTTCCACGACTCGACGAGCAGGCTCATCTCGTTGTTTAGTTCAGCGGCTCGTTTTCCTTCAGCCACTGTTCGTACGATTACTCCGAAATTTCGGGGTTTGATGCTCTGAATGAGCTGTTTCAACCGTGCGCGTTCTTCTTTTGATTTAATTTTGGAACTGACATTCACTTTGTCGTCAAAGGGAATAAGGACGATGTATCGTCCTGCGAAAGAGATTTCCGCTGTCAGTCGGGGACCTTTGGTGTTAATGGGTTCTTTGGTGATTTGCACCATCACTTCCTGTCCCAACTCGAGCACGTCTTGAATGCTTCCCACTTTCTCCAGCGATGACTGATTGGCAGCCTTTGCCATGGGTGCAAGTTTTCGGCGGTCGCTTACCACCTGCTTCACGTATTTCTCCAGAGCGAGAAAATGTTTGCCTAAATCTTGGTAGTGCAGAAATGCTTCGCGTTCATGACCCACATCGACGAAACATGCATTAAGTGCCGGCATGATCTTCTTCACTTTTCCGGCGTAGATGTTGCCAACGGAGTACTTGCTGTCCTGACCTTCCTTTTGGAACTCAACGAGCTTTTGGTCTTCGAGCAGGGCAATGGTCACTTCCTTTGGCTGAGCATCGATGATAAGTTCGCTGGTCATTTTTGCTACCGTTTATGTTAGGTTGTTTTTGAACAGAAAAAGAACAAACCTCGTCATGCACCCCTTGTTCGAGGATGATTCATTTCAGGGTCTGTTCTTTGTTCTGACGCTAACAAGATTGAAATAGAGTCTCTCGACTTTACTTGCTCTTGTGGCGATTCTTTCTCAGTCTCTTCTTACGTTTGTGAGTAGAGATCTTGTGTCTTTTCTTCTTCTTACCGTTTGGCATAGTTGTTGAAAATTTAGTTGTTTATAATATTGTTTATTGTTGTCTTTGGGTGAGTCTGAAGCATGCCTCAAACCCATTCGGAGTGCAAATTTAGTTCTTTTTCTTGAATGTAGGAAATTTTTATTGCCGAAAATGTAGATGTCATGATAATTTTGTCAGTAAAAAGCCTTAAATTTGCAAGAAATATGATGTGAAGTGTATGAAAAGATACTTATTTCCATTTCTTCTGATTGTGGGATTGGGAATGTCTATGCCCATGTTTGCGCAACGGTTGAAGAGTGGGGCTGCTTATTCCAGAGAAGCCTCTGCGCTTGTGTCGAGATATAAGAAGGAACTGACTCAAATGCGAAAGAATCTTATCACAGAAAATGCCGATTCAAGTGAATGGATGTCTCCCTATTTTTACAAATTGTTTGGACCAGGCGTGTTTTATCGTTCGGCATTGGATGACAAATTTAAATTGGATTATACGTTGCCAGGGCTGGACTCTTCAGTGCAGACAACAGATATGATAGCAGAGCACCAACGTCTCAATGCTTCCATTGACGATGTACTCATGAACGCTTACGCCCAAAGTCCTCGTTTCTTCCACTATTCTGATGCCCAAATTGCTTCGGAAACGACGGTCTCGCCTGTGAATGTGGCAGAGACAAAGGCGGAAGACCTTGCTTCTATATATAATAAGGTGGAAGAAATCAAGGATGTGGCTGATGTGGTGGACAATGTGGATGTGGACATCCAGATTGTCAAGCCCAACTTCTGGAAGACCAGTGGAAAGTTCTCCCTTCAATTCACGCAGAACTATTTCTCGGAGAACTGGTACAAGGGAGGTAACAACAACGTGACCATGCTCTCCAATCTCGTGCTTGAAGCAAATTACAATGACCAGAATCGTCTGACATGGGACAACAAACTCGACTTGCGTTTGGGGTTTGTTACTGCCACGTCAGACTCTATCCACCGCTACCTGACTAACAACGACAAGATTTATCTCTATTCGAAGTTGGGTATCAAGGCTGCCAAGAACTGGTACTACACCGTATCGTCCGAAGTGAATTCGCAGTTCTTGCCTGGTCATAAGGCAAATGACCGCCGTACCTATTCGAAGTTTCTGGCGCCGTTGGATGTGTATGTATCTCTTGGTATGGACTGGAAACCCAAGTTCAAGAATGGCAACACCTTCTCATTGGCACTGTTGCCGCTATCGTACAAGATGCGATACATTACCGATGAAGAAGAAACCATTCATGCGTCTTACAACATGCGCGGCAAGGATTTCCAGCAGGACTTCGGTTCCAAGATTGAGTGCAATTCGAAGATCAAGATTGTGAAGGATTTGACATGGAAATGTCGTTTCTATTACTTCACTTCCTATGAATACTGCGAATCTGAATTGGAAAATGTCTTCTCTTTCCAGTTCAACAAGTACATCTCCAGCGAAGTCTATACCCTCTGGCGTTTCGACGACAACCGCGACAAGAGGTACTACGACGACACCCTCGGCTACTTCCAGTTCAAGGAATACTTCACCCTCGGACTCGCCTATAACTTCTAAAGCCCTTCTTCCCATCCTCCTGACAGGAAATCCCCAATCGTACAAAAAGACCAACCACGGAACCTCGAAATCGGTCTGAGTCACACCTGCTACATAGGTCTGACTCACACCCCCTCAATAGGTGTGACTCACACCGATTTCGAGGCTACGGGCGTTTACAAATTAACCAAAATAGAACCCCGACAGCGAAGCCACAGGCACACCCATCAGATACAAAAAACGCACCGTCTGCAACCTTCAGTTCCGAATCACCTTCTTGAATGTTTGCAAACTCCTTCCATCCATAATATCCCATGTAGCGTTCCTTTGCTCCTTGGGTACATATCGTGTCCCTTTCCTCTTTACATCGCTGTCAAAAAAACGACACCCCAATCTAAAGGATTGTTCCTACCTTTCCCGGATATTGCCACGGAAAATCCGTCAAAGATGGCTTGATTGGAATCTCTTATCCTTTGCAGAACCACCGAGTCACAGTTAAAACATTTATCGATTATATTTAACTGATACTCTTTCATATCCTGTGCCTCATCCACAAACACGTAAGCAAACCGTTTCCTCATTTAAGGCATAGATTGTCACATTTGTTTGGTATGCACAATACACTTTGCATGGTATTGTGGGCAAAAGAGAATGTTCATACCTTTGCATCCGCAAATCAACAATGAGATTATGTATATCATCCCCAAGAGTCTGACAGCAGACATTCAGTACAATCAACGGCTCATAGAGCAGTTTAAGAAAGGAGAGATTAGTGGCGCACAGTTGAAGTCGAACCGTGTGCCGATGGGCATCTACGAACAGCGACAGGACGGTCATTATATGTTGCGCATCCGCTGTACGGGCGGACTCATCACCCCCCGACAGTTGCGGCTCGTGGCAGAGGTGGGTAGCCTTGTGGATTGTTCGCACATCCATATCACGACACGACAGGAGGTTCAGATACACGACGTGAGCATCGACCGTGCCACCGAAGCACTTCTTGCGCTGCAGGAAGAGGGACTGGCCACTCAGGGCGGTGGTGGCAATACCGTGCGCAACATGCTGGTGAACGAACAGGGTGGTATCAGCGACCGTCAGACGTTCGACCCCTATCCTTACGCCATCGGTCTGACCACGCGGCTGATAGCCGAGAAGGACTCGTGGTCTATGCCCCGCAAGTTAAAGATAGCCTTCGACATCAATGAGGAGGATGCCAACTTTTCGCTGGTGGCTGACCTGGGACTGATTCCCGTCGTCAGAGAGGGAAAGCGCGGATTCCGTGTGTTATTGGGCGGCAGTGTGGCAAGCAATCCGCACAAAGGTTGGCAGGTGTTCGACTTCCTGCCTGAGAAAGACTTGTTCCGTGCTGCCAAAGCGGCCAAGAACTTCTTTAACCTGAACGGAAACCGAAAGAACAGACATAAGGCACGCATACGATACATATTTTATAAGAACGGTGAAGAAGAGACCAAGCGGCTTTACTTTGAAGAATATGACAAACTCGTAGGGGATGCATCGCTCGACTTCGAGCCAGCCATACTGCCGTTTGACTACAAGACACCGTCGTTCGCTCCCGTCTTAGACGAGAGTGAGGCTTTCGAGACGTGGAAGAAACGGTATGCGGCAAGGCAGGCTGTCGGCAATGGCTTCTATGCCACGATTCCCTTCCTGCACGGCAACACGTCGCCAGACGTGTTTGCTAAGACGGCAGACTTCTTGGAGGCGTTCGGCAATGACGTGATTCGTTTCACCCCGCGCCAGAACATGCAGTTGCGCAATATTCCAGAGGCGTATCTGCCCAATGTCTATCAGTTTTTCAAGGGTCTGGGACTCACGCTGGATGCACCAGTCATTCTTAACAATCTGACATCCTGCACAGGTGCAGACACTTGTCGCCTGGGTATTTGTCTGCCGAAGGGACTGGTAAAGGGCATTCGTCGCAGACTGGAAAAGAGCGGACTGGACTTGGATCAACTGCCAGACTTGAAAATCAACATCAATGGATGCTCCAATTCCTGTGCACAGAATGTATGGTCCGACTTAGGATTCAGCGGGCGCATTGGCCGTGTCGGCGATCATCCATTCCCTGCCTATACCGTATGGGCGCGTGTGAACGGAAAGACGGAACTGGCAGAGGCTTTAGGTTATCTGGCGGCCAAAGACATCCCGCAGTTCGTTGCCGACTATCTGGGCCGTTATCTCAAGGTGAAAGACCAATATGAGAGTTACGATGCCTTTGTGCGGTCGGAAGGTGCCAAGGTCATCAAGGAGGAGATTACCAAACACAAGGATGTACCTTCGTTCGACGATGACAAGAACTACTATTTCGACTGGGGCGCCGATGAGATATTCTCGCTGACAAGTCATGGGAAGGCTGAGTGCTCAGCCGGTCTGTTCGACATCATCGAACTGGATCAGGCCACCATCAAGGAGAAACAAGCATTACTGGCTCAGCCAGGTGCCGACGAGGAGAAACTGCTGCGCGACATCGTGTTCTCAGCCTCGCGTATGTTGCTTGTCACCCGTGGTGCCGACCCAAGGACCGACGATGAGGTTTACAGCAACTTTGAAGAGTTGTTTATCGACGCGGGCATCGTCTCTGCCGATTCCAAGGTCGTTGTCGAGAAAGCCCGTCATGGAGAGTCGCTGCTACAAGACCGGAAACAGATAGAGGCGCTGGCCGCCAAGGTTAATGAACTCTATGCCTCGATGGATGACTCGCTGCAGTTCAAAGCCCTCACCTCAAGAGCCTCCATAGAGGCCTCACCTGACCCTTCCAAAGGGAAGGGAACTGCTGACCTATCTGAGTCTTCTCTCCCTTTGGAGGGGCTTGGAGAGGCTGTCAAGAAGGACCTCCGTGGTGTGCCCTGTCCGATGAACTTCGTGAAGACGAAGATAGAACTGTCAACCCTACAGAGCGGTCAGTTGTTGGAGATTCTCTTAGATGACGGCCAGCCCATCCAGAACGTGCCGGGCAGTGTGCGTCAGGAAGGACACGAAGTGCTCTCGACGGAGAAAACAGGAGACTACTGGAAGGTACTCATCCGCAAGAAATAGTAACTTAGTAAATCGTCAATTACCTTGGATTTCCTACCTATCAATATACGTATCAGCGACGCACGCATCCTGATTGTCGGTGGGGGCAGGGTGGCCACGCACAAGGCAACGATACTCAGTCGTTTTACCTCCAGGGCGACCGTCATTGCACCAGAGGTGAGCGACGGCATCAAGGCACTGCCTTTCCGTTGGGTGGAACGTCATTTTGTTGAAAGCGACCTGGAAGGCGTGACGCTGTTGTTCGTATGCACAGGCAACCATCAATTGAACCACCATATCCGTCAACTGGCTCGACAGCGGGGCATCTTGACCAGCATCTGCGATGCGCCTGCCGACTGTGACTTTACGTCGCCAGCCATCTATCGCAACGGCGACCTGACCATCAGTGTTGCCTCCGATGGCAAGGATGTGCGTCGGAGTATCAGGGTAAGAGACCGAATCCAAGAAGCCATAGCGCATGATAACATACAAATCGATTAATCAACAGAATGCCTCATTAGAAGAGCGCGAGACTTACTTCCACGGCATACAGAGGCCAGAGGGGTCTGTGCTGCTCCAGACATGCAACCGCGTGGAACTGTACAGCGGCGAGGGTGACGTGCCCGATGACGTGGCCCGCCATCTCTTTCGCGTGACGGCAGGACTGGAGTCGGCGTTGATTGGTGAGCGGGCCGTTCAGGGACAGGTGAAAGACTGCTATCAGCAAGCCTGTAGGCAGTATCGCTTGTCAGCCGAGATGCATAAACTTTTCACTTGCGCCCTGCAAGTGGGCAAACGTGTCCGCACCGAGACCGAGATTTCGCAGGGTGCTGTCAGTCACTCATTGGCAGCCATTGAGATCATAGAGCAGGAACACGTCAGTCTGAGCCGCAGCCGCATCACCATCATCGGTGTCAACAAACTAACTTCCGACATTCTGAAGTTCCTGAAGAACAAAGGGGCTGAGATGGTGTTCCTTGCCAACCGCAGCCAGGTCAAGGCACATCAGTTAGCCGACCCGCTGGGCATCGGTGTCTTTGCGTTGCACGACAAGAAGCGTTTCCTCGCCGACACAGACATTCTCATCAGTGCCACCTCAGCCCCGCACGTCCTGATTCATGCTGAAGACATCCCTGTCGGCAAGTCGCTATTAGCCATCGACCTGGCTTTCCCACGTGATATTGATGCCAGTGTAGGTGTCTTGCCAGGTGTCAGGCTCTATAATATCCGCAACGTGGAGCAGCGCGTCTGTCGGAATATCTCTGTCCGTCTGGGCGAAGTCGTGCGGGCAGAGACTCTCATCGAAGAAGAAATCCAGGAGTTGCAGGACATCCTGCGGTGCCGAAAACAATATTTGAGGAAAGCGATATGAGCATACGGGTCATTGCACGACAGAGTTGTCTCTCGCAGTTGCAAGTCAAGGAAGCAATGGCGAGGTATCCAGAGATAGACTATCATCTGGAGACGTTGCCGTCGTATGGTGACCAGCACCAGCACATCTCACTGCTCGACGGCGAGGCACCGGCCGATATGTTCACCCGTGAACTGGATGACGCCCTCATCAGCGGACGTGCCGACATAGCCATACATTCTGCCAAGGATCTGCCTTATCCATTAGATGAAAAGTTGGAGGTCATTGCACTTTTCCCGCCTTTCGATCAGAGCGACTCGCTGGTAAGTCGCGACCACCAGACATTGGCTCAGTTGCCCGCAGGCAGCACCGTCGGCACCAGTTCGCCCTTGCGCCGCCGTGAGTTGCTGACCCTGCGGCCTGACCTGAGGATTGTAGGTATCCGAGGCTGCATAGAGGAGCGCGTCCGGCAGGTGCGCGACGGTGAGATATATGCCGCCATCGTGGCCACGTGTGCCCTGAAGAGGTTGGGCATGGAGGCGGACATTAGCGAGGTGCTGCCCTTTGAGACACATCCATTGCAAGGCTATCTGGCCATCACCGCCCTGCGAGGGCGCGACGATCTGAAAGTACTCTTTTTGCGCGACGACGTGTTGCATCGCCAAGGGCACGTCACGCTGGCTGGCTTTGGTCCCGGCGACCCAGAATTGCTGACCGTCAAGGCTGTCAATGCTCTCCGACGGGCAGACATCATCTTCTACGACGACCTGATAGGAAAGGCGTATCTCGACACACTGAAAGCCGAGAAAGTCTATGTGGGCAAGCGCAGCGGGCAGCATCATGCCGAGCAGGATGACATCAACCGACTTCTGCTCCGTGCTGCCCGCGAAGGCAGGGAAGTGGTACGGCTGAAAGGCGGCGACCCAATGGTGTTCGGTCATGCCGGCGAGGAGATTGAGTATCTGCAGAGCAACCTTGTCAGCGTATCGGTTATTCCAGGCATTACTACCGCCTCGGCAATGGCTGCCGCTACGAAAGTCAGCCTGACGCACCGAGGCATCAGCAGCAGCGTGGCTTTGGTCAATGGTCATGCCGCCCAGCCTGTCGTACCCGACACCGACACTTTGGTTTACTATATGGGAGGGAGTCGTCTCACTCAAATCGGTGAGTCGCTGTTAGCCGACGGATGGCCTGCCAGCACCCCCGTACTCTTGGTACACAACGCTTCACTGTCCGATGAGCAGATGCTTGAGACAACCGTTGGCGAACTCTCGCCTCTTACCTCTCTTGACATCCCTACACCAGTCATTGCATTGGTTGGCGATGTGGCGCGACTCCGCCATCAGACAGCCTCCACCATCCGTAGGACACTCTACACGGGCCTTGTTTGTAACGACCCCAACTACATCCATACCCCGTTGATAGAGATTGAGGCAGTCAATTATTCAATCCCGTCCCACGAGCGTTACGACTACCTGCTTTTCACCAGCCGCTATGCCGTAAAACACTGGAAGGGCAGTCTCCGTGGTCGTATCGTCTCCATCGGACCATCTACGACACATGCCCTGAGGAATGTTGGGGCTGAGCAGGTAGAGCAGACCGAGAAAGACGACAGTTATGGAGTCATTGACTATTTCAGCCGACAGCCCCGTGGACGGGTTCTCATTCCTCGCTCCAACCTCGCCCTTGACATCATCCCCGACGGACTTCGTTCGTTAGGCTTCGATGTCGAGACGCTTATTATATATAATAATGTGTATCCTCATCACGTCCGCCGTGTCAATTTGGCAAATATTCAGCGCGTGGTGTTCACATCACCCTCAACCATCGACAATTTTGTCAAGACATATGGTGACCTGCCCTCTCATATCGAGTATGTGACACGTGGCAGCATCACCGCCTTTCATTTACAAAGCCGACAAGAAAATGAAAAGATTCAGAACATTCAGAAAGGACCAGGTCACACGGGATAGGTATGCCGATGTGACCATTAACGTCCGCGACTTCATCTACCCGTATTTCGTGGTGGAGGGAGAGGGTATTGTGGAGCCTATTCCTACAATGCCCGGTATTAACCGCTACAGTATCGACACGCTGGTCAAGGACGTGCATGAGATTAAGGCACTGGGCATCGACAAGGTGTTGCTCTTCGGTGTGGTGAGCGACGATGTGAAGGACGAGCGCGGAACGGCAGCCTACGCAGAGGACAACCTTATCTCACGGACTGTAAGGGCCATTAAGCAGGCTTTGCCGGACACGGTTGTGTTTACGGATGTCTGCCTTTGCGAATATACCAGTCATGGGCATTGCGGCCTGCTGAAGGAGCGCAGGGAGCCTGCCGTCTCGGGAGGTGTCATCCAGAAGATTATCGACGTGGATAACGACACGACGCTGCCCCTGCTGGCCGAGATGGCCTACCAACACGCCAAGGCTGGTGCCGACTTTGTGGCTCCTTCTGCCATGATGGATGGTCAGGTAGAGGCCATCAAGCATCGACTTAGTGAAGCAGGGCTATCAACAAAGGTGCTGGCCTACTCAGCCAAGTATGCCTCAGCCTTCTACGGTCCGTTCCGCGATGCTGCCGACTCCGCTCCGTCGTTCGGCGATCGTAAGACCTACCAGATGGACTTCCGCACCCATGATCAGGGATTAGAGGAGATTGAGGCCGACATTGAAGAGGGAGCCGACTGGACGATGGTAAAGCCCGCCATGCCCTATCTCGACATGATAGCCCGTGCGGCAGAGCGATTCCACCAGGTGCCGTTGGTGGCCTATCAGGTCAGCGGTGAGTATGCCATGGTCAAGGCTGCCGCCCAGGCAGGTTTTCTCGATGAACAGCGCGTGGTCTATGAGAGTCTCATTGCCATCAAGCGCGCTGGAGCACAGTATATCATCACGTATTACGCCAAAGAATATCAGCAGCGATGGGCATCAATCTAAGACCTCTTTCACGGCAGGCTTTCGAGCGGGCTAAGACGATTATCCCCGGTGGTGTCAATAGTCCCGTACGTGCTCTGCGCAGTGTGGGCACCACACCGCTCTTCATCAAGCAGGCAAACCGTGCATACATTGAAGACATTGACGGCAACACGCTGATTGACTTCTGTATGTCGTGGGGCGTTTTCATCTTAGGACACAACAATCCTGCTGTCAGCCGACGGGCTATAGAGGCCATCGGATGCGGCAGTAGTTATGGCATACCCTGCGAGGCTGAGACCGTGTTGGCAGAACGTGTCCGTGAGGCTTTTCCGTCGATGGAACGGCTACGCTTTGTCAACAGTGGCACCGAGGCCACGATGTCGGCCATCCGTGTGGCGCGTGGTTTCACGGGGCGCGATACGTTGGTGAAATTTGAGGGCTGCTATCACGGCCATGCCGACCACCTGTTAGTGAGCGCTGGTTCTGCCGTGGCCAACATCAGCACCACTTCCAGTGCCGGTGTACCCGATGACTTCACGAAGCATACGGTATGTCTGCCGTATAACGATGTGGAGGCACTGGAGCAGTACTTCCGTGAGCATGGCGAAACAACTGCTGCCGTTATCATAGAGCCTGTGGCCTGTAACATGGGTGTGGTGGTACCTTCGCCCGAATTCCTGCAGGCCACGCGCCGACTGACCACACAATACGGGACCATTCTCATCTTCGACGAGGTAATCACCGGCTTCCGTCTGGCCTTTGGCGGTGCTCAGCAACGGTTCGGCATCACGCCCGACATGACTACTGTCGGCAAGATTGTCGGCGGTGGCTTCCCTGCTGCCGCCTTCGGTGGACGCGCCGACATCATGGCTCTGCTGGCTCCCGACGGTCCGGTCTATCAGGCTGGCACGCTCTCTGGCAATCCCGTGGCAATGGCTGCCGGCATCGAGACACTGCACCAACTGGCCTTTCCTGGTTTCTATGAGAGGCTGGAAGAGCGCAGCAGCCAGTTTATCACAGAACTGCAAGACATCATCCGTGGTCGGGACATCCAACTGAACCATTGCGGCTCGATGTTCACCCTGTTCTTCCGACCGGCTTCACCACTTGGCTCGTCCAAGAATGCGGATCCAGTCCTGAACTTCGCCGACGCACGCCGTAGCGACCGAGAACGCTTTGCCCGTTATTTCCGCAATATGCTGGAGCGTGGCATCTACGTCGCTCCCTCGCAGTTCGAAGGCAATTTCATTTCAGAATGTCACAACGATGACATCTTGGAATACACATTAAAATCCATTAAAGAAAGCATAGTATGAGCAACATCACACATTTGAAAGAATTGGAGTCGGAGAGTATCTACGTACTCCGTGAGGTGGCGGCGCAGTTTGAGCGGCCTGTCATCCTCTTCTCAGGCGGCAAGGACTCGATAGTCATCGTGCATCTTGCCTATAAGGCCTTCTATCCCGCTAAGATTCCTTTTCCCCTACTGCATATCGACACGGGGCACAACTTCAAGGAAACCATCGACTACCGCGACGCACTCGTCAGTCGTCTCGGTGCCGAATTGATTGTTGGCTCGGTGCAGGAAAGCATCGATATGGGGCGCGTGAAGGAGGAAACGGGATACTATGCCTCGCGCAACAAGTTGCAGACCACCACGCTACTCGACACCATCGAGAAATATCATTTCGATGCGGCTATCGGCGGTGCACGGCGCGACGAAGAGAAGGCCCGTGCCAAGGAGCGCTTCTTCAGTCACCGTGATGAGTTCGGACAGTGGAACCCGAAGAACCAGCGCCCCGAACTCTGGAACATTTTCAACGGCCGTAAGGCGATGGGCGAGCATTTCCGCGTATTTCCTATATCTAACTGGACGGAGATGGATGTATGGCAGTACATCCTGCAGGAGCGGATAGAGATGCCCAGCCTCTATTTCACCCACGAGCGGCAGGTGTTCGAGCGCGACGGTCAGTGGCTTGCAGCAGAGCCTTGCATCAAACTGAAACCTACGGAGCAGGTGGTCACCAAGCACGTGCGTTGCCGTACTATCGGCGACATCACCTGTACGGGACTGACGCTTTCGGAAGCCCACTCCTTGGAAGATATCATCGAGGAGATTGCTGCCACCCGTGTCACCGAGCGCGGCGGACGTGCTGACGACAAACGCAGTGAGACCAGTATGGAAGACCGCAAGAAAGCGGGTTACTTTTAATCATGAACTATGAATTATAAATTATGAATTCTGAAAGAGGTTATTTAGATATGCAACTGCTGCGCTTCTCAACGGCGGGCAGCGTGGATGACGGCAAATCGACGCTCATAGGTCGACTGCTGTACGACTCAAAGTCGATATTCGAAGACCAGTTGGAGGCGGTGGAGACCGCCTCGAAATCACGTGGCAACGAGGAGGTGAACCTGGCTCTGCTGACCGATGGTCTGCGGGCCGAGCGCGAACAGGGCATCACCATTGATGTGGCTTATCGCTACTTTGCCACCCCTAAGCGGAAATTCATTATTGCCGACACACCGGGGCACATACAATATACACGCAACATGGTGACAGGTGCCTCAACTGCCGACCTGAGCATCATTCTCGTAGATGCCCGTCACGGTGTGCTGGAGCAGACCGTGCGCCACTCCTACATCTCCAGTCTGCTCGGCATCCCCCACATTGTTGTGGCCATCAACAAGATGGACCTTGTCGATTTCTCGGAGGAAGTGTTCAATAAGATTGTGGCAGATTACAAGCAGATGGCTCAGACACTCCATATACAAAATATCACCTTCATACCTATTTCAGCAAAAGAGGGCGATAACGTGGTGAACCGTTCAGAGCATACA
>CAJOLW010000022.1 GCA_905235525.1 uncultured Bacteroidaceae bacterium
ATTGGCAAAGGCTGGGTTGTTGACCAACGACATCTCCGTGAACGCCATCACAGGTTCGACAGGTGCAGGTCAGAAGCCTGGAGCAACGACTCATTTCTCATGGAGAAACAACAACTTCTCGGTCTATAAACTCTTCACCCACCAGCACCTGCACGAGATTTGCCAGACGCTGAACGAGTTGAAGCCTGAGGGTGCACCCCATGTGGTGGACACATTGGATGAGGGTTTTGAAGCAGAAGGAATTACGGTTGACTTCATCCCTTACAGAGGTGACTTCGCAAGGGGCATCTTCTGCACGGAGGTGGTGACATTAAGCCCCCTCCCAACCTCCCCCAAGGGGGAGGAGTTAGTCACCCTCTACAAAAACTTTTACGAAAGGGCTGCTTTTACGCACTACAGCGACCAATCCCTCGACCTCAAGCAAGTGGTCAACACCAACAAGGCATTGGTACACGTGGAGGTCTTCGGACGAAAAGTCGTCATCACTTCCATGATTGACAACCTCCTGAAAGGTGCCGTGGGTCAGGCAGTACAAAATATGAACATCATGTTCGGCTTGGACGAAAGAGCCGGATTGAACTTGAAGGCAAGCGCATTCTAGCCCCCCTCCCAACCTCCCCCAAGGGGGAGGGGTGCTATTCAGTTTGTTTGACATCAATATAAGTATAATTACAGAAAACTCACATCCATTCTCTCTCCTCTTGGAGGATTAGGAAAAACTCAAACGCCCAACACCCCGAATGGCGTTCCTCCCCTTTGGGGGAGGTTAGGAGGGGGCTTCTTATGCAACTATTTGACGTATATCCACTTTTTGACATCGCCATCGAGCGCGGCAAGGGTTGCCACGTGTGGGACGAGAACGGTCAGGAGTATCTTGACCTCTATGGCGGTCACGCTGTCATCAGCATCGGGCATTGCCATCCTCACTATGTGGAGGCGATGACCCAACAGTTGAACAAGTTGGGCTTTTACAGCAACTCCGTACAGAATCCCCTTCAGAAGGAACTGGCTCAGCGTCTGGGCAAGGCATCGGGCTATGAGGACTACCAAATCTTCCTCATCAACTCAGGAGCCGAAGCCAATGAGAACGCGCTGAAACTCGCCTCCTTCTACAACGGCAGAACTCGTGTGCTGTCAATGGAGAAAGCATTCCACGGGAGAACATCCCTCGCTGTAGAGGTGACGAACAATCCCAAAATCATTGCCCCCATCAATGCGAACGGACATGTTACATACCTGCCCATCAACGACATCCAACCCTGGAAGGAAGAGATTGAGAAGGGCGACGTGTGTGCCGTCATCGTCGAGTGCATCCAAGGAGTAGGCGGCATCCGCTGTGTGACCAAAGAGTTTCTGCAAGAGTTGCGCATCCTCTGCGACCAGCACAACACCGTGCTCATCTGCGACGAGATCCAGTGTGGCTATGGCCGTTCAGGTAAGTTCTTCGCTCATCAGCACCTTGACGTCAAGCCTGACATCATCACGGTGGCCAAAGGCATCTGCAACGGATTCCCGATGAGTGGTGTGCTCATCTCGCCCAAGTTCCAGCCCGTCTATGGCCAGTTAGGCACCACATTTGGCGGCAACCACCTCGGCTGTGCTGGAGCCATCGCCGTGCTCGACGTAATTGAGCAGGAAGGACTGGTGGAGAATGCTGCCAAGGTGGGCAAGTACTTGATTGACACTCTCAAGGCAGAACAGGCAGCAGGCAACCTGCCCCATGTGGTGGACATTCGTGGAAAAGGCTTGATGATTGGCATCGAGTTGGACATCCCCTACAAGGAGCCACGCACACGCCTCATCAAGGAGGAACATTGTTTCACAGGCTGTTCAGGCACCAACGTCATCCGCTTGCTTCCCCCTCTCTGCCTGTCAATGAACGAAGCCAAACAATTCATTGAAAAATTCAAGAAGGTTCTTGGGGCATAACCCCGAGAACCTTTTTCTTATATTCTTCAAATCATACGAAAAATAACGCTACACCTACCACACTGATGATGGCACCAAGAATTTCGAGAGGAGTTACTTTTTGTTTGAAGAAATACCAAGAAGGAAGAAGAATGAAGATGGGTGTCATCGCCATGATGGTCTGAGCAATGCCCGTAGAGGTGTAGAGAGTTGCCATGAGAGAAAGGCTGACGCCGAGAAAAGGGCCTGTCAGTGTGGCAAGAAGGGCGAAAGCCATACCTCTACGGTCGCGACACACAGAGGCCACTTTTCGGGTCTTGCCCGTCAACAGCATGGTCAGCGTGAATCCGACCAAGCCTGTGACGGCACGGATGAAGGTGCTGGCAAAAGGCATGACGTCGAGTGCCGACGGCGAGGTGATGAGCCCCTCGTAGTGCACCATGCCCATCTTGCTGAGCACAAGCCCGATGCCCTGCCCCACCCCAGCACCAATGCCAAGCAGCACACCCTTGAGGGGGAGTTTGAGATTCAGGCGGTGATGTCCCCCACCCTTGGAAAGCACGCTCATGCCAATGCCAAACATGGTGATGAGCATGCCGAGAATGGCCAGCGGCGACATCCGTTCGCCGAGCAGAATGAGGCCAAAGACAGAGGCTGCCGCTGGAGCCAACGTCATGAAGAGTTGACCAAAGCGCCCGCCGATGAGCAGATAGGAGTTGAAGAGGCAGTAGTCGCCCAGCACATAACCGACGAAACCCGAGAGCGAGAGCCAAAGCCAGGTCTCCGCATCGGCATCCTGCGGAAACGGAGAACCGCACGTGACCCACAGCAGAATGCTGAGGAAGAACAGGGTGAACATCATACGGACGATGTTCAAGCCCACAGGGGACAAACGTTTTGCAGCCACCTCGGAGGCTAAGGTTGTGACCGTCCAAAGCAGAGCAACTGTCAATGCTATCAATTCACCTTTATACATTGTGCTTCAAGTTTGTGAGATGATGACGACCTTTCAACATGCCCAAAATAAACAACCTTCGTCATTCCCCTAACGAAATACCTTCATATACAAATTCATTAATAATGAAGTTTATCATTTGCCCATTTTTTCTGCACTCAAGATCTATTTCTAATGCGAAATTACAACTATTTTGTGGGTCTCACAATTTTTATGACAGATTTTACTTAACTTTGCCGCGTTTTATGACACCACATTATATAAAACCCCTCATGGAAAACGTAACTAAGACAACAATATCACCATATCCATCGTATGACGTCCCACAATGGTTCGCCCTAAAAGTCAGCCGAAAGGAGGCTCTGGCAACATCCATATTGGAAAAAGAAGGATTGCGCACCTATTGTCCGATGGTTGCGACAGACACCACCATACAGGGAAAGAAGGTGATTGTAGAGCGTCCTCTGATTCCTAACACAATCTTTGTCTTTGCTCCATTCCATCAACTGAACTCCTTGAAGAATGCGAACCCATTCATCACCTATTGCTACAAAAAGGTGGATGGCAAATTCAAGATACTGGAGGTACCTGCACGAGAGATGGAACTTTTCATTGAGTCATCCACCAAGATGAAGAACGACATCACCTATTTCCATCCAGAAGAAGTGGCATTGAGACAAGGAGATCACGTAAAGATTGTTGGCGGTCTTTTCGATGGGTACGAAGGTACACTTCTGAAAGCCAAAGGACGTGCCAAACGTATGTTCCTCATCAACTTCGAGATGCTTGGTGCGCTTGGAACGCACATCGAGCCACAATACATCCGAATCATCAAAAAGAAATGAAACACTACAATGACACATTAAAAAGGGAGGGTGACCTGCATTATTGCTGGTCACCCTCCCTTTTTTCCTTTTCAGCAGTAGCCTCCCTGTATCAAGGAAGAGTCACTGTCCAATAACTATGAGTTGGCGTAATACGACCGAACTTACCCCATTTCGGGTGTTTCTTGAAGTTTTGAAGACCTGCGGCTGGAACATTCAGACGAGTCACATGAATCTCACTGAACACGTCCTCACCCAACTCAAATGGCTGCGTCACGCGGAGATTCACCTCAACCAAACTTGTATTGACAAAAGCCTCATCATCAATATACTCCATAGTAGTCGGCATATTCATCTTCTGAACAATCGTGCCATCGAAAGCATGTTTGCCGATTCGCTTCAGACCTTGCGGAAGGTTCACCTTCTCCAGTCCCCAACAACCCATAAAAGCACCATCTGGAATCTCTTGAATACCATCTGGAAGGACGATTGACGTCAACTTTTTGCATGTACGGAACGCATACGGAGCGATAGTTGTAGCCTGAGCAGGGATAACAAACTCTCCAGTCTTGCCTGGAGGACACAATATTAATGTCTTTCCATCCTTAGAATAAACAACACCACCCTCCGACTTAAAATTGGGATTCTCTGCATCAACTGTGATATAAACAAGTTTGAAACAATGGTCAATAATATTGTCACCAATCTTTTCAACCGATGCAGGAATCGTAAGAGAGGTTATCTCGGTTTTCTTATAGTATGCTGAATCTGGAATTGAGGTTTGACCTGCAGGGATGACCACATCACCAATATATGCCTCGTCAATCGTGACCTCATCCTCTTCCTGCGCTTTCACGAACGAGAATGAAAGCAATGCTAATGCAAATAATATGTATCTCATTTTCTTATTCTTATTATGGTTCATTATTCTTGACTTTTTTCTGACTCGAGAATTTGACTGTTACCTCCATCTCTATCAAGGAAGAAAATAACGGCACGGTTCCACTCATTCACCGAGGTGTATGGCTGAACGGTATCACCCTTATAGTCTATACGAAGACGATTTTCTGGCACATGGAATTCATTGACAAGCATGTCATATACGGCCTGTGCACGTTTTTGGGAGAGACGTAAGTTGTATGCAGGATAAGCCGTTTCGATATCGGCATAACCCGTTACAATCAAGTTGATGTCCGGGTGGGTTGCCAAGAAGGTTGCCACACTCTTGACATTCTTCTTCTGAGCATCAGTGATATAATAACGGTCCACATAGAATGATACGGTCGTCTGCAATGCCTCATTGAATTTGATCTTTTCAAAGATTTCTGGGATTGCCATATTCGCCTCATTCAGTTTTTCGTTCTCGTCATCCATCATTCTTGCCAACCGATCCAGAACTGCTGTATCCAAATTCTTTACATAGTGGAATCGACGACGTCCATGGCAGTCTTTGAAATGGAACTGAGCACCAATCAAAAAATCGAAGTAGGTATCATATACACGGTCATACTCATGTCCATTGTATTTATCATCAGTTCCATTAAATGTAACTTCACCTATCACATCCCACATCGGGTTCACTTTCCAACGTCCTTGAAGACCCACATGAGCAGCAAAGTAGTTACCAGGCTCTGTGTTAACGACATAGCGCATTACGCCAGGCTTCTCATCGGTTCCTGGAACCACCTTCCCACTTTCACGATTAACACCTCTACTCATCACAGCACACTTGTCTTTATCAAAGCCAAATGTGTGATTATAACCCAATCCAATAATTCCGATAAGGTTGAACACACGATCCTCCTTATATTTAAGCAAGATGTTCGTAAAGTTCACCAAACCATCCAGATAGCCAGAGAACATGTTGTAAGTATAATTCCCGAAGTAATCAGGATAGGCGTCACTCAACTCCCATTCTGCACGACCTACTTGTGGGTGCAACCCTGCCGTAATACGGACACCAAATGAGGGGTAGAGCCACTTACCCACACCCAAGTTAAAACTCAACTTTTCATTATCAAAGAATTTTCCGAATCGAGTGTTCTCTGACATGGAGTGACTGATTCCCACCTGACCTACCAAAAAGATATTATCCAAGAAATGATAGTCATCGAGATACGCCATCTCGTCATAATACAGGCTGTCTTGATCCAATTTTGTATGGGTGTAAGTGGAATCAACATCTTGATATCCCTGCCCATAAGAGGCGATGCTTACCAGCAGTGCCGTCATCAATATATATAATTTCTTTGTTGCCATATCCTAATAAACATTATATTACCTTGTTATCATTTCTATCAATCATTCACTATCAATTCTATATAGTCTCCTACAGGTTGTATATCCTTTTCGCTTGCAACTACCCGTATTTTCGATGCAGGAAGTTCATAGCGTTCAAGCAAAATATTACGGATTGCCTCGGCACGCTTGCGGAACAACTTATCATCCACTCCTGTACTATTTGTTATATAGATGATGCTTCGAGAATTTCTTGCCCACGCATAGGCCGTTGTGTATATATTTGTCTGCTGCAGACGGTCGATTGTTGTATCACCTTCATCAAAAGCAATCAAGGTGTACATCACCTGAGCCTCCACATCTACCGTATCACAGTTCTTGCCTTCTTCTCTTCGTCCTATCCCGAATATCATTGATGTCATTCACTTTCTTGATGTATTCGGTCATATCATGGCGTGGATAATAGAAACCCGGTGCAACACCTCCCTTGTTGTTAAAACGATAACTAACACCCAGAAGGTAGTCCACGTGACCATCCCATGTGTTACTGGTAGTAGGGTTACTATCATAAGAGTTATCCAAAACACTTCCAATAGCCTCCAAATGAAGATTCCAGTTTCTTGCAATCATGAATGTTCCAGCAAGACCTGCTCTAATATTGATAAGCGAATGCTGGCGGGTATCATACTTGTCCTTATTATCCAACTGTGCTTTATGGCTATTATCCATGCCTTGCGCCTCCGCAAACTTACCTGTGGTATATCCACTTGAGACAGAACCACCAATTCCAATAACACCTTGGAAATAGAACTTACGATTCTCACGGAATCCCAAAATCAAATTTGTAAAGTTCAACAGGTATTCAATATCCAAGCCGTAGGAATTCCACTTGAAGCGGTTGTGATTCATCCAACTATAATCATTCAGGATATTTCCCGCATCATCCAGAACCTGACCAAATTGGTCATCCGTCACACCTGTATTCCGAACATAATTGATTTGGAAACGCACTGTACTGATAGGCGTAATTTCCTTACCTACGGCAATTGCTGCAGCTGGTCCCATCAGTCGGAAATACCCTGCATGTGAGTCATCGCTACCAAAGTTCGATGTCACGCCACCGTACAAAGTGACAAACCAGTTGTCTTGGAAATTCGTATTTGCCACATACTTTTTCTCCACCAACGGAACTTTCAAATCGTCAAATAACGTAACCGTCGAGTCAGCGCGATCTTGTGCAGATGCTACTATGCTTACAAGCACTGCAGCCATTGTAATTACAATCCTTTTTACCATGCCCAATTCTGTCTTTTAATATTCAGTCTTTTCTTAGAGTATCCAATTCCTTATCTATTTCTTCAAATTTTGAATTATTGCTCCTAAACTCTGGTACCATCATCTTCATTTTTCTTACAACACTCATATCATCCGAGGTTTTTGAAAGTTCCTCCAATTCATCAAATTGCTTACATACATCCTCGTACTCGTACTGCCTTACTTTCGCCACATGAATTTTCGGGTGAACTGTCGGGATTTCCTCTTCTCCCTTGAAGAGGACTTCTTCATACAATTTCTCTCCATCACGAAGTCCTGTATATTCAATCTTCACATCTCGGCGACCACTGTTCTGTATCATTCTCTTTGCCAAATCTGCTATTTTCACAGGCTGTCCCATATCAAAGACAAACACCTCACCCCCATTTCCCATGGTTCCCGCTTCAAGCACTAATGCACATGCTTCTGGTATCAACATGAAAAAGCGAATAATATCAGGATGTGTGACTGTCACCGGACCACCCGCTTCTATTTGCTTTTTAAATAATGGTATCACAGAGCCGTTAGAACCTAAGACATTACCAAACCGAGTGGTGACAAATTGTGTTTTCACAGAAGATCCATCCGATGATTTCAATAGATAAGCATTCAAACTTTGGACATAAATTTCACAAAGACGTTTTGAACATCCCATTACGTTCGTCGGATTTACCGCTTTATCCGTAGATATCATAACAAACTTCTTCACGTGATATTTCACTGACAAATTTGCCAATATACGAGTCCCCACAACATTATTCTGTATGCTCACGCTTGGATTCTCTTCCATCATTGGCACATGCTTATATGCAGCAGCATGGAACACGTAATCTGGATGATACTGGCTGAATACAGCCTCCATCCGATACTGATCTGTAATAGAAGAAACGATGAAAGGGATGGTGATGTTACTCCACTTCTCACGAACTTCCAGCATCAAGTCATGCATTGGAGTTTCCGCCTGGTCAATCAGAATCAAGGTCTCCGGATTGTAAGCGGCTATCTGGCGAACCATTTCGCTACCAATACTTCCAGCAGCACCTGTCACAACAACCTTCCGTCCATGCAGAAGATTGCCGATTTTCTCCATATTCACTTCAATCTCCTGACGAGGCAGAAGTTCCACCTCCTCTCGTACATGGCCACGAACAAAATCAAAAAGATTTCTCGCAACAATTCTCCACAACCACATAAATGCCGTTGAGCACAAGAAAGCCAAGAAAAATACGCGGTACGGGATTTCCGACGTGAATGGGAGCATATCAATCGCCCACCGAAATGCTGCGCACAAGGTAGAACCGAGGAAAGTTGCAAAAGCCGTGCGAGACAAATCCTTAAATACCAATATTTTGGAGACATCGGCATATGTATGGAAAATCCGCATACCTATGCCATAAAAGATAAGATCCAAAACAAAAGTATAAAGCACCACAGAACCATTCGCCACCAATCGTGCCGGACCATACACCAGTGAGTACATCAAAAGCATGGACACAAAGATCAACATCAAATCCAAGATGCTAACTACCCAAAAGGGAAATGCTTCCCTGGAGAAATACCAACTGGAGAACTTCTGAATGAAACTTTTATTGCGACTTTCCATCACTCTGGAATAAAAAACGCTACAAAATTACAACAAAATTGCCAACTACGGAAATTTATACACGACTTTTGTTCTCTTTCTCCTCATTTTCTGCCAAATAGTCATTGTTTCACCATAAAAATTAACACTCACATGTCAATTTCATTGATGAACCATCTCAAATACCACTCCATCAATCCACTCATTTTTCATGGGGAAAGGTGACTCTGCTTCCTCATCAAACCAGATTTCAAAACGAGACGGATCCACATTGTTGTATTTCACAAGAGCCTTCTTCACCGAAGCCACTCTTTTTTCTGCCAGATGCATGTCGGGAGATTCACTCTTTGAAGACGCTCCACTATATCCCCTCACAATGAGGTTCACATCTGGATGTTTTTTCAAGAAATCCGCCACGATGCGGATGTTTTCCATCTGATAATCATTCACAAAAGTTCTGTCCACATAGAACGAGATACGGGTCTTCATCAGTTCCCCGAAAGCCACAACTTCGGCCGCCTCCCTTGCTTCATATTCCTTCACCCGTTCACTTTCCAGCAAATCTGCAACTTTACTTTCCGCCGTTCTCAAAGAAGTGGCTTCCCATCGTCGAACCTTATAATAGCGGCTGTCCCCATAATGGTCAGCGAGATGCAATCTCACACCAATCGCCACGTCCACATAAGAATCAAGTGCGAAACGATCCTCATGCTTCACACCGTTAAAATTATCATTCACAATATTAAACGAACCTTGCAATGACAAATCTGCGGTCTCACCCAACTTCCACATCGCCAACAGACCAGCCCTCGCTGCCCAGTTAATGTGGTCACCACCATCCACAGGATAACCGTATCTTGCCCATCTATCCACCTTGTCATCAAATTGCCAGGAATAGTTGGCACCTGCTCCCAAAAACATTTGGATGTTCAGTTTCCGCTTCTCATCATAGGGACAAAACAGATTTGTTAAACTAAACAACTCATCCAAATACAAGGCCAACACATGGTACGTATAATCACCATCGCCCAACAATGTACTTACCTCCATCGCCTCCTTACTTGCCCATCCTTTCTGGCTTTTATAGCCAAATGTCAGCCGAGTGCTCCATAAGTTCGAGAATTGTTTTCCAAATCCAAAATCGAACATGACACCACACGATTTACCCAAATCATGTCCCTTCATGTTCTCTGCCAACGAGAGGCTCGCACCTCCATAGAAATCCAAGAACCAATTGTCCGAGACATTATAAGGTCTCCACACGTCTATCACTTCTGGGGCCTTTTGCTTAGGAGCCTCCCACTTGGGACGTTTAGGACGTTTGGGAGCCTTCCATTTCTGCTGCTGCGCATATCCCGCACAAGCCACAGCAAGCAACACGAATATCACATAAATTTTTTTCATTTCAGTCCCTCCTTTCTTTTTACAGATTTTCAACTATTACACGGACAATATAATCTATTTCTTCTTCTCTCACATAAGGTCCACTGGGCAAACACAAGCCACATGAGAACAGGCGTTCGCTCACTCCATTGGTATAGGCTGGTGCATCCTTATAAACAGGCTGAAGATGCATGGGCTTCCACAACGGACGAGTTTCGATGTTCGCATCACTCAACTTTGGAATCAAAGGAAGCAATTCGCCATCAATCGTATGCTTGCCATCCTCAAACCTGATAGTGGAAAGCCAGTAGTTGGGTTTCATATACCCTTCTGGGGCTGAATGAACGGTAATTGCATCAATCTCCGCAAATGCCTTCTCATATTGTTCATGCACCCACTGGTGGTGTCTAATGTGCTCATCCGCCACTGTCATTTGCCCTCGTCCAATGCCTGCACAAATATTTGACATACGATAGTTATATCCAATCTTCTCATGTTGGTAGAAAGGGAATGGTTCACGTGCCTGGGTGGCATAAAACATCACACGTTTCTTCGTGTCCGCATCAGGACAAATCAATGCACCACCTCCACTTGTAGTGATCATCTTGTTACCATTGAAAGACATGGCGCCATAATCCCCAAACGTACCACACACCTGTCCCTTATATACAGAGCCAAAACCCTCAGCAGCGTCTTCCAACACTGGTATTTCATAGCGTTTCGCCACCTCAAGTATCTCATCAATCCGTGCAGGCATTCCATACAGATACACAGGAATGATGGCTTTCGGTTTCTTTCCCGTCTTGGCAATTCTGTCCTTAATTGCCTCCTCCAACAACTGCGGATCCATATTATAGGTCTCAGGTTCGCTATCTACAAATACAGGAGTCGCTCCCTGATAAACCACAGGATTGGCACTGGCTGCAAATGTGAGAGATTGACAAATCACCTCGTCACCCTTCTCCACTCCTAACATAATCAATCCCAAATGAATAGCAGCAGTTCCTGCACTCAAAGCCACCACCTGCTTCTGCAACGGTTCTGCCCCGTCACGTCGATTAGCAAAGGCAGCCAACTCCTCTTCAAACGCATTCACATTCGGTCCCAAAGGCACCACCCAGTTCGTATCAAACGCCTCCTGAATATACTGTTGCTCTTTGCCGCTCATGTGAGCCAGACATAAATATATCCTATCCATATACCAATAGATTATAAGTCACGCTAATATCTCTTTGTAATAGTTCTTTAAACATTGTCGAACAAATCCCTGTTCATACCGGTCTGCCACCATCTTTCGCGATTTTTTCCCCATACCTTGACGTTGTTCCGAATGGTTGAGCATCCATTCCATCGCTTCATACAAGGCAGCCTCATCGCGTGGCGGAACAATAACTCCATTTTCCTGATTCACAATAATCTCACGAGCGCCATTGATGTCTGTCACAATGCTCGGAAGGTCCATCGCCCCTGCCTCTATCACCACATTCGGGAAACCCTCGCGATAACTGGGGAACACCAATACGTCGCTCTGCTCATAAAACGGACGCACATCTTTCTGCGAACCCACCGCCTCAATGACTCCACACTCCTCTATCAAACGCTTGGTTTCGGGCAACACAGGGTCAATGTTCTCTTCATAGGGTCCCACCAACAGCAGCCGCGTGTCTACATGCTCCTTGTTCAACCGCACAAAGGCTGACACCAACTCATTGATGCCCTTTTCCCTCACAAGGCGTCCTACAAATACGAAGGTGAACGGTCGCGATTTCTCCGTATTCAATGACCGCTTCCAATACTCCAAATCGATGCCCTTCACATTACCATAACCCAGCACTTTCAGGGGTTTTCGAGTGATGCACCGCTGCAAGTCCTGCTTCACACCCTCCCCTTCAGGTATCACATGAGTGGCACAAGCACAAGTGAGTTTGTCGGTCAATATCAGAACCTGGCGAGTCAAGCCGGTTGCTGTAGGCCAGACAAGCCCCGTGAACGTGTGTACCCGAACGGGCACATTCACCATTTTGGCAGCCATCATGCAGAGAAGCCCTGCCTTCGGGGTCATCGAATGCACCATGTCTGGCCGCTCTTTTTTCAACACGGAAACCAGTTTGACAAGCGACACCAAGTCTTTCAGTGGACTCATGCGGCGTTCCATCGCCACACCGACGGTTCTCACCCCTTCACGCTCTCCGACTTCCTCCAAATCCGCATCTGGGCTTGAAAGTGCCACCACTTCATAACCTTCTTCTTTGAGTTCCTTCAACAACCCTTGGCAGAAGACATTTAACGACAGACCAATGGTAGCCGCACGAACAATTTTCTTAGCCACAAACCGTCTCTATGATAAGTTTTACATCCCCCCACAAGGAGTGATGATAATAATAGTCAAGATTGATTTTCACCTTGTCAGGGTAGATGACCTCATCATTATATTTCTGAGGGTCATCCACTTTTGCCAGAATCTCCTCCTCATTGCGATACTTCAACGAGGCAGGCCCCGTGATGCCGGGACGCAACTTCAAAATCAGCCTGTCTTCCCCCTCCAACTTGTCAGCATACCCCGGCACATCAGGACGAGGCCCCACAAAACTCATATCCCCAATCAACACATTCCACAACTCGGGCAACTCATCCAACTTATACCGCCTCAACTTTGCTCCCAGCGGCGTAATGCGGCTCTCACCTGCCACCGACACGCTACTGCCCCCATGCCCCACCGTCATGCTACGGAACTTATACATCGTAAACAACTTCCCATCCTTCCCCACTCTCTTTTGTGTAAAAATGGCAGGTCCTCCCGGCATCTTCACATGAATCAACACCCACACCACCAACAGCACAGGCCACAGGAACACCAAGCCCACAAAAGCCACAAGTCTATCAAAAAGCCACTTCATCATTCTAGGAGTTTTCAGTTTATAGGGTAGAGATTATAGTTAATGTCATCGTTAGGGTTAAGGTTAGGGTCCTAAGAGCCTTTAGGCCTATCCTCAATCAGCACATCCCCACCCTCCAATTCCTCCACCACAATCACGTCACACGCCTTTTGGCTCGCTTTCATCGAACCAACGTTCTCCTTATTGATACTCTCAAACATACGGAAGCCCGTCTTTGATGCCAAATCCATTCCCACTCTACAAAGTGTGGTACACACTCCCTTTCCCTGATGACATCCACCATCTTTCCAAGAAACGATTTACCATTCATGAAACACCGAAGAAACGCATATCCTACAATCTCACCATCTTCCTCTTGCACATAAATGATATACGACTTTCTGCCCAACAACTTCCGCATGGTTGCCTCATCAAACGCATGTGGGCGGAACCACTTGAAACTCCCTTCTGGCTGACGAGCGAAAAAGTCAGCCAGCCGCCCAGCATCATTCACATCAGCCATCCTCACATTGGCAGGCAGACACTCTTTTAACTTCATCCTGTCGCCAACTTTCAATCCACACAAAGCCGCATTAACCATCTCCACCCCATCCCATATCCAAGGGGCTTTTGTTTGTATCGTATGCGCCAATTCGTACAACATCACTCCGAACTATTCAAATCAAAATCCACGATAAAATGGCGTTCTCTTTTCTCCACAGGAGGCAACTGCATATAGTTAGGCCCATATAGATTGGTGAGATATTTTTCCACCTGATTCGGAATATGCACTTCTATTCCCTCAAATGTGGCTGTCCGAGGCGGCAAGTAAACGTTCGCAGGGAACACTTCGCCACCATACAGTTTTCGCCCTGTAGGTATCGCCAATAGTCCCGTATCTTTTTCATTGGTGACCAAAGCATCATACCAATTTACCCACAGGCGATGTGGCACGACACTCAAAATCTTTCCCAACAATCCTCGGATGTTCATCATCCAACCTCCTGCCCCACTCATGTTTCGCATGCTTCGGGTAGCCTCACTCACAGGATAAGTGGCTTCATATACCATGTTGGCAGTTAACCGCAAACCATTTGCCAAACCTCCCACCAACTTCCGAACCAAGGCATTAGCATTCGCCCCATCAAGAGGAAAAATATCCACACTGATTCCTTTCGGAAAGTCTGTGTATTCATTCCCCATCTCCACACACTTCGTTCCCTTCCTGTATATCTTCATGAACATACATAAAGAATCTTTTCCCTTTTCCGGAAACAAATATTCATACCGTTCCCCCATTACTCCCTCTGCCAGCAGTTGCTTCAAACGCTCATAATCCCTACGAGGCATAATCATATCCAAGTCATCGTCCCAAGGAATAAAGCCCTGATGACGTACAGCACCCAAACAACTACCACCACACAGCATCACCACCAATCCATGCTCCTCACAAATCTTTGCCAGATCCTGATAAATCTCCAGAAGAATGGATTTCAAGCCTTGAGCCTCATCGGTAGAAAGTTGCCGCAAGGCAGTACCTTCATTTGCCCGTTCATTCAACAGTTCCTTATATGATTTCATCAACTATTTCCTCCCTTTCATCTTCACTTACGATTGCAATATCTGTATCGTACGTTCCACAGCATCTTTCATTGTATATTTTGGTTCCCAACCCATCGTTCTCAAACGCTCATTGTCAAGTATAGCCTGCTGGGCAATAGAAAATCCTTTGCGTTCGGTCTCTGTCGGCAAGTCAAAGACCACTTTTTTCCCACACGTTTCCGCACAATAAGCCGCAAAATCCCTCAAATGTACATTACAAGCACTATTTGATATATTATATGGCACACCACATTCACCATTCAGAAGAACATACAACATGGCACCAACTGCATCAGCCACATACGTATAAGAGAAAAACTGCTTCCCTTCACTCTTCAGCACAATATCCTCACCACGCAAGGCATTCTTAATGAATTGCGAAGAGGCCTTCGAATCGCTCTCCAGCATAGTAGGTCCAAACACTCTGCTCAAACGGACAATCTTCACATTCACCCCTTTCTCAGCCATATACGACTGACATAAAGCCTCACATGCACGCTTTGACTCTGTATAGCAAGCCCTGGAGGTAGATAGATTGAGTTTTCCCGTATAATCTTCTGTAAAGACATCCTCACCTCGCCATATACCTCCACGGTCGATGGATACAAGACGGTTGCCCCACATTCGTATGCCTTATTCAATGCATGCTCTGCGCCTTTCAGATTGACAAGCATGGTCTCTATTGGATACTGAGAATATGCCAATGGATGTGTATTGCTTGCCGCCGGAATGATGTAATCGATGGACAATTCTTTGGGGAGTTCTTCCTGAACATCTTGCTCAATAAACTGAAAAAGGGGGGTGTCAAAATAAAGTCCTAAACGCTCACAAGCCCTTTCCCTATTCCGTCCAACAGCATACACCATGACATTTCCACCTTGTTCATTCCAATACATCAAGGCATCTATCAGACAGACCCCAAGCAGACCTGTTGCCCCCGTAATTAATATGCTTTTATCTTTCAGCAGATTAAGATTCTTCGTCTGCAAGATTTTTTCCAAATCTTCTATATAGAGAAGGTGATTTCTATTCAACTTCATTTTAACCAGTTCTCTTTGTCTTTCTTCAAATATCCCTTAAACATCTCCAGGTCATCTTTTGTCGTCAACTTGATATTCTTATCCGAACCTGCCGCAAAATAAAGCCTTTCTCCCAACTCCACCATCATGGTATTGGTATACGATGACCCGTATATCCCAATCTCCTTCTCAAAAGCCTCATGATATGCCCAATCGAGTTTTCCGAACCGGTAGGCCTGTGGTGTCGCCACTCGTCTTAAGGTTTCTCGCGGGATATACTGAGTCGTCGTATTCTCATCCTCCTTGTCCACGACAAAAATCTGCTCATTATAAGGCATGGATGTCACACCATTGCCATATTGCTTTGCCTTCAAAATTACATCCGTCAACACCGTGGCATCGACCAATGGGCGAATACCATCGTGGATAATGATAATATCATCTCTCTCACACTTGTCTTCCAAATTGTAAACCCCGTTCCGAATGCTTTCCTGTCCAGAGTTGCCACCACTCACCACCCATTGAAGTTTTGTGATGCCAAATTGTTTTGCATACGCCCACACTATTTCATGCCAACCATCAAGACAAACGACCTCTATTGCATCCACTTGCGGATGAAGTTGGAAGCCCTCCAACGTATAAATCAAAATGGGTTTATCATACACGTTGATGAACTGCTTGGGGATGTCTTGTCCCATTCTGTGACCAGAGCCACCTGCTATAATTACTGCAACTGTCTTACTCATTGCTATTCGTTCTTAAATTTCGCTATACTTTTTCCAATACCACTCTTCCAACTTCTTGCTGGCTGTTTTGATATCATAGCCAGCACTCCGTACTTTTCCCGATGCATTTTCATCACGCTTCACACCTTTCTGCATCTTGGCAGACAAACAATTCACCCAAACCTCCACCTCCAGAGGAAGGAAGTCCACATTGCCAGTTACATCCACCTCTTGGGGAACTCTATCACTCACCACACAAGGCATACCATTTGCTTGGGCTTCCACCAAGGAAACAGGTAGGCCCTCGCTGAATGATGGCATCAACACTACATCTATAGCCTGCAAGTATTTGTAAACATCATCAACCACACCTGTCATCACCACGTTTTCTTCAATCTCAAGATCTTTCACTTTTTTTTGAATCACATTCTTCAATTCTCCATCTCCCACCAACATGAGTTTGACATCTACCCCACGCTCCTTTAGCGCCTTCACCAGATCCAATGCAAACAAATGGTTCTTTTGGCCGCTAAATCTCGCGACCATCCCTAACACCAACGTCTTTTCCGCAATCATAAGTTCTCCACGCACGGATTCTCTTTGTGACACATTATACAAAAAAGATTCCACCGAAATTGCATTCGCCAAGATTTTCACCTTCCCCGTTTTCCACATATCCACACCATAAAGCCATTTCGCAGCCTCTTCTCCACAGGCAAAGAAGTCTGTAGCCACAGACTTCAACGGCAATTTCAAAAGGTTCCTGACCATTCCACTAAATCCATTCTCGGACTTATTATTGTGAGAATGTGCAATCCGAACAGGAACACCGCACCTCTTTGCCACCCATAACGGAACTACACTTTTGCTGGAGGTATGTGAATGCACAATTTTATATTCTGGATGCTTTAGCAAGAATTTCTTCACGCCATTAATATAGGGCATCGGATTGTTCATTTTCAACAAAGGAACACGATACACTTTGCCGCCCAAAGACTCAATCTCATCCTCAAATAAACACCGATTCTGTTCCGTCAGCAAAAAATCGAACTGCACACGATTACGGTCAATATTCCGATAATAGTTCATCAGCATTGCTTCTGCCCCACCACGATTCATTGAATGGAGTATGTGAAGAATACGTATCATTATCTGTTTTTCCAATATACCACCAATGTAAGGAATAAGCCAAAAGGTATCGCCAAGATTGTCAATCCCTTCAAGGGAGTATTCCGCAACCAATACTTATCTCCGCTCAAAATGCATGACGACACATAGTGTACACACAGCCGAAACCGATTCTTCCACGGATTACCATGCTTCAAGGTCATTTGATTGATACGGTACTTTGCATAACTTTGAGGAGAACGTTTGTACTGTTTCCAAATACCTTGACTCATGCTGTCTGCACCAATCTGATATTCAACCCAACATAGATTATCATTAATGATAAGAGCAGGATATTTGTCCAACACCTGTATCAGCATATAAAAGGGGTTAAAGTCTTTTTCTCCTTTAAAACCAATTTGCGGAGCCACTCTTTTCATCAAGTCAGCCCTCATCACTTGCTTGGTATCCCCCCGATGAGACACTTCCATCTGATATGCCTCTTGCAATTGTTCAGGGAAGAGTCCTCCTATCGGCAATTTGTCAACCACGTTGAAATCCAGCCCCACAATGCCACAATATTCTGTTCCTGAAGGCCGTTTCTTCCATCTACCGACAATCTTCTCCACCGCATCATCTGGCATATAATCGTCACTATCTATACAGACACAAAGTTCAGTCTCAATAGTTGCATATGCCACATTATATCCCGTGTAAAGCCCTCCATTGGGCTTGTAAACATATTCTATTTTGCATTGAGAGGTTTGTATCACGAAATGATTCTCATCTTCACCATTGAGTTCTCTTCCCATCCAATCAAAACACATTCCCATTTCAACAGTCTTTTCACCAAGACTCTCCACCCATTCTCTCGTGCCATCAGAACTACCATCATCAATAATCAGCCAATCAAAATCATCAGAAGTCTGACGGCATAACGACTCGTAGGTACGGGGTAATGTATGCTTCCTATTGTATGTCGGAGTAAAAACCGTTAACGTCTTCATTTATATCACAAAAAAACATCTCATAAACACCTTATCCCAATGTACCCATAAAGTACATAATCATCGTGAACCCCATGTGAGCCATCAATATCAGCCCCGCCTTCTTATCTTGATCCTCCCAAATATGCAAACGTATCACACCATACGCTAACACCAACGGATAAATAAACCAACTCAGATAAGCGAAACGATTCGAAGCCTTAATCACCATTACCCAAAATGCGTTAGTCAACAGATATACTGTTGATATTACATTAAAGACACGCATACTTTGAGCATCCGCCAGAATGCCTGCACCATATACACCGCTTTCTTCTTCTTCCACTGTCTTTCCTCCTCCCATCAACTCACGTCTCTTGTCTATACATTTCTGAACATGCCAAATCAGCCACACAGGCATTGCACTATACAACAAAAAGTCCCATCGGAAACCCGTATTCGAGAAATTACCATATTGAGCATTCTGTCCTGACATATATGCCTCCGCACGGTCATCAAATCCCAAGCCCATAAAGAAATTGGAAATCGGTCCTCCTGCCACCAAAGACAGAGGAATACTCACCAGCCAAAATATCAAAGCAATCTTCGGTTTCTTGATGAAAAACAATGCGCCAACCATAGCCGCTGTAGGAAGCAATGTACTTTTATGGATGCCCAATGCCAAGAAACACATAACAGCAGTAACAATATAGTTCTTGTCTTTTGCTGCAAATACAATCGCCAAGGTTACTATTGAACATGCCAACCCATTACGGATACCATTCACGCCGTATGTAAAGACAGAAAATGCGCTCAAGCCAAACAGCATCGCCATCCAAACATTCTCCCAAAGAGCCTTTTTATATGCCCAAAACATCAAACCTAAATAGCCTATCTCAATAATAAGGAAATACATATTCACAGGAAAACCCATAGACCGGCACCAAGTCCGAAACAAGGTAAAAAGCCATTCCTTGTGATAATCTATTTCTGCAAATACCGGTAAGGTTCTCGCATAAGTTGCAGCATAATTAACAGTATCTCCAAATCGATAGCTCACAGGTCTTAGACCTATAACAATGATATACACGCATATCATTATTAGTGCAGGAGCCATTGAGTTTTTACTCAACAATTTATCGCAATTATTCGAACCAGAATAGTTGAAAAAAGTAAATACACATATTAAGAATGTCACCCAATAAAACATCTGGATGATCAATTCCGCAGGTATTGGTATCGCAGTCATTAATAAATCTTCAAAAATTTGTTTAATAATCTATGCCAAGGACGAGTCAATTTCATCTTCCATGCCGCCTTCTTCCCATGAGGAGATTTACTGAACCAATGGATAGAAATGGTATTTGTTGTCTTGTTCAATTCACCCGTTGCATCACGGAAAGGACACATATAGTCGATGGGCAAAATCACAGCCTCACAAATCTCCTGTTTGGTTCCATCCTGTTGCAATCCGAATGGTAACAATGCCTTCGTGTTCAACTGCGGACATCCTTGCATCCGCTCATACGTATATTTTCCATCCACCACTAATCCATCATACATTGTCAACATCGCGTTAACAGCAGGATGATGCGCCTCTGCAGCAAATCCCAGACCAGTGTTGATATATTCAGGTGTCTCCCAACCAAAATATGCTTGATAAGAGGTCAACAAATCTTCAGGCTTCTTTACCACTTCCACATCTGTATCAAAATAGAGTCCCCCTTCACGTTCCACTACATCTAAACGTACATAATCACTTAAATATGCCCATAACTGGTGTTCGTAGCAGTATTTTGTATAAGGAACAGCATTCACATCAAAATTGTTTTCGTTCCACTCCTTAATCTCATAATCAGGAAAGAACGTCTCCCAACTTTTCTTGCATCGGAGTGCCAACTTCGTCAAGGGCTTTCCACCGAACCAGCAATAATGTATGATTTTAGGTATCATATTTCCCCACAGATTACTCAGATACTGATTTAGATTACCAAATACTTCTCTTACACTCTTCATTATCCGTTTCAAGGGCAATGTAAGCATCTACTTAATAATCACCTCTTGTCTATTCACGACAACACTACCATCCGAAATTGCGCCCCTCACGATACATCCTGCACCAATCACACAATTCTTTCCAACACATGCCCCCTTCAAGATGATGGCATCAGAAGCAATCCAACAGTTATCACCAATGGTAATGGGTGCCGTAACAAGTTGGCTGCTTACACCTCTCTCTACACTATACTGGTGATTATTATCAAAAATCTTCACGCCCGGGCCGAACATACAATGCTTGCCAATAGAAACCCGTTCATGAGCACTAATCATACAATAGCGGTTGAAATAAGTGCCCTCACCTATCTCCAATACCCCGTCACCATGTGCTTCAAAGTCACAATAAGCAGCAAACTCGCAATTTCTCCCCACTCGAATCACACCACGTTGAAACACTTTCAGTGCGCACAACGGACTGATACGTTGCAGCCAATGCACATCAAAGCGGCTCCAATGCACCAACTTGTTCAAGGCAATACGCCACACATTATAGAAAGATAGAAACAACGCACGAATCATGCATCTACCATTTGATAAATCTTTTCAATTTCCGCCTCATTGCCGTAGTCATGAGACTGTAAATAACCAACAATTCTGTCCTGCTGCTCTTTGTCCATAATAAAAGTAGCGATTCCTTTGGCACAATCGTCAATTTCCATCGGAACAATCACACCATCCACTCCATTCTGAATCTGCGATGCTGCCGTCGGATAATTCGACACCGCCACAGGCTTACACAATATTTGTGCTTCCCTCACCGTGATAGACTTCCCTTCATAACGGCTGGGCTGCACATAAACATCACAAGCCTTGATATAAGGATATGGATTGGCACGTTTGCCCAAAATCGTCACGTAGTCCTGCATTCCCTCATCCTCAATATTCTCCACAATTCTTCTTTCATCACCAAACCCAATGATATACCAATGAACCCGAGAAGGTTGTCCCGAAGCAGAAAGAATCGACTGAATCCTACGACAAATCGTTCCCACTTCGTCAAACCGCTTGGGATAACTGAATCTACCGATTGACAACAAATTGACACAATCTTCTTTCTGGAGCATATCTGTCGGAACGAACTCATCTGCTCTTTTGCGGATGAAAGATGGACAAAGAATATTTTCTATCGAGATGATTTTTTCGTTCAGCGTCGGAAATGTCTCCACAAATTTTTTCCCCACCTCATCACTAATACTTGCTATATAGTCAAGCCTATCCCATACTGGAAGTTCTCGTTTCACATCCACATGCACCGTTGAATAGTCCGTATGAATCCATCCCATCTTCTTCTTTGCCCTCACCTTACTTAGGACATAATTATGTGGCATCAAAAAGGATATCGCTAAATCATACTCCACTTTTGGTTGAATCTTCGGCATAAACGGTTCCACACAATCCGCGATTCTCGTAAAAATACGAATGTCATCCTTTCCCTTTGGTACAGGACTTCTGTCCACAGTCTCTTTGGCTCTCCACCGTCCAAATGCCACCCCTAAGTTACCTGATTTCAAACATTCTTTTATAGGTCGTTCTATGGCCTTATAAGCGATTACCTCGGGCAACAAACGAACCTTATCCTTTGGAATATATTGCATCAAATCCCCTCGATGATCGTAGATAAACACATCCACATCCACCCTTGCTGGGTCAACACTCTGCAAAAGTCCGAGCAGAGCGCTTTCTGCCCCACCCAACTCCATATAGTGCATTAAAATGAGGATATGCGGCTTCATTGTTGTTTTGTTCACGGATGGCACGGATCACACGGATTTATTTAACCATAACGTTAACGATAATCCTAACTTATTTGTGGTTTTCTGCAATTTTCCAGTCATCTATCAACTTCGTCTTGGTGGAGAAGTTGATACCTATCTTGAACAATTTGCGACTGTCTCCCTCAAACGGTTGGGCATAGCCCTTATCCTCTATCTGCCGGAGGGCGACTTCAGCACTCTGGTCAAGTTTCAACTCCAAGATGTAGATGTATTGGGACGTCTGTATGAGGATGTCCATCCGTCCACGAGTGGTGTGCCGCTCCACTTCCACATAGAACCCGAGCAACTGGAATATCACATATAAGGTGTTCTGGAAATAGAGTTCCAAATCACCCATCACCTGATAATCGCCATTGGCAAAGAATCCCTCCAGACGGCGCATGAAGTCCTCAACATCACCAGTCTCGACATCCCTCACAAACCGGGCAATAGAGAAAGCACCCTTATCCAAAACCTTGGGAGTATAAAACGGGTACAGATATTTCACAAAACCCTGTTCCACTTCGCGGTTGGGGAATCCTAATGTATATTGGTCGAATCTACTATCGTAGTCTTTCAACGTCAAATACCCGCTCTGATATAATAGTGGCAGCGGATTCTCATCCATGATGTCGATGCTGTTAAGCGTATCGGTGGAGAGTTCCTCCTCTGTCATCGCATCCAACGAGTACCCCGTCTTTTTTAACTGGTAGACGAGGAAGGAAGGTGTACCAGTTTCAAACCAATAGTCACGAAACTGTCCACTGGCAAGAGTGTTCAACACACTGAACGGATTATACACGCCTGGAGTATTATGGTCAAAATGGTAACCATCGTAGTCTTGCGCCAATTTTTCATAACAATCCTCCTTGGTCATGCCATTTGCATCTGCCAGTTCCTGCACACTACCGTCAAAACAACGATGCAGTTCCTCCTCTGTAATACCACAGATGGAGGTATAACGGCGGTCAAACGAGAGGTCTATCAAATTGTTCAAGTCGCTGAACACACTCACTTTCCCAAACTTCGTCACACCAGTGAGGAAAGCAAAGCGGATTTTGGCATCCAGCGTTTTCAGCACGGAATAGAAAGCTTTCAGTTTGCTGCGATAAGCCGACAGAAGTGGCTCGTTCCCGATAGCCTGCAACAACGGTTTGTCATACTCATCCACAAGTATCACAACCTGCTTACCCGTTTTCTCATAAGCATGATTGATGACATGAAGAAACCTTTCCTCTATGGCACGCTCTTTGTACTCATCACCATACTGTTTTTCCCACGCTTCCAGATGTCGGTTCAGTTCTGCCTCCAGAGAATTCTCGTCCTTGTATTCACGGCTGTTCAAGTCCAGATGCAGGATGGGATATTGCTTCCACTCTTGCTCCAACTGACTGACTGCCAGTCCCTCAAACAAATCCTTCTTGCCACTGAAGTAACTCTCCAGTGTGGAGAGGAACAGGGACTTGCCAAAACGACGGGGACGGGAAAGGAAATAATAATTCCCCTCCGACACCATTTTATACATCAGAGCCGTCTTATCGACATATACATAGCCGTCTCTTCGTATCTTCTCAAAATTCTGTATTCCTATCGGATATTTCATCTTCTTCCATTTTTTATGGTTCTCACGAATGGCACGGATTTGTTCACCCTTCTCATTCCACAAACAATACCTCTATTTGATTATACACATTAACACATAAGATTTGAGGCCGTTAACTCATCGCAAAGATAATCATAAATATAGTCAGCACTTTGCAAATAAAGCCCAGTCTTAGCATCTACAAGTTTCTCATAAATACGAGAATTGTACACTTTATCAAACGCATCCAGCAAAGGCATATTCTGGTCTGCTTGAAGATAAGCCACCATCGCCTCCACATCACAATTCACCACAAATTGGAATTGATTCTTGGTCAGTTTCATATTCTTCTCAACAAACTAATGGCTTTTTCTGTTCCAAAGAAAAATTGGTTATTCAACTTTTTGTAAGCCAATTCTCTCACAAGCGTGTCCAAGGTGATAAGATGTTGCATATATAAGTTCAATTGATACACCACTCCATCATCTGCAATGGGTCCCACTACGATATCAAAATCATGGAGTCGTCTGCCACGGGATTTTCGGTTAAGCAAGATAAACTCTGCCCATTCACGGTTAACGCATTCAAAAATTTTCACTTTGAGGTTAGGATTCCCCAACCACTTCTCGTCAAATAAATACTCCTGTACAAGCGGCGTTCCTCTGCCTTCAAACTCACTCCTTCGAATCGCCTGTTCTTGTGCCTGTGAGCGGAGTGTGGTCAGATAAAATCCACGTCCAAAATCCTTATTAGGACGACACTTGGACAGCAGAATCTCATCAAACTCCATATTAGTACCGTGGTACAATCTCATCTTATCGTTCCTCCGTGACGTTTGCAATATATCTTCAGGTCATCCAAAGCACTATCCAATGACTGTAAATGTTCCGCTTCATAACATTTATCCAGAAAGGCCAAGCCGTTGTATCTTTTCAAATACAAATAGGACAATTGTGCCGTCATACCGAATTTCTTTCCAAACTCAACAATACACATATTAATATAACGTATTCTATCCATCATTTCCATCGTTTTATTCGTCCAACAACTTCTCGATTCGGAGAATAAAATCTCTTGCATCAAACTGCATCGGAGTCATCTCCGAATACATCATCATTTTCGAACTTTTGAAAAGTACCTCCTCCAATTCTTCATACGAATTGCATCATGTCCCCATACCATACAAATTATCAGTTCTCGTGGACCTGCCACAATTCATGCTCACAACAGGTAACCCAGGTGTCATCGCATCTGCCAGTCCCTCAAACAATTCCTTCTTGCCACTGAAATAACTCTCCAGTGTAGAGAGGAACAGGGACTTACCAAAACGACGGGGACGGGAATGGAAATAATAATTCCCCTCCGACACCATTTTATACATCAGAGCCGAACAAGCTTCAAATCAGTCCCCTATGTCGGCACGGTGCACATCACATTTCACGCACTCAGCGCATAATATTTCGTCCTTCCAGCGCATAATATTTCGTTCTGTAAGGCGATAATTGACACATAAGGAGTTATGTATTTTGAGAACCACACGAAATAAATGTAGACTTTGACAAAAACTGCAACGAGACACTTCGTACATCTGAACACAGAAATGCATATGAATAAAGGGCTGTAAAGGCAGGAAGCGGGAAGGACATATTTGTTTGAAGCCGCAGGAGTCTCCTCCACATTCGAATACACAAACGTATTTCTATTCTTAATATTTTGACCTTTCTTTGTTATTACAAACAGCTGATACTATCTATGACGCCTTTCACGTTACCAGCTTCATCCACCACTATCAATGCATAAATCTTATAATCCTGCATTATCTTCTCAGCTTTCGAAAGGCGATCAGTATCCTTGATAGTCTTGGGGGCATAATTCATGTATTCTTTGACCTCCATTTCGAAAAAACGGTCACGGTCTCGCTGCATAGCACGACGGACATCACCATCTGTTATTACTCCAACAACTTTTTCATTCTCAGCGACAACAGCTAGGCCATGTTTTCCATTGCTTATCACAATCATGGTGTCACTCACCAAAGAATCTGGTGAGACAATGGGAAGATTATCTGTTGTCATATAATCTTCCACCTTTGAAAGATGTTTACCCAAACTTCCCCCTGGATGGAATTTTGCAAAATCACTCGCCTTAAAATGCCTTTCCTCTATCAAGGCACATGCCAAAGCATCACCCAAGGCTAATGTAACCGTCGTACTTGATGTGGGAGCCAGATTCAAAGGGCATGCTTCATGTTCCACACTAATATCCAACCAGCAAACTGCATTTTGAGCCAACAAAGAATCTCGTTTGGCAGTCATTGCAATAATAGGGATATTACGTCCCAACAAAGAAGGCAATAAACGTGTCAATTCAAAGGTGTTACCAGAATAACTAATGGCAATAGCAACATCCTCTGGACAAAACATACCCAAATCGCCATGATAAGCGTCCAAGGCATTAACATAGAACGAAGGGGTGCCGGTGCTCGCCAGTGTAGCTGCAATCTTACTCGCAATATGTCCAGACTTACCCACACCCGTCACAATCACCCTTCCCTTACTGTTGAGTATCAACTCTACAGAACGTTCAAATTCCTCACCAACCGTCGGCACTAAATCGACGATTGCCTTAGCCTCATCCTGCAAGCACTTAACACCCACCTCTGCTATTTTCCCCATCATTCAGCCATATTATGTTCAATCATGTATCTCTCCACTGCGACCCTATCTTTAGGTGTGTCAACCGAAAGAGTTTTGCAATGTGCATTAATATAATAACAATCCTTTCTGTTCTCTATAAAACGGAAAGAGTCATTCTCTTCAATCTTTTCTACTGGACCACGAGGAGTTGAGTGATAATATTCCAACGCCTCATTCGTGAATGCCCCCACACCGACAAACTTCTGATAAGCATAGTTCATATCACCCTTAGGGAATGGGATTGGTGCACGACTTATAAACAGACATATACCATCCTTATTCGTTACAATCTTCAGATTTGTAGGATCCACGACTTCTACAGGATTCTGAAAATCAGTCATTAAATTGCTCACATAGAAACCATCAGCAGGAATCGCATTAGGGATACACTTTACAATATCTCCAGCCAAAACCAATGGCTCGTCACCATTCACCATCACCCAGAGGTCTGCCTCCACCTTCTTGCTACATTCATACAGACGCTCGGTAGCTGTTTCACAGTCAGGACTTGTCATGATGACTTTTCCGCCAAAGCTTTCCACTGTCTGTTTGATTTCTTCACTATCAGTCGCCACATACACCTCCTCAAACACACTCACTTCTTTTGAATGTTTCCACACCCAATACACCATAGGTTTGCCACAAATCAAAGCCAACGGCTTGTTGTTGAAACGCGAAGAACCTCCTCGCGCCGGAATCATACCCATAACTTTCATAATAATCTTATATTTTTAGCAATTTTGACATTGACAATTTTAGATATAATGATCGCATCTTCTTCATCCGTATATAATCAATAATCGTAGAATTCTCATTGCCAGAATCAGCCAAACGGACACATTCTTGAACCACATCATTCGCTACATAAGTCTTCATCTTTTCATAACTTGATGCATGACATATCGCCCACACAAAATGATACAACATCATTGTTGCCATACGTCTCATTTGACCATCCTTATCACATACCCCTCTTTTTATCCAATCACGTAGTAACCGATATTTTTCCTCATATTTTTCGAAGTACCACTTCTCCGTCGTCTCATTTGAATGATTCGTTTCATTGACATTCCAAAGATAATCATAGAAACCTGTATAGACCACCCCTTTAACATAAGGCAGATAAGCCATTTGAAAAACTAAGTCTTCATTAATATCTCCCCGATCCAATCTTTCCGGGAATCTAATATGACGTTCTTCTATAATGTCTCTTTTAAACAATGCATTCCATACAAAACCGGCTATACCTTGTTCATAAAATGTCAGATATTCTGAAGTATCATACATTTTGTTGCTTTCAACAGACAACACTTTTTCTGCACCGTGCTTTTCAGGAGTGCGGGTATAGGCACACATTGGTAGAACATTACCATATTGTTCCACGGCTCTTAACATTCTCCTTAGCCATAGTACATCAACCTTATCATCATTATCACAAAACGTCACCCAATCACCTTGTGCCATGTCCAATCCCGCATTTCGCGCCGATGATATTCCACCATTTTTCTTATGTAAAACTCTCACACGAGAGTCCTCAAAAGAATCACAAATGTCAGGAGAGGCATCCGTGCTTCCATCATCCACAAGAATCACCTCCACTTCACGACAATCCTGATCTAACAAAGATGTCACACACTCAGATAATACCTGAGCTGAATTATAAACGGGAACAATGACACTTATCATTCTTTACGAATTCTTGGAGACAGAAATCTGCATATTCCACTTTCTCGGATGTCTTTCTATTTGTCATAAAAAAGACATCCAAAGCCAATGTTTCTTTTTGACGTTTCTCTGTTTGGTCTGGATAACCTCGCAGAGATTTCTTTTTTATCCATTCGCCTATAGTCTTGGTCGAATAATGCCTTATATATGCTACTGAATAATCGTATTTTAAAAATGGCGAATTGCATTCACATGGTGTTGCTGTGGCATCACAGCAAGAATAATAACTAGCTAATGGGGTATGAGAGGCACCCGTTCCTACCCCCCAATGAATATCTGCCAAACCTCCACGTACGAAACTTTTAACATGATAATTCTCTGGATACTGGTGGAACGTCTTAAAATCTATTGGACTAACAGGTTCTGTAAACCTCTCCAATACGCTCCGTCCGTCTGCATCCAACATATCATTGTCACCAAATACCATCCAATTAACATGAATCAACTGATATGGCAAGAACTTCTTTTGGCAAAGAAAATTATGGACATCACTAGTTCCATCCACAAATGTCAGAAACTCATCACAATCATAGAAAGCAATCCAATCATATTCTTTATTATGACAATCCTGGTATGCATCACATTGACACATTTTTCTTCCTCTAAAATCAACTATCTCAACGAAGCCATTTTCCACAAAATCGTCAATCACCTCCTCAAACCTCTCACCATCCTCATCGTTATTATCGTACACATAAATCTTATCAAAATGCAACTCCTCATAATACTCAACATATTCACGGATATAATCATTCTCCATCTTCCCAATACAGCATAAAGCGACCTTACCAGTATTGGTGTACTGAGATTTTCGCTGATAATATTTGTGCATCAGCCAAAGATATACACGACCCAAAGAAAATGCCATTTACACACCCAACCTTTCCTTAAATGTCTTTGGTTCCTTATAATAAGGTTTTCCCAACAACCTGCACATTAAATTATATATTGAGACTTTAATTCTTATCATCAAAGGTTCCTTTTTCGACTTAAGCCTCAGGTATTCATCATCCCAACTATGGCATATACAATGAACAGCAAAATTTGAATCCGCTCGCAAAAGGATTCCACTTCCCACATAATCTGATGGGTAAATAACTAAATCTTCCGTCAGACGTTGTTCTTCATTCAAGTACTTGTAACCATACTTTTCAGCTTTTAACGCATAGACCGTTGGAGCCAATAGTGACATATTATACGTCCCATCTTCTAAAATAAAATGCTTTTTCTCGTAATCATCCAAAAGCTCTTTGACAAATGCATTTCCTGGCTCAGACATAAATAATGCCGCTTGTATACCCATACCAGGAACAGCCTCTGTTTTGTGTACATTATATCCATTTTCATCTATATAGCCAGTAGGATTCATATGAGGATAGTATTCTTGAAAAAAAGCACATCGCTTTTTCAAGAAATTGTCAAACCTTCTCTGTACATAAATATCGCTATCCATATATATCCCACCATCATGATAAACCGCATAAAGTCGTATCACATCTGCTGCAAATGCCCATTTTTTTACAGAAATAGCCTCCCTAACAAAATCTATCCCTGTAGCCAATGCCATCTCTTTAGTCCACACCTTAATTTGGAAATCTGGCAAGACTTTTTTCCAACTATCAAGACAAAACTTGATGTCTTCAGGGTATTTATCCCCACTGAACCAACACAAATGAATAATTTTAGGTATCATATTCTGAGAAAATGCCTCTTTTTCACTTCTTGTCGCCTTAAATAATGGTAAAAATAACAATCCCTCTCGTGTTTATAAACATCAACACCCTTTGTAACAATACTTATAAATACCAAAGGAAGCAATACTCATTGCCATAGTCCCATCATTTTTTCTTCTGCTTCCTGCCCATTTTCTGTTTTTGCCTTAATCAAATATCTGATAACAGCGGCACCTATCCCTTACGACATCAATAGTTTTTGGAGAAAAGACTCTTCAATCTGCCCACATTCTTTCCATATAAGAATTGCAACTTTCGCCAAACAAACAACAAACTTGAAAGAATCCCGTCGCCATACTTCAGCCTATCAATCTCGTGTAAATAGACAGGAGTTGTAGTAGTGTAATTCTGCCAATGACAAATCTTCGCATTCTCTATCCATCGCTTTCCATCGAAAGTATAGGAAAAAAGACCTTTAGCCACATTCAATCTATAATCTCGAAATGTCGGGAAGAAACCATATATATCATAATGTGTAACTCTATCTATTGGCATACAATGATGCACAGCCATCGCTAATGCAATAATAGGTTCATCTGCAGGTTTCTCAAACATTGAAAAATGGAAATCTGCATAATGGGATGCTATTTTCTTACAATCATCATAAATAAGGCGTGTTTTTTCATCATCACAGTAAAACATAATGCCACCATGAGAGTTTATAGAGCAATCCACACGCTCTTTATACTCACACAGATTATCCTGTGTATACCATCCACCTTGATTGTCTGATAAAGGGTAAGCAGATCCATATAGCGTTACACCTTCTGTACATTCGTCTAAGAGAGAGTTTATATCTCGGTAAACTAAACAATCCGCATCAATAAAAACATTTCTATCAAAAGCAGGATGAGCCAACAATTCTATTTTATCCATGTAGGAGTGCGATGGTTGAGGTAAAATTACAACTTTGTCAAACAACGCAGTCCACTCATTTTCTCTATCGGCAACTATGGCAAACGGCTTTCTTTCTGTAACATGGTGGCGATATGACAACAATAAATTTGCTGCCAATCTGTAATACCTATCGTCGCCTACAGCAAGTGTAACAAATCCTTTAATCATAGTCCAGCATTATTACATCGACAAATATACAGACGAATCATTATTTCTAAGCATCAACTTTTGCGCCAAATAAAAAACTGTCAAGACTCCTATTGCACATATACTCTTAATTACTCGTAAAAAGTGAATCGAAATCGACCCGCTCAAACACTTCAAGTTTTCCACCACGGGTGGCATTATAGATTTTGATACCATGTGCATCAGCATACTTTCTGGCCGCCATAAATGTTAATGTGCTACGGTCGGTGTTGGGCACGTATAGGTTGGCTTTGTCCTGATTGTAGGTATCGGTAAAGTAATCTTTCGCCGTTGGGTCGACAACGATTTCTCCTTTGTCGTTTTGCGAAATATGAAAGTGATGGTCTACGCCTATCAGATAAATTTCTCGGATTCCCATATAGACAGCGAACTGAATGGCTGTATAAACTACTGTCTTAGAGTTAGCAACATATCGAGCCACATCTTCGCTAAAATCAATCTCCCCTTTTTCTTCTGTCACAATATGGAATGGCGTTACTCCCGACAAATGGATACCATAATACCAATCCATCTCTATCGGAATAAATTTCCTTTCTGCTCGAATCGAATTCACCTCATCTATACTGCCAGCCAACATCTTCTCGTCCTGGGATATATAATATGTCGGGCGCCATGGAGTGTTGGGGAAAATGTGAAATATACGATTGAATGCAAAGGAAATTTCACCATTTTCTTGTATTCTGGTCAAGTCTTCCGCTCGAAGGCTGGGGCCATTACCAATGATAAAACAACGACTCCCCTCATGGATTCCCCTCGATGCAAGTAGTGAATGACCTTCAAATAATTGAAAATGAGCCGTTTTAAAATTACGGACTCGAGCTTTGAGAGATTTTAGAAAATCCATAAACTAAATTCTTTTCCCAAACAATATAGATAGGCGTGTATTAGATGCACAATAGACGAGGGGTATTTCAAGCCCAATTATCATTACCGTGAAACAGATACTACCGCAGATTCCATTCGCCAGTAATATTCCACCAGCCCATCGGTAGTCCAGCAACCGGATTACCTCTATCAGCAGATTGTTTGTACATAAAATAACCATGGAGTTTTTCCCGAAAAAAGACAACCAATCAAACCATTTTCTAGCCTCGTCTTTGTGGAAAAAATAAAACCACATGAACGTAAGCCCTGTGGCATTAATGAAAAACAGTACTGGATTGTTCAACTGTAATGATCCTATAGCCGAAAAACCATTATATAACGCCAGTCCCGAACAAATCAGTAAGGACATACATGCTACCACAAAATGCAACCTTTCCACAACACGTATTTTCATCAGTTCATATCCTATATAGACGAAGGCATAACAAACACAAACTTTCAGTACAAAGCGACACCACCATTCATCTGGAGTCTCTTTTACGCAGATGAAATAGAGTACAAGCGCACAAATTGTCACTATCCCCACCACATGAGCAATGAGCGGTCTAAACAAAGTCACTTTCATCACTACTTCCGCAACGAAATAACAAGGTAGAAACCACAAGGAGTCTATGCCCTGCATCGTCACAACCTTAAATAAATAGGTTCCCATTTGGTTAACCTCTCCTGCAAGATATTGGAGAATTCCATAATAACCTGCCAGCAAAAAAGAAAACACACAATAAGGAATACCTAATTGAAAAAGTCTTTTTTTCAGATCTTTTTTCAGACTTGAAGCGGATTCTTTCTCCTCCCCGAACTTCCAAGCTATCAATATACCCGAAACAATGAAAAACAGAGGCATATGAAATGCAAAAATCCATGTATTTATTGTTTCTCCTGGCATAGTGTGGGCAAACACCATCAGAATAATAGCCATGCCTTTCGCCTTGTCGAGATAAGTTAATCGAGTGTCGGACATTCTTCAAATAAAAGTTGCCCTATTTGCCTTATTATCTTTTCTGGCACATAGGTGTTAGTTGTACGCAAAGCCTCCTCTACCAGACACTCTCTCTTGTAAACATCTGCGGCTCCTCCTATTACTGCAGATATTGCCGCCTCCACATCTGGCACAATCAGCACTCCATTTTCCCCATTCCGAATAAACTCCTTTGGACCAGCAGACTCCACCACCACCACGAGAGTGCCTAATGCCATAGCCTCTAAGACGGTTATGCCTTGAGACTCCACCAAGGAGGGGTGAAACAGAAGGTCTGACGACTGGATGTAAGGATATGGATTAGACAATTTCCCCGCTAAAGTCATACATGAGGAGAGTTGGGCCGCTTCTATCTTATCCCTAATTTGTTCCATTTCCTCACCATCTCCCACAACGTACCAATGAAAGTTAAAACCTGTTGTTTTCAACCTTTTCGCCACATCTACACAGAAAGCCATATTCTTCTCGGGAGACATGCGACCCACTGAGACAATGTTGAAAGTAGATGAAAGCAACGATACTTTTTCCGCCAATGCTTTTTGCCTGATTTCTTCTATACACAACATATTAGGAATTACTACGACCTTGCTTGCTATCAAAGGGAAAGCCACTTTCAGCATCTTTGCGCAACTATCCGACACTACCACAACTATGTCCATGCAGAAGTATGCATCCTGCAATTTGTTTTTATGCTCTCCATGTACATTTATCTCGCCATGATGCCACCAAGCCACACGCCTACAGGCACGGAAAGTGTATGCCGCCATTATTGTTGGACCACCCGGACGATAGCCAATCACCGCATAGTATTCTGTATTTCCATTACTAAACAACAGTCTCGCATACCGCATTATCCGATTACCCATGCATCGACTTCCTAACATCAACAAGCGGTAAAAGAAAAGAAAAAAACGCCCATGGAAAAGATTCCTCAAAAGCGTGGGGAGTAGAGGTCCAGACGCTTCATTTAGTGGATACATCAATACGTTCACATCGGACGGAATTTCTGGCAAATAGTCTCCATAGCCTTCCAACAACAATAAATCCACCTCATACTTCCCATAATCCAAATGACGTAGCACATCAACCAGCGAACGCTCCACGCCACCAGCATTCAGATGTCCATTGATAAAAAGGAGTTTTTTCTTATCCATAGCATCACAAACACCTTTTCAAGGCCATAAACTTCAAAGAAGCAGCCAAATAGGGATTGAACAAAAACCGCAGAATATGACTGCGCAGAAATTGACGCACCACATTCTGTTCTGTACGAAACTCTGTCGATTCAGTTGGCTTCGTCAGTTTGATGCAAGTTTCTGCCAATTGTGCCTCTGCGTTTTTCATATATTGAGGTCTGTGGGCACGGTAAAAGTCCACGACCCATCGCTTATTATAATACTCATCGAACATTCGAAGGCTCAATGGTTGGTGCGATAAACTAACGGCATGTACCATATAATGATACAACCCTATCGGCACGTATGCCATCTGTTGATACTTGCTAAACAGTTGAGCCATCACTACATAATCCTCATTGATTGTGTATGTTGGAAAATGCACGTCTTCAAAGACCGAACGGTGGTAGATTTTTCCCCAAAAGCCCCAGAATTGGTAGTGAAAGAAGCGTTGATGTAAATTTGCCTCATCAAGTAAAATGACTGAGGCAGCCTTGTCAATAGAAACTGTTGTTCCTTCCACGTGCATGACTTGGTCGCATGCAGCAATTCTCACCCCTTTCTCCTGAATGGCATTGAATAACCGTTCTATATAATCATCTTCAACAATGTCATCGCTATCGACAAATGTGAGCCACTCACCTGTTGCCCTTGCAATGCCATTTTTCCTTGATATTGATGCACCCTGATTTTCTTGGTGATAAACTTTGCAACGAGCATCTTTCTCCGCATAGCCTTTACATATTTTCCCTGATTCATCTACACTTCCATCATCAATTATCACTACTTCTATATTCTTGAAAGTCTGATTTAGCACTGAATCCAGACATCGAGATAAAAAACCAGCAGAATTAAAAACCGGGATAATAATAGAAACCATACATTATACTGTTATCAAATCATCCTTGATACCATCAAAGTTTGTTTACAACAACTACTACCACAATATAAACACATTACACCAACATCAAACTGATTCCAATCCAAAAAATCCTTCCCAACGAGATATTAAAGGGTTCCCGAACTGATCCATATTACCATCTACATGAATATTCGCACACCGCTTTGCCCATAAGAAACGGAAAATTCCGTTTTGTTTATGGTTTACCTCAAACTCCAACACATAATCTCCTTTGCTGAGATATTTTGGTAAACGAATCTTACGATAAAGAGAGAACTTTCCGATCGGCACCTCTTCCATTATTCCCTTATATGTTCCCTCTGAATAAGTTGCCATCGGCACCTCACTCTGATTAAAGAATTTGAGTTGGACATTGGCTTTAAAAGGCTCGGTTGTTGTCCCTTCAAAAAGCACCTCCAAATACTCTTGATTGCTGGTAATGGTGCTCTCCGTATAAGGAGTACCATTGCTATCTTATCAACTGTTATATAAGATGCCAATTCATCGATATGATCTGTAATAAGTCCGTGTTCCAACTGAAAATTATTGTTCAAATAATAATTAACAGCCTCATCCGTCGTTCCATCAAAAGCCAATGTGCCATTCTCCAGCACAACTCCTCGTGTACATAGATTCTTCACAGCCGCCATGTTGTGGCTCACAAACAAAACAGTGCGTCCTCCCGATTTAGCCACATCATTCATCTTGCCAATCGCCTTCTTCTGAAACTCAGCATCACCTACCGTCAGAACCTCATCTACAACGAGAATCTCTGGTTCCAAAAATGCTGCAACAGCGAAGCCGAGGCGGACAGTCATACCTGAAGAATAGCGTTTCACAGGAGTGTCCAAATAGCGTTCCACACCTGCAAAGTCAACAATTTCGTCCAATTTACGAGTGATTTCCTTTTTGGTCATACCCATAATGGAGCCATTCATGTAGATGTTTTCACGTCCTGTCATCTCGGGGTGAAAGCCTGTACCGACTTCAAGAAGGGAGGCTATGCGTCCTTTATAACGGATGGAGCCTGTAGAAGGGGAGGTTATACGAGAAAGCAATTTGAGCAAGGTTGATTTACCTGCGCCATTCTTACCAATGATTCCCACCACATCACCCTGCTCTACTTTGAAAGAAATATCTCGAAGTGCCCACACGTAGTCGGAATGCCCTTTCGTACTACGGTCATTGGTTTCACCTATCTTCAAGAACGGGTCCTCCTTGCGAAGGATGTTCATGGTCCACCAACGATTGAGGTCATGGGAAAGTGTACCTGTACCCACACGACCGAGGCGGTACATCTTTCCGACGTTATTGAATTCGATTGCAGTCATAAAAACGAAAACAAAAAAACCTTAGTCCTAAATACTTATCGTTGGAGTCGTAAACGACTCTTCTCGGAAAGTAAATTCGGAGTATGGATGGATAAACATCACACCGTATCCATGAAGTTGCGTTCGGTGCGAGAGAATACGAGGACGGAGAGGAAGAGGGTGATGCACATGAAGATGGTGCTGTAGAGAAGACCTCCCCAGTCGAGGGTGCCACAACCCAAGCAACTGTATTTGAAGGCTTCGAAGATGGGGGTGAGGGGATTGAGGGCGATGATGTCGCGATATTTCTCGGGTGCAGCAGAGAGGGGATAGATGACTGGAGTGGCATACATGAAGAGTTGGATGCCGAACTGAACGAGGAACTTCATGTCACGGTATTTGGTGGTCATGGAGGAAATGATAAGTCCCCACGACATGCCGTGCATGGCAATCAGAAAAATCAGGACGGGAAAAAGAAGGATGGACGCATTGATATGAAGGGTGCCCGAGGGAAGGGTGAACACATAATAAATGTATATGATGATAAACATCGCCAACTGAATGAGCATCTTCAGCAAATTGCTGGTAATGCCAGACAGAGGAACGACCAAACGAGGGAAATAGACTTTTCCAAACACATTGGCATTAGTACCAAAGACATCGCTGCTCACTGTGAAACACTGAGAGAAATAGCCCCAAAGCACAATACCTGCCATATAGAAAAGGGGCTGTGGAGCACCATCGGTAGAGATGCCAGCCAAACCACCGAACACAAACATATACATGATGGTGGTGAACAAAGGCTGAATGACATACCACAAGGGACCCAAGATGGTCTGCTTATATTGAGTGACGATATCGCGACGTATATACATATAATATAAGTCGCGATAACGCCATAATCCCTTTATGTCTATATCAAACCATTTACTATGCGGCTTAATTTCAGTTGTCTGCATATGTTTATAACCTTAACGTTTACCTTTCAACCCTAACCTTAACGTTAACTTTTTTCACTTGGGAGTTTAGAGAGTAGGGAGTAAAGTGTAGAGTATAAGGGTGTGAGAGGAGCCACCTCATTTATGCTTGGAACAAGGTCTCGTAAGGTGCCATGAGGGCTTCGATGTCGAAGTCCCAACCACGTGCCTCGCCTTTCTGCCTGTATTGCTCCAAAAGATTGGGATCATCAAGAAGACTCTTGATGCCTTTATACAATGCCTCTTCGGTATTGGACGTCATCAAACCACAATCTCCGTTTTTGAGGATTTCCTTCAATTCTGGTGTCTCTGTTGCCAGCACTGGCATGCCCAAAATCAAAGCCTTCATCACACTGGAATGGTAAGCAGAACAAACGAACAGTTGGCATTGAACCATGAAACGGTAGGGGTTGGGGTGAGAACCAAATAATTTCACACGAGTCTGTAAGTCATTCTCTTCGATATAGCGGTCAAGCACTAAACGTTCTACACCATCTCCAAAAACCCAAAGACCAAGGTCATAACCTTCTTTGGCAAGACGGTTAATAACACGGAGCATACGACCATACTGATACTGTGGCTCCAAGCGTCCTTGTGACACCAAACGAACCTTCACTGGATTTTCGTCGGGGTTGCTGACATTCAATGATTTGAGACGCACAGACAACGAATCAATCGGATTATAAACAGTCTCAACAGGCACTTTCACATCTGGGAATTGCTTCTTAAACGCTTCTGTGAGAAGATTCGTCGTACATGCCACCTTATCAAATTTGTTATAAGCAGCAGTCTCCTCTTTGAGACTGCTATAGAAATCACTTGTCCAATGATTCTTTGCCAAATCTGAATGAACCCAAGCATATCTCTTGGTCTTCCCCTTCGAGGCATGACTTAGCAATTTTGTGGCAAAACCCTCTGAGTATGCAAATTCCACATCATTCCCTTGCGGCACATAGAACTTATAGACCAGCGACAAGGGGAGGTTGCGGTAAACCAACTTACGCTTCAATCCACCTGGCTCAGTCAGAATTGCCTTATAATTGGCGTTTTCCCTGATGATGGCTTCGTATTGTCCGCCACCATTGATAGCGCAGACTGTGACATCATACTTCGTCTTGTCAATGTACTGTACCAATACAGACAAGGCTTTCCCGGAATCTCCTGAATCAAGAGATTCTACAAGGAAAAGAATTTTACGCTTCGATTTACTCATAATACTATGTTTTTTTATGTTATTCGAATAGAGAGTCCTTTTTGTTCGTAATGTTAATCATCATCTTTTGTATATCCACCATAAGCGGAACCTCCATAGTAACCATAACGGGCACCATAGCGGTGAGATCCATAATAAGAGAATGAATCTGTGGTTCCATTGAGGATGACGGACATTTTGGGCAAACGATTGTTATCGTAATACTTCTGCACATCAGGAAGAAGACTCCGATCAAAATGTTCTGCACGAATGATGAACAACGTAGAATCCGTACAGTGACCTACGATTGTGGCATCGGCAACAATCTCGACCGGTGGACAATCAAGAAAGATATATGCATACTGATTACGTAATTCATCCAACAACTTCCCAAGACGCTCATCAAAAAGCAGTTCCGTCGGGTTGGGCGGAATTGTTCCCACAGGCACCACATCCAGATAATCATGCGTCGCATTCCGAACCACAATGTCATCGAAACTGTCCGTCACACCCGAAAGATAGTCTGCAATACCAATCTTTGGCTTGTCCACCATAGCGGAAAGCGATGCTTTACGCAAGTCAAGGTCTATTGCCACCACTCGCTGCTTCTTGATGGCAAAAGAAGTGACGAGATTCGTCACGACAAACGTCTTGCCGGAGTTTGGAGAGAAAGAAGTCAGCATGATGACCTTACCTCGACTACCCTTAGCAGTCATAAACTCAATATTCGTACGAATCACACGGAAAGCCTCATTGATGACATTTCGAGAATGATCCTTCACCAAGATATGCAACGTCTTGTCTTCTTCTACTTCACTGATTCTCAACATGACTTTAATATTAGTCCACAACTTCTTCCAAGGTCCAAACATCTTTTCACTCCAAGAACGGTGATGGTGATGGATGGGTATTTCACCAATAAACGGAATCGACAATTCTCCCAAATCCTTACGACCACGAACTTGATTATTGATGGCTTCCAACATGAAGATAATCAAAGCCGGAACAGCAAGACCTATAATGGCACCCATCATCCAAATCATGCCTGGTATGGGAGAGGTGGGGACATTCGAGCCTGCGGCAGGACTGATGATACGGTTGTTATAGGCTGTAAACGCCTGCGAAAGTTCATTTTCCTCACGCTTTTGAAGGAGATACAAATAAAGATTCTCTTTCACCTTCTGCTGACGTTCCTGATTCAACAAATACTTCGATTGCGAAGGAGAAGAAGCAATCTTGCTATTTGCTTGGCCACGAATAGACTGTGCTGAACGCAGTTCCACATTCAAGGAGGCAATATGATTATCAACAGATGCAATCAACGCATTGCGGAGTTCTGCCAGTTGAAGGTCTTTCTCCTGAATGATTGGGTTTTGCAAAGAACTGGCGCTCAACAAATTGTTCCGAGAAAGAAGCAACGTGTTATACTCTGCAATCTGACCGCTGATATTAGGGCTGTTCACACCTTGGTTAGCAGGAATCAGCGTGTATTTGTTGGCTTCATTTGTCAAATAATTACGTACATAACGTGCCATGTGCAACTGGTTGCTAATCTCTGTCGATTGGGCAGTAGCAGAAGTTGCCTGACTGATGTAAATGCCTGCCACATCACTTTGACCTGCTGGAATCAAATTCTCCGATTTGAAAGTAGAGATATCATCTTCCACATTACCCAACTCCTTCTCGATTGCCTGCAATCGCTCGACAATGAACTCGGAAGTGGATACAGACCTGCGATTACAGTCCTTCACCCAATTCTCATTATACACAGCAATAATGGTGGAGAGCACATCTTCTGCACGCTGTGGACTTTCATCATTATACGTCAGTTTGATGATGGTGGATAATTCACTTACGGCACTCACATCCAAATTAGCAGAAACCTTATTATAAGCAACATGAATAGGAATGCGTTCCACTCGAAGGGTGATTTCCTGTGGGAAGAAATTCACAGATTTATTGACCTCAATCTTTCCAATCGGAGTCTTCACCGTTCGTCCCACTTTTCCTGTGATAGAACCTGCCATACTCTTGCCACCACGAACAAAATTACTCATCACATAAGTTCCGTCACTCTTGAGGTCGAACATGAATTCTGCAGATTCCGAATCATTCAAATCCAAAGGAACAATCAGCACACTCAAGTCCGTTCCATAAATAATCTCCTCATGGAAACGTCCTTGGGCATAACAATTCACTTCCAAGTGAAGATTACGCACAGTGGATTCCGCAAGGCTTTGAGAACGAAGTGTGAAGAGTTCATTCTGAACATCCACATTTCCGCCAAACATACTTATTCCTGAAGAACTACTTGAATTCGATTGGAAATCATTCTTAATCAAGATAGAGGCTGAACGAGTGTATATTGGAGGGGTCATCTGAAGGTAAAAATAAGAACCTGCAAGTCCCAATGCCAAACAGAAAACGAACCAATACCACTTTGAAGCAAAAACAGTCAACATGTCCAGCACTTTTGCATAGGCTGAACCACCTTTCTGTGCGGATGGCAAGGCTGTTGATATTTGTGGATAGCCACCTGGTGTTTGAGGATTATTAAGAGGTAACATATTTGTTTAGAGTTGAGAAGTTAGAGTTGAGAGATAAAGATAAAGAAAGAGTGAGAGAGATTATTTGAACCATGCAATTGCACTAACAATAAATGTAGCCATACTAATCCAGAACGATGGCTGAACAGTAGAATTGCCCAGCACCGTTGCATTGCGCTTCTCCTTCTTGTTCATCTCCACATAAATCACATCATTCTGTTGCAAGTAATACACAGGAGATGAATACAAATCTTCAGCAGAACAAAGATTCACTTCATACACAGTTTTTTTGCCATAATTCTCGCGAATCACCTTCACATTGGTACGCTGACCATTTATGTTTAAATCTCCACGAGAACCTATCGCATCAAGGATGGTGAACTTGTCCCTGTCAATCTGAATACGCCCTGCACCTACCGCACCTAAAATGATGACATACAGATTCGAATAATCAACCGTCACAATCGGGTCACGAATCAGTCCCTTCTCCATGATTTGTTCACGAATAGTTTCCTGAAGTTCCTGACGATTCAGACCTGCCACATGAATCTTGCCCAACATCGGGAAACGAATACAACCCTCCGAATCTATTGTATAACGAGAACCTTCTGTCCCACTACCCACCAAACTAAACTGTTCTGCGAGTTCTTTCTTGTCTGAACTCACCGCAATCGTAATCTCGTCATCCGTTTTAAACTTAATCTCCACGGGATTTTGGACTACGATAGATTTACCTGGGTTAAAATCTTGGAAATAAGCAATGTCTTTGGGCACAGAGCATGAACTCAATAGCGCAAGAATCGCCATCATTGTGGTTCCAAGGAGTAAATGCGTCTTTTTCATATTTAATCTTTTTTAACTTTTCAAAATCCTCAAAATCAGCAAACTTTCTCTCAAAAGAACTTGTAGGAGATTTTTGTCTTAAAACATACCTTTACTTCACCCCATTTCCATTAACAGGATGTCTTTCAGAGCGTTAGAAACAAATTCATGATTCATTAGTATTTCTAAAGTCACAAATTCAGGTTGTTTTTTTACAAACTAACGTCAAATATACGCATTTCTTAAATAATAAAAAAATTTTTGACGAAAAAAAAAATTGAGGACTTTGGAAGCAAAAACCTTAAATGCAGTCTCTCACAGGCTTTTTCCAACGTTCTTAGGATTAGGGACACCCCAAAAAAAGAAAGCGGCAAACTCTGATGAGAATGCCGCCAGAAATCACAAAAAGTGTACAAATCGCCTTATTCGCCTGGAGCAATTGCACCAGCAGGACAAGCGTCAGCACAAGTACCGCAATCTACACATGCGTCTGCATCAATAACATACTTGCCATCACCTTCGCTGATAGCACCTGATGGACACTCACCTGCGCAAGTTCCACACATTACACAATCGTCACTAATTACGTAAGCCATAGTTCAATTTACAATTTTATAATTTGTTATTTACAATTTTTATAAACATCTTTTTGTGAGTGCAAATGTAGGAAAACTTTTCCTTACATACCAAATTTTAGGTAGAGAAAATGCATCAAAAGCAATAAAAGAATACCTAATTTTAAGTATTTAAAGGGTTATGGTTGTAGATTGATGGTCTGAAGCGCTGCTTCGAGTTGGCGAATCAAGGGGCGTTTTTTCTCACTCGGCGCAAAGACAAATCCCTCTGCGACAAACAAACGCTGACGTTTTTCATCTGGATAGACATAGCAGACAAAGGGACCACCCATCGCATCGTCTTTCATGTCCCAGAAACCTCTGATAGCCATCAAATCCTTGCCGTCCACCGTGACAGAGCCACTCAACACAGACCTCCGATCCGTTTCCATCCACTGTCCCTCACGTCCTCCTGGTATATTGATTTTCATCACGGAATCACGAGCATCCACCACTTCTTCCACCGTCATTTCCCGTAATGGCAAGGTGTATAAGCAGACGTTCAGCCGAAATTCCTGCTCACTGGCTGATGCCCACATAAAGTCTTTTCCCTGCTTGATGTCATCTACATCAAAGGGTGCCTGTATGTCCACTCCAAACTGCCTCAAAGCCTGCCTTGAAACTGCACCGCTATGCTTTTTCTTCAAGAAAGCACGTTCACGCTTAAATTCGTTGGCATTGAACGCTGCCAGAATAGACTCTCGGTGCATTGTAACCAACTCTACAAAAGACCTGTCATCGGGCGCCTCCAACGACAGCATCACTTGTGGTTGAGCATACACATTAGAAGCCCATCCCAATCGTGCCTCTTTATATTTCGCCCCTACTTTGACCACAATGATATTAGCATATCCCTTGAAGGTGTCCGAAAAGTCATGCGGATAGATGTATGTCGTCCGGAAATTCGGCTCAGGCTGTGGCAAACCATCAATCGGAGCCTCCACGGTATTCACAAGGCTTTGCCCCGCATCGGTCTTCAACCAATCCTTATCAGCCACCACCAGCAACTCATAGGGCGCACTATGCACCTTACTCGTCACCTTCCCTTTTTTCTTTTCTTGCGTACATGATGCCACACACAACAAACACATACACATTATTATATATATAAAATGTCTCATAGCACTATTTTACATTAGAATTTTAATTGTAGTACAAAGTTATAAAAAAGAAATGAAACAAAGATATCTCATCACAAAAAATCATCAATTCTCTTTTCTCATCAAACTTTTCCCTCTATATATTTGTTTTTACAACACATTTTCTTTACCTTTGTGGCGAAATTTGTACTCATCCCAATAAAGATCGGTCATTCACACGTGAAGTCTATCATGTAGGCAAAATCGACAGGGACAGCATATTTGGCAAGCATCACCTATCTACGCCAAAAGACAACCGAACACATAAGAATCTTTCACTAAAAAGACTGATAACACAAGAAAAGGGAGCCTCGCATGCTCCCTTTCCTTTGATACAAACATCCTTCCTCATAAAATACAACTTCTCAAATATATCTTTATAATCATGGTGCTACAAAAACTCTTCGGCTTCGACCCAGCGAAGCACAATGTCAAGACAGAGATGATGGCTGGCTTGACCTCTTTCCTGACAATGGCGTACATTCTCGCCGTCAATCCAAACATCTTTTCTGCACTCGCCGACCAAGGCATGGACACAAATGCCGTGTTTACAGCCACAGTCATTGCCAGCGTTGTCGGCACATTGGTGATGGCCATTTACGCAAAGATGCCGTTCGGACTTGCCCCAGGCATGGGTCTGAACGCATTTTTTGTTTATACGGTTTGTCTCACGATGGGATACACGTGGCAATTTGCGTTGACAGCAATACTCTTGGAAGGCCTCATCTTCATCATCATGAGTATCACAAAAATACGCGAACTCATTGTCAATGCCATCCCGATGCAACTGAAAGCATCCATTTCGGTAGGCATCGGTCTGTTCATCGCTTCATTGGGAATGAAAAACGCAGGACTCATCGTCAGCAGTGATGCCACCTTCATCACATTGGGCCACATCACCGCAGGGTCTGCCCTGCTGTGCATCATTGGCATTCTCATCACAGCCTCGCTACTTATCTACAAGGTGAAAGGTGCCATACTCATCGGCATTCTCGCCACCACCCTCATCGGCATCCCGATGGGAGAGACACATCTGAACGGCATCATCGGTATGCCTCCCGATGTTTCACCTCTCTTGATACAATTTGAGTGGCACAACATCTTCACGCTTGACATGCTTTTAGTGGTCATCACGTTCCTTTTCATTGACATGTTCGACACCATCGGAACATTGATTGGGGTGATGACGTCTGCGGGGATGGTGAAAGAGGATGGAAGCATACCACACGTGAATCAAGCCTTGCTTGCTGATGCCATCGCCACCACGGCAGGTGCTTGCGTTGGGACATCCACCACCACCACCTATGTAGAATCGGCTTCAGGTGTCAGCGAAGGTGGTCAAACGGGGTTAACAGCAGCCACCATCGCCTTGTGTTTCGCTATCGCACTATTCTTCTCGCCATTGTTCCTTGCCATTCCATCGGCAGCCACCAGCCCCGCTCTCATCATTGTGGGTTTGATGATGTTCATGCGTGTCGTGCACATTGACTTCAACTCCTACGAAGAAGGGTTGCCCTGCTTCATCACCCTGTTCTCCATGACCATGGCCAGTTCCATTTCCGACGGTATCCTGTTAGGTATCATCTCTTATGTGCTGCTCAACGCCATTGCACGGAGATGGGAAAATCTCAATGCCACCGTCGTGATATTGGCCTTCATTTTCATTCTTAGGTTTATCTTCATTTAACTATGGAAATACCATCACAACAGGGTGTCTATGATGCTCGCACTTTAGGTCCTGTCAAGTTTGGCGTCCTTGGCATTCAGCACCTCTTTGCCATGTTTGGCGCCACCATCCTCGTGCCAGCCATTACAGGACTGAACGTGTCAGCCACCTTACTCTTCGCAGGTATCGGCACACTGCTCTTCCATTTCATCGCAAAATGGAAGGTGCCCGCTTTCCTCGGCAGTTCCTTTGCCTTCATCGGAGGTTACATGTCCATCAAGCAACTCGGCATGGACAGGGGATTATCCGCAAACCTTTCGCTCGACTACGCCTGCATCGGTGTGGCATGCGCAGGACTATGCTATTTCTTGATGGCAGGACTCATCAAGTGGTTCGGCAGCGAGCGTGTTCTCCGTTACTTCCCGCCCGTGGTGACAGGCCCCATGGTCATCTCTATAGGTCTGTGTCTGTCAGGCTCCGCTATCACCAATGCCATGACCGACTGGCTCATCGCACTGGTGGCAATCATCGTGGTGATTGTGAGCAATATGTGGGGACATGGCATTATACGCATCGTACCCATTTTACTTGGAGTCGCGGCATCGTATGGGTTGGCAGCCTGTATGGGAAAGATAGATTTCACGCCCTTCCAAAACGCTGCATGGGTAGGATTGCCTGTAGCAAGGGAGAACACCATGTTGGCAGTGTTTGACAACCCCGATTACACACTCATCACCTCCAGCATCATTGCCATCATGCCTATCGCCTTTGCCACCATCATGGAGCACATCGGTGACATGTGCGCCATCTCTGGCACCGTGGGAAAACCGTTCTTGGCTGACCCGGGCTTGCACCGCACACTCACAGGCGACGGTCTTGCCACGACATTGGCTTCGTTGTTTGGTGCACCAGCCAACACAACCTACGGTGAGAACACGGGAGTGCTGAACATCACAAAAGTGTACGATCCTCGTGTCATCCGACTGGCGGCGATCTTTGCCATCTTACTGAGTTTCTGTCCCAAATTCGCATGTTTCGTTGCCACAATGCCAGTCGCCACCATCGGCGGTGTGTCACTCATCCTTTATGGAATGATTTCCGCCGTAGGTGTTCGCAACATAGTGGAGGCACACATTGATTTCATACAGATGCGCAATATCTTAATCGCTGCCCTCATTTTGGTCATCGCCATCGGCGTGAAGTATGGTGCCAACGACTCTGTCGCTATCGGCTCTATCCACTTCTCAGGATTGGCATTGGCAGCCATCGTAGGCATCATTCTGAATGCCATCCTACCTAACCGGATGGACATTGATATTGAACAATATACAAACTAAAAAAAATGATAATCATGAAAAAACTGATCTTCATGACAATGGCGCTAATTGCCGCCATCAGTGCCAACGCACAAGACATCCAAGTACATTATGATTTCGGACGCAACCTCTATCCAGACGAAGAGGCTGGTCATCAAAAAGTAACAGTTACCGTCGAACAGTTCAAAGCCGACCAATGGGGTTCTTGGTTCTACTTTGTAGATATTGACTTCAGCCGCAAGTTCACCGAAGGGGCTTACACCGAGATTTCACGCGAGTTCAATCTGGGCAAGCAATCACCCTTCGCTGCCCATATTGAATACGATGGCGGTCTCAACCGTTTCGGCAGTTTCCAGCAGGCGGCTCTTATCGGTCCCGCATGGAACGGACATTCAGCAGACTTCTCCAAGACCTACTCCGTACAACTCATGTACAAGCACTACTTCAAGAGTTACGACAACACCCGTGCCTATGCCAGCGTTCAGTTGACTGGTGTGTGGAGCACCACTTTCGCCCACAAGGCTTGCACCTTCTCTGGCTTCATCGATTTCTGGCGTGGCGAGAATGCCTGTGGTCACGGACAACTTGTCCTCCTCACAGAGCCTCAACTCTGGTACAACTTCAACAGCCTCAAAGGATTGGAGAATACAAACCTGAGCATCGGCACCGAGGTGGAAATCAGCAACAACTTCATCTACAACACCTACAACAACAAGTCCTTCTTCATCAATCCCACCTTGGCTTTGAAGTGGACATTCTGAAGAGTGTTGTATTCTCTTATATGCGTACCGTGCGCCTCCCATTTCGTACACGGTGCACGTAATATCTCGAGCACTCAGCGCATCCTATTTCGCGCTGAGTGCTCGTTTTTGAAGGCTAACGACACACGACCTGAGGGGGCATCCGCAATCCATCACCTTGGTTGAGCCACTCTCATTTGTCCATTCAAGTAAAAAAACGTGTTTTTCTTTGTTTTTTACCCATTTATCCGTAACTTTGCACACGATGAAAGAATTGATACCATATACTTTAAATGTAAGAGGACGACTACTGGACTTATCAGAGCCACAAGTGATGGGCATCCTCAACGTGACGCCCGACTCGTTCTATGCGAAAAGTCGGATGAATACGGAGGAGTCCATTAGGATGCGTGTGCGGCAGATTGTGGAGGAAGGCGGCAGCATGATTGACGTGGGAGCCTATTCTTCACGTCCTGGGGCAGACGATGTGAGTGCCGAGGAGGAGATGGAACGGCTGAGACATGGTTTAAGGCTCGTGAGGGAAGAGGCGCCAGATATGCCTGTAAGTGTGGACACGTTTCGTGCCGACGTGGCGAAAATGTGTGTTGAAGAACTGGGGGCAGACATCATCAACGACATCTCGGGTGGCGAATTAGATAAGGAGATGTTCCAGACAGTCGCAAAATGGGCGTTCCTTACATCCTCATGCACATGAAGGGAACACCCCAGACTATGCAAGAGGCACCACACTACGATGACTTGATGAAAGAGGTAATGCTGTATTTCTCCGAGAAGATTCAGCAATTGCGTGATTTAGGACAAAAGGACATCATCCTCGACCCTGGATATGGCTTTGCCAAAACGCTTGACCACAATTACGAACTGCTGGCGCACCAAGAGATGCTATGCATCTTCGAACTGCCGCTGCTTGTGGGAGTGTCACGCAAAAGCATGATCTACAAACTGCTGGGCTGCACCCCCAACGAGGCATTGAACGGAACAACCGCTTTGAACACCATCGCCTTGCAGAAGGGAGCAAGCATCCTGAGGGTACACGACGTGAAGGAGGCGGTAGAAGTGGTGAGAATTGTCACTAAATTGTAAATTGCTAATATAGATACCACCGTGTTTGAGTTTGGAATAAAAGACGCTATTGACATTCTGTTGGTTGCCATGCTGCTTTTTTATGCATGGCGATTGATGAAGACATCAGGATCACTGAATGTGTTCTACGGCATCATGGTGTTTATCGTCATTTGGATTGTAGTGTCACAAATTTTGGAGATGAAGTTGTTGGGCAGCATCTTCGACAAATTGGTCAGTGTGGGTGTGGTGGCACTCATCATCCTTTTCCAAGAAGAGATACGTCGATTTTTCCTGACCCTCGGTTCGCAACGGCAGTTAAACTTCATCACACGATATTTCGTAAAAAACAAAGCCAACCTATCGGAAGAACATGAGGATCAACAAATCATGCGCATCGTATTGGCATGTGACTCAATGAGTAAGAACATGGTCGGTGCCCTCATCGTGATTGAACGAGACATGTCGCTGATTGATGTCATCAAATCTGGAGAAATTATTGATGCAAACATCAGCACAGAACTCATCAAGAACCTCTTTTTCAAGAACTCGCCACTGCACGACGGTGCCATGATCATCAGCCATAACCGTATCACTGCGGCAGGATGCATCTTGCCAGTCAGCCATAACTTAAACATTCCGAAAGAACTGGGATTGCGCCACCGTGCAGCCCTGGGCATCACCTCACAAAGTGATGCCGTCGCCATCATCGTAAGTGAAGAGACGGGCGCCATCAGTGTGGCACAAGGTGGTGAATTCCATTTGCGACTGGCAAGCAACGAATTGGAAAGTTATTTGATTAATGCACTGAAGTGAGGGTTGAGAGTTTAGGGTTTAGAGTTTAGAGTATATGGAAATGAAAGAATTATACGAACTGTTCTTGCAACATCCGACCATCACGACTGACAGTCGCGATGTGCCAGAAGGTTCGATGTTTTTTGCATTGAAGGGCGAGACCTTCGATGGCAATGCTTACGCAACAGCAGCACTGGAAAAGGGAGCGGCATACGCCGTGATTGACGAGAAGGAATATGCGAAAGAGGGGAACGAGCATTTGATTCTGGTGGAAGACGTGCTCACCACCTTACAACAATTGGCAAAATACCACCGTGTCCACTTGGGTACACCCATCATCGGCATCACGGGCACCAATGGCAAGACCACCACAAAGGAACTGATTTCCGCCGTATTGAAGAAGAAGTACAACGTGCTCTATACGCAAGGCAACTTCAACAACCATATTGGAGTGCCGAAGACCCTGCTGCAACTGACAAAAGAACACGATATTGCTGTCATCGAGATGGGAGCAAACCATCCCGGGGAAATCAAGACACTCGTAGAGATTGTGCTGCCCGACTTCGGCATCATCACCAATGTAGGCAAGGCACACTTATTGGGATTTGGTTCATTTGAAGGGGTTATCCGGACGAAGGGAGAACTCTACGATTTCCTGCGCATGCTTCAAGGCACGGCATTCATCAACAATGACAACCCACACTTGCTTGGCATTAGCGACGGACTTAAACTGGTGAAATATGGCCAGAAATATGCAGAGGACCTCTTGGTGAAGGGTGAATTGGTGGAGTGCAATCCATTCCTGAAGTTTGAATGGAATGGAGGCGTGGTCCAGACCCGACTCATTGGTTCTTACAACCTCGACAATGCCTTGGCTGCTGCATGTATCGGCACCTTCTTCAATGTCCCCGCTACCGACATCAGTGCAGCCTTGGAGGAATACACTCCAGCGAACAACCGCAGCCAGTTGACCATCACCCAAGACAACAAACTGGTGGTGGATGCCTATAATGCCAACCCCACAAGCATGAGGGCTGCACTCGACAACTTCCGTCTCATCAACGCAGAGCACAAGATGTGCATCCTCGGGCAGATGGGTGAATTGGGAGATGTGTCAGAAGAAGAGCACCAGAAAGTGATCGACTTGTTAGGCGATTGCGGATTCGAGACAGTATGGTTGGTGGGCGACAACTTCGCCAAAACCAATCATCCCGCCCATTATCGCCTCTTCGCCAATGTTGAAGAGGTGAAGGCTGCCATCGCTACTGAAAAGCCACAAGGCTATCTCATCCTCATCAAAGGTTCTAACAGCAACAAACTCGTGCAGACAGTGGAACTGTTGTAAGCATAGACCCACAAAAAGCGTATCAAAATGAAACATCTCACTATCCTATATCTCAGCCTCATGTTCACTTTGGGAATGAGCATCAGTACACAGGCTCAGACAAGAGTCATGACTGCCAACGACTCCATTCAGCAAGCCCTGAAAGACCGCATCAAGACAGCCAAGGAGAAAGCGCGTGCCAGCCGCACTCAGTTGATGAGGTGACAAGGTTGACACGCGAACTGGAACGTGCCCGTCGGCAAGCACAGAAGGAAAAGTTGGCAGCACGGAAGGCAAAGGCAAAGGGCAAGACTTATACGCCAAAAACCACAAAGGTACAGATGGAAAATCCAAAAACTGCGACAGGAAAAAGAAGAATTACCCAAAAGAATACAAAAGAAGAGAAATTATCGCCAGTAAAGGCGGAGAAGGCTCCCACAGTGAAGACGGAGAAGGTTCCCATCGTAAAGGCAGAGAAGACTTCCACCGTGAAAGTGGAGAAATCTTCCAAGGTGAAGGAATCTAAAGAGAAAAAGGTGAAAGAGCCTAAAGAGAAAAAAGAAAAAGCACAGAAGATTCAGAAAAGACAAGATGTAAAAGTCAGTGTACGGCGGAAACGGGAGATGAAAGGAGACGAAGATTCCGAAGAAGAGTAAAAAAAAATGAACACACGGTCGTTTTTCCCTCAAAAAACGTGAAATGAATCAATCCCCATCCCTATCTTTGTGCCATTTCATGTGCGCCTGACAGGACTCGAACCTGCACATCGGAGATACCAGATCCTAAGTCTGGCGCGTCTACCAATTCCGCCACAAGCGCAAAAGAATATGCAAAGGTAAGAAAAAAAGTGAAAAGTGAAAAGTGAAAAGTGAAAAATCTGTTTTTTAGGTGTTAAAGGAGTTAGAGTTTAGGACAGAATCGCCCAATGCGTGGGCTGGCAGAACTCTTGAGCGCAGCGATAACTCCTTTAACTCCTCTAACTTTTTTCAAGATTATTCACTTTCGTTCAAAAAGGCTCTTGCCTGTTCTATGTAAGTATCCTTTTTCCGGGCAATGTCAGCACCCGACATAGATATGGCGACATCTGGTTCAATACCAAATTCCGTGTGCTGCATATCTTTGTCATAATAGACCACAGCACTATAGCGGACTGACCATCCGTTAGGCAGTTCATTATTGAACGGCATACCTGAGCCCCCCCCCGTTCTGTCACCCATGACCGTGACATTAGGAAACAACTTCATGCACTTGACAAAGTCATTGGCTGCTGAATAGACAGCACGATTGGTAAGCACCACCACAGGCTTCTGCCAGCGCACGCCATCAGATGCAGGGTCAAGATATTCAGCCTTCGGAGAAGAGAAATCATTGCGTCCCTTACCCGTCTTATGCGAAACATATCCAACCAACAGACGCTCATTAGTGAAGTGGGATGCCAACGTTCGTGCTTTCGTCATCTGCCCTCCCCCATTGCCTCTCACATCAACAATCAGCCCTTTGCACATAGCAAGACCATGAAGCATCACACTCACGTTCCCATCACCAATACCCTCTTCAAAACTCTCACAACGGACATAACCGATATTGTCATTGAAGGTGACATATTTCAGTCCTGAAGCAATTTGGTAATTATGCCCCAGATAGAGTTTGGCAATGCTGTCATTGTAGTTCTCTGGATAGTCCTCATAGAAACTCCAATTGCGCCCTAAGTCGAACGATGAACTGAGATTGACGTGCCCATCTTCCAACTCAGCCAACATATCACAGAGCACCTCAAAAAGTTGGGCATTCGTCATCTTCTCATTAATCTTATAGGCATACCGTGCATGAATCTCATCCCAATCCACCCCCAATTCCTTCTTCTTATAGTCAAAGAAGCAGTAACGCTCATTCATGATGCGCCAGAGAGCCTCATAGTTGCCCCGTTTGGTGTTATCGTAGAAGTCCTCCTTCACACAGGAGGCGAAAGTTAGCAGAGAAAGACTAACGACTAAAAGTGAAAGTATGTTCTTCATCGGCGATACAGGTATTTGTTGAAACCAATCATGAAATCATGCGCATAACTATGATACTTCAGATGGTTGAACATGGATTGATGAAACTGTGCCACATACCCCACACGGAGGGTGTAACGCTTGATGGGAATGTCGAGGGTCAGTTTATGGCGCATAGAGGGCATATTCCCAGGATAAGCAAAAACAACATTATGGTCGTAATGTCCCAAATTGAAAGCCTCATAATAACTCTGCCCATAGTTCGGAGAGAAGGCAATGCCCATCAAAGGAAATGACACTTGATAACGCCACAGATAGTGATGCTTCGCAATCACCATATCGTAAGTAGCCAAAGCACTCACATCTATCATCACATCCGCCTTGACCTGAGCAGGGTTGTTGCCACTACGGTCTATATAAACAACACCCAAATAACCTGATGCCGCCAATCCTGCTGCCAAATTGAATCGTGACGCAGAACGCTCGATAGGGTTTACTGTGTTGCCTTGAAAGAAGTTGTAGAACCATCCTTGCGAATAGCGGATTCCACCAGCATACTCATCTATATTGCCTGCATGGTTCTTGTTGATGTCACCATTGATGTCAATCAGGGACTGGTTGGACACCCTTCCTCCCCATAGATTCGTCATGCGCATCGTCTCCCGTTGGATGCGGATATCAGTGCCGGTGTAATTGTAGGATGAAAGGTATGTGTCCAGCACATTTGAACTGCCAACACCGATCATGGACGAGTGGAGCAGTTCTTTGTTGGGTTGAGAGTAGGGAGTTGATAGTTGAGAACTGTCCAAGGTGTCTTGACCTATAGCATAAAGGCTTAGCAACAGCATTGTCGCCGTTATCAAGCCTTTATACAATATTATATATATAGATCTCATCAGAATAGTTTCAGTTGTCCTGTAATTTCATCGCGGATATCGCCATCACTCTTGCCCTCATCAGGATCAATCACCTCTTCCACCTCCTCTTCTTCCACCTCATTCTCGGTTTCAGGTTCAGGGAATCGAACAGGTTCCAGTTCCTTCACTTGGTCAAGCGCATAAGTGGTGAGACGCTTACCCTTTGCCTTGAATCCCTTCACAGCGATAAACGATTCCGCATCCACTTGCTGGGGACCACGGAACGTATCAGGCTCCTTGAAGGTGAGTTCAAGCAATGGATAAGGAGTGTCTGTCAAGAGAATCAACTGGCTCTCAGGATTTTCGCCCAAGAAACTCTGCTTCTTCTTCGAATCCTCAAACACAAAGCGCTTGATGTAAGGTTGGTTCTGATTCTCCGCATCCCACAACACAGCCGTCCATACCTTCTTTGCCTTAAACTTCTCAATGCGCAAGATATTCTGTTCGTAGTGGTTGTTGGCATCGAAGTTCGTGAGATAGTATTCACCCGTCGAAAGCACCACAAGGATCTGGTCGTTGTTGAGGAACTCACCCAGAAACTCACCATGCTCATCATAATTGATGCGTTGAATATCAGGATCCCACCATACTTTCAGACCACCCAACGTACTGCCTCCATGCGCTTTCAGTTGGATACGGAAGATTTCGTGCTTGGTCAATTGATTACCACGAGCAGACCTGCCCTTGATATCAATATCGCTGAAGTCTTTCTCAAACACCAATTTCTTCAACTTCTCCTGCGGCTTCAAGGTCACCTTGATGATTTCTGCCTCACCATTGCTATTTGCCGAAAACCACGTCACCTTAGACTTTGGAGTACCCATCGTGATATCATATTCACGATCACGAGTGACGCTGGATACATTGAATCGCTTGATGTAAGTGATGCCTGTCTTGCCATCTTTATAAGTGGCATTATAGATGGTGCGCGTATCGTTCTTCTTGAACACCGCCACATGGATAATTTCCACTTTCCGCTTTTCGGCTTTACTACGTTCAGTCTCCCCGATGAACACCTTCTCAGCCACTTTGATGACCTTGTATGTACCATCCTTGTAGAAGATGATGATGTCGTCAATGTCAGAGCAGTTGCACACCCATTCGTCCTTCTTCAAGCCAGTGCCGATGAATCCCTCAGCACGGTTGATGTAGAGTTTCTGGTTTGCTTCTGCCACTGTGGCTGCCTGAATGGTGTCGAAGTTGCGTATTTCAGTAAGGCGAGGATGCTCTGCCCCATATTTCTTCTGCAAGAAACGGAACCACTCGGCAGTCACCTCCACTAAATTGGCAAGGTCACGCTCTATCTGTTCCAGTTCTGCTTTCAGACGGGCAATCAATTCGTCAGCCTTGTCCTTGTTGAACTTCAAGATACGTGCCATCTTAATCTCCATCAGTCGGAGAATATCATCCCTCGTCACTTCTCGTACAAACTGCTCATAGAAAGGCTTCAAGCGAGAATCAACATACTCGACAGCGATGTCCATCGTTTTGGCATTCTCAAATTCCTTTGCCTTATAGATGCGTTCCTCTATGAAGATTTTCTCCAATGAGGCGAAGTGCAACTGTTCCAGCAACTCACCCCGTCGAATCTCCAGTTCCCGCTTGATGAGGTACTTGGTGTAATCGACACTCTTGCGCAGCACGTCACTCACGGTGAGGAACTTCGGCATACGGTCATCGATGACACAACAGTTAGGCGAGATGCTGATTTCACAGTCGGTGAAGGCATAGAGGGCATCGATGGTCTTGTCACTCGATGCACCTGGCATCAAGTGGATGATTATCTCCACACCGGCTGCCGTCAGGTCTTCCACCTTACGCGCCTTGATTTTCCCCTTCTCAATCGCTTTCAGGATGGAGTCGATGAACTGGCTGGGTTTCGACGGTGAGCCTGTCGTCTTGCCGTAAGGTATCTCCGTAATGGCAAGGGTCTTGCTGTCACGCTTCTCAATCTTGGCACGCACACGCACCGTTCCACCACGCTGTCCGTCGTTATACTTCGACACATCGATGGAGCCACCCGTCTGGAAGTCGGGGTAGAGTTGGAAAGGTTCGTTGTGCAGATAATGCACGGCAGCATCACATAGTTCGTTGAAGTTATGGGGCAATATCTTAGAACTCAGACCCACAGCGATGCCTTCCACTCCCTGAGCGAGGAGGAGCGGGAATTTGACTGGCAGTGAAATCGGTTCCTTGTTACGTCCGTCGTATGAGAGTTTCCACTCGGTGGTCTTGGGATTGAACAAGACATCGAGCGCAAACTTAGAAAGTCGAGCCTCGATATAACGACCTGCAGCCGCATCGTCACCCGTGAGGATGTTTCCCCAGTTACCCTGACAGTCGATGAGCAGGTTCTTCTGTCCCATCTGCACCAGTGCGTCCTTGATGGAAGCATCGCCATGAGGGTGGAACTGCATGGTGTGACCCACAATGTTCGCCACCTTGTTGTAGCGTCCATCATCCATTCGCTTCATCGAGTGGAGGATGCGTCGCTGCACAGGTTTCAAACCATCCATGATATGCGGTACAGCGCGTTCCAGAATCACATATGAAGCGTAATCTAAGAACCAGTTCTGGTACATGCCACTCAGATGGTGGGTGATGCTGTCTTTCATCACGGTCGGGTCATAGTCGCTCTTAGGCGGCTGCCCATCGGCAGGAGGCGAAGCGTCGAGCATCTCGTCCTCCATGCCTTCTTCAAAGGTCTCGTCGTTATATTCGCTCATACAGCCCCCTCCCCCGCCTCCCCTGAATGGGAGGAGTAGAATCTTTAGTGGGGAGGTATTCTACTATTTGATTTTTATTGTAATAAGGTAACCACCCTCCCCCTCTAGGGGGAGTGAGGAGGGGGTCTGCTATTTCGTTAATTCCAATGTATCCAATGCAATCATCAACTCCTCATCCGTCGGGATGCAGCAGATGGTCACCTTCGAGTCGTCGGTGGAGAGGATGGCTTCCTTCGCACGGCAAGCCTTGTTCTTGGCATCGTCAAGTTTGATGCCCATGAACTCCAAGCCCTTCGTGGCACCTTCGCGCACCTCCCACTGGTTTTCGCCTGCACCACCCGTGAAGAGGATGATATCTACACCTCCCATCGCAGCAGCATACTCACCAATGTACTTCTTGATGCGGTAGCAATACATGTCCTTCGCCAGACGCGCCTTGTCGTTGCCATTGGCAATGCCAGCGAGGATGTCGCGGAAGTCAGAAGAACCTTCGCTCACGCCGAACAAACCAGATTGCTTGTTCAGGAGGTTGCTGATGCCCTTCGTGTCAAGGTTCAGTTTGTCCATCAGGAACGTCACTGCACCTGCGTCGATGTCACCCGAACGAGTACCCATGATGAGTCCCTCCAGCGGAGTCAAACCCATCGACGTGTCCACACACTTGCCATCCTTCACAGCAGCGATGGAAGCACCGTTACCGATGTGGCAAGTGATAATCTTCTTACCTTCAGGCTTCACACCCAAAAACTCACACACACGCTGACTCACGTAGCGGTGGCTGGTTCCGTGGAAACCATAACGGCGCACACCATACTTCGCATACAGTTCGTAGGGCAGGGCATACATATAAGCATAATCAGGCATCGTCTGGTGGAAAGCCGTGTCGAACACACCCACCTGTGGAATGTTGGGCAGCAAGGCTGTCACGGCATTCACACCCTTGATGTTGGCAGGATTGTGGAGGGGAGCCAAGTCGTTGCAAGCAGCAAACGCCTCCATCACCTCAGGAGTGAGCAACACCGACTTGTTGAACTTCTCGCCGCCATGCACCATGCGATGACCCACAGCGTCCAGTTCGTCAAGGCTCTTCAGCACAGCATATTCGCCCTGTGTGAGCACCTCGAAAATCCACTGCACACCAGCAGTATGTTCAGCGATAGGCTTCTCCATTTTGTGCTTCTCGCCATTCAACTTCACGGTGATAAACGAGTCTGGCAAACCAATCTTCTCAATACCACCACTCGTGATGACCGACTGGTCGGCCATGTCATACAATGCGTATTTGATAGATGAACTACCACAGTTCAATACAAGAATCTTTTTCATACAGACCCCTCCCCCGCCTCCCCTAAATGGGAGGAGTAGAATGTTTGTGGGGGAGATTCTACTTCAGACCCCTCCCCGTCTCCCCTAAATGAGAGGAGTAGAATGTTTGTGGGGAAAAGTCCACGTTGTTCAAATTTTATCTATAAATATATGTTTCTCTCTGTGCAAATAGTACCCCCCCTCCCTTCAGAGAGGGTGAGGGGAGGGTCTGCTATTTCGCATCCATTGCTTGGCAAGCCGTAATCGCTACCATCTTGTAAATGTCATCCACACTACAGCCACGGCTGAGGTCGTTCACAGGACGAGCGATACCCTGAAGGATGGGACCGATGGCATCGGCATTGCCGAGACGCTGCACAAGTTTGTAGGCGATGTTGCCCACTTCGAGACAAGGAGCCACCAACACGTTGGCCTTACCAGCAATGTCACTGCCCGGAGCCTTCTTCTGCCCTACTGATGGGACGAGCGCAGCATCTGCCTGCAGTTCACCGTCTATCTTCAATGCAGGGTCAAGTTCCTTCGCCAAACGGGTAGCCTCTACCACTTTATCGACCACCTCATGCTTCGCACTGCCCTTCGTGGAGAATGACAGCATCGCCACACGGGGGTCAGCAAAGCCTGCCACACTCTTGGCAGTTTGAGCCGTGCAGACAGCAATCTGAGCCAACTGGCTGGCATCAGGCATCGGAGTCACAGCCACGTCGCCCATCACGAGCACACCCTCCTCGCCATACTGCGGAGTCTGGGTGATGAGCAGCATCGCACCGCTCACACAAGTGATGCCAGGGGCACACTTGATAATCTGCAAAGCAGGACGGAGCGTGTCACCCGTCGTCGAGAGGGCACCTGAGATTTGTCCATCAGCATCGCCACTCTTGATGATGAGGCAGCCGAAGTACAAGGGGTTCAGCACTAGTTTGCGAGCCTCTTCGATGGTCATGCCCTTCTTCTTGCGAAGTTCAAAAAGCAGTTGTGCATACTCCTCTGTTTTTTCCGATGTAGCAGGATCTACAATCATTGCCTTACCAATGTTTTTCAGTCCCAACTTGTCGGCCAAAGCAAAAATTTCTCCCTTATTGCCGATAAGAATGATATCGGCGATGTCGTCAGCAAGACACTTGTCGGCGGCAGTAAGTGTGCGCTCCTCTAATGATTCAGGGAGCACAATGCGTTGCTTGTTCGCTTTTGCGCGCGCAACGATACTTTCAATTAAAGCCATTATGTTGATGATTACAAGTTATGGTGCAAAGATACGAATAAGTAAGAGAAAAAACAAAAATATTTTGGTTTTTCCGAACGGAAGTAACTTCGGCGATGCTAAAGTTGTGCAAATTGAACGAAATTCAAATTTTCAGATTGCCTATCCTACTTGGGAATTGATGATTTTCTATCCCCCATTCGCCTATTCCTATTTTGGTTAACATTTTCTCGTTTTCGTTTGTTTGGTTCATTTATATGCCGTATCTTTGCAACCGATAATCATAAAACAATGAAACAATGAAGAAAAAAATGTTTCTATTCCTGTGTGCGCTACTGCCTATGACAGCCATGGCACAATATGAGAAGTATATTGATGCAGCCAAACAAGGCGATGTTGACGCACAATACAATGTGGGCATGTATTACTACAGAGGTCAAGGTGTGGAGAAAGACCTCACACAAGCACTCTATTGGTTTACGAAGGCGGCCGAACAAGGGGATGATGAGGCTCAGCATTACGTTGGCAGGTTCTACCTGTTGGGGGAAGGCGTAGAAAAAGACAACTCTAAAGCGGTCCTTTGGTTTACAAAGGCGGCTGAAAAGGGACGTGCGGGCGCTCAATATGATTTGGGTACGTGCTATTACCATGGCAACGGTGTGGCTAAAGACATCAAAAAGGCGGTCTATTGGTATCTGAAGGCTGCCGAACAAGGCCACATGGATGCCCAGCACGAGATGAGCCTGTGTTATGATTTGGGGGAAGGTGTGGAGAAAGACAATGTCAAGTCCGTTTATTACATGCGTAAGGCCGCCGAGCAGGGGCATGTCCGCGCACAATACAATTTAGGCATTTGTCTGTACAATGGTCAAGGTGTGGAGAAAAACCGTACCGAAGCGGTCTCTTGGTTCCGCAAGGCTGCCGAGCAAGGGCATGAGGGTGCAAAAGAGACGCTGCAGGAATTAGGGCTGTGACCTTTATCTCACACGGAATTATTACTTGCTAAACTTTAGTCAATTTTTTGTCATGCATAAGTAACATCAGCGCCCCCTATATGGGTTTATCCCCACCTCAAGGGACACCGTAAGCGGTGTAAAGAAATCCGCTGAATCTGTTCAATCATCCTGAAAGGATATGTTGTAAAAAACAAGTTCCTACGGAACGATTAAGCAGATTGAGCGGATTGAATTCTCTGTGAATATCTGTGCTATCTGTGTGAGACACAGAGGCGCGCATGACTCTTGCAGAGGGAAGACCATACGGAAAGCACAACCTCTAAAGTGGTCAGACTCTCACCACTCAGACGGTCAAAACCTCACCACTTTTGAGGTGTGGAAAGAGGAAAAACGGGATTGTGAAAGAGAAAAGAAAGGCGCTGTGGAAGACGAGGCTGTGAAAAGCAGGGGGATGAGGTGGCAAATGTTACATCAGCATAAACTTTGGAAACGTGAAGTAAAATGAGTGTGGGGAGTTCGGCGTAACTTTGCATACAAAATTATCAAAACCTGATTTACATGAAAAAATTATTTGCTTTCGTCTTGACGACGATGATGCTTTTGATGGCATCGCTGAACATGTCGGCTCAGGAACGCCGACCGGTTGACTCGCAACATCCTTTGTGGTTAGTACACATTGATGTGTGGAACAGTGCTGACCCACAGAAAATCATCGACTTGATTCCCGACGACATCAAGCCGTATGTGTGCATGAACCTGTCGCTTTCATGTCAGTACGACAAAGATTTGGACATGTACCGCATGCCCCGATTTGCTGTGCGCACCTACAAGTCATGGGCATCTGTCTGCCAAGCCAACGGCATGTGGTTTACCTGCCAGCCTGCCAGTGGTGGGCACACCCACATTCAAGATGATGACCTCGAAACCTTCGAGTATTTCTTCAAGGCATATCCCAATTTCCTCGGTTGGAATTATGCGGAGCAGTTTTGGGGATTCGATGAGGCAAACGACGAGAGTTCGAGCACGCAGGCGTCTCGCATCGCCCTGTTTGCCAAACTGGTACCCATGCACCACAAGTATGGCGGTTTCCTCACCGTATCCTTCTGTGGCAACATCTGGTCGCATCCGCTCAACCCCATCGGCATGATGAAGCGGAACAGAGATTTGCTCAATGCTTGCAAGGAATATCCCGAAGCCATCCTCTGGCTGTACAAATACACCACGTCCTCTTGTTTCTACAATAATGAGAGTGTCACATGGGGACCTTTTGTGTCGGGTTTGGCAAAAAACTATGGTGTGCGCTATGACAACTGTGGCTGGAATGGTGCGCTGAGTTCCATTTTGGGAGACAACCATGGAAAGAAATACCCTGGTGCGGCAGGTATCGGCACAGTGCTGGAGCAGACAGCTGTAAATGGTGGTGCCGTGTGGGATGGTCCCGAACTTATCTGGACAGAAGACTTCCAGAATCTGAGTGACTCGCAGGTAGATGGCTACACCCGACGCAATTGGGGCATCTTCCCCAACTTCAGAGGCATCTGGCTGGACATGTTCCGCAAGATTATCGAAGGTGGCATCTATATCCCCACTCGAGAGGAAGTTGTGAACAAGACCAAGATTGTTGTCATCAACAACAAGAGCGATGGCAGCGATGAGGATAAGTATGCGGCATGGGGAAGTCTCTACGATGGACTCTACAAGCAGACAGACCCATTCAACCGTGGCAATGGTCAGTGGATGGACAACTTCTGCTACTTCAAAAAGACGGGGCGCTATGGCACCATCCCTATCGTCATCAACCTCTACGATGACTTGGCAAAGAGCATCCCCGTACAAGTGAAGAAGGCTAATTACACCTCACGATGGAGCACACAAACCACGAAGGTGGCCGATTTCAACAAACAGTATCCCGAGGTCAGCACAGGCGACCTCTATGTGAACCGCTACAAGAACCAACTGGTCACTTATACCCCCTACACCTACATGAACAAGAACAAGACGGCTTCCGCCACGATTCCATTGCAGTACAACACTTGCGAAAGTCTCGAACTGACGTGGGGCAAACTGAGCAGTGGTCTCATCCGCGAGTATGCCGATCACATTGACTTCTATCTGAACAACTTCCGCAACGACACGACAACACTTCAGACAGACAAGATTGTGGTGACAGGCGTGACATCTGAACCGTCCTACCAAATAACCAAGCATCCCAACAATACGGCAGGAACCAGCACTTATCAAGTATATCAATCCTCCACATACGATGCGGACAACCAGACCTACACCCTTAGCATCAAGCACTGTGCACCTGTTGACGTGACCATCACTTGCTCAGGTGCTGCTACCGAACGAAATACCGATGTACTTCCTTCAGAGGCATTGCCTACGCCTAAGCAACCCGAGGACTTCGTAGGTAATATCATTATTGAGGCAGAGAACATGGACCGCAAGAATGTGAAAGGCATCGCCTTGACCCACTCTGGATGGTGCGCTCCCGATGTATCCGAATTTGCAGGTCTTGGCTATATTGACTTGGGCACCAACACGACAGCGGCACTTCGCCACCAACTCAAACTGAAGAAGGGTGGAGAATATGATATCTATATGCGTTACTGCAACACGACAAAAGCAGGAAACGTCACAATCGCCGTGAACGGAACATCTCAAACAGTGGCATGCGAGAAGGTGAAACTGAACGACTGGCGCAAGGCCAAAATCACTGCCACGCTGAAAGAGGGAACAAACGACCTCGTTATCACAAACTCTGGCGGTGTCGGCATGTACATAGACCAAATCATCTATTCACCCGCCAACACCCCCGCAGAGAAATTCCTCGTATCTATCAGAGATGCCGCCAACGGTAAAATAGAGGCAGACGTGGATGAGGCGGAAGAAGGCAAGACCGTTACGCTGACCGTCACCCCTGATGAGGGTTTCCAACTGGCACAGTTGCGCGTGGTTAATTCCGTCTTCTATACTATGGCAAAGACCATCGCCATCGATGCTGCAGATTGCAACAGGATCACTTTCACCATGCCTGACGACAATGTGACAATTGTGCCGGTATTTAAAGATGCCACAGCAGTCTATAAACTGGATTTCACAGACGTGGCAAACGGCACGATTCCTTCAGGTTGGCGCTGCGTACAAGAGAACGGTGAGGTGCATGAATACCCCAACTCTTATAGTATGGGAGCACGTGTAATGCAGGGGTTCAATGGCTATCAAGGCAAAGCCATCTACTGGCGTGAAGACAGGGCTGAATACGGTAATCAGAGTGCATTCCCACTCAACCTTGAATCAGGCAGTTACAAACTGACCTTTGCGATGGCCGCATGGAAAGGAAGTCCTAGGTACAAAGTAGAGATCCTCAACAAGAGCACCAATGCGGTGATTGCCTCTTCTGCCACCTACACATCTACTCCAAATGCCAACGGTAACGCATCTGCCACTGTCTCTACCGCTGTTGCACGCGAGTTGCCATTCACCATTGACACGAAGGATAACTACATTATCCGCTTCAGCAATATGAGCAATAGCAGTGCGTTCGATGAATACCTGCTGCTGGAATGCCGTGTCAACAGCGTGGAAGCACCAAACGGCATCGAACTGGTGCAAGATGAAACGAACGAATCGCAGCCCATCGTCATCTACAATCTGTCTGGCTTCAAGCAGGAAGGCATACAAAAGGGTGTCAACATCATCCGCACGCAAGACGGAAAGACACGAAAGGTGTTTGTGAAGTAGGTTGCTCGGTGAGCCAAAAGTGAAAAATCTTTAAGTTAAAAGTGAAAAATCCAAGTTACCTGCCATGCGAGGTGTCAAAACCCTATTGGCAAAAGTAACTTGGATTTTTCACTTTTAACTCTTCACTTTTGTTAGTGCAGAAAGCCACACGCTCCTATCTGGTCAAGCACCCATCCTGCAAAGATGACAATGAATGCCATGCCACCATGCTGCCCTGTCTCAATGGGAGAAACGTCATACATTGCCCATCCCTACAGCAGAGCCTGCCACTGCGAGGATGGCACCTAATTATGACCCGAAATTTTCTCTTCCCATAACTTATTAGCCAACAAACTCAAAAGAACACCGATTACCATTCCCACCACATCTGCCTCAAAATCAATCCAGTCACCAGAGCGATAAGTGGTGAAGTTCATCTGTACCAATTCCATCAACCCACCCAATGCCACTGGATAAAGACACATCAACAGGATATATTTACGGCTCAGCGTTTTACCACTTCTCACCACATGGTCAAACCACATGATGAACGCCAGTCCTGCATACATGAGTATGTGAACCCATTTGTCAATGAGCGGGATGTCACTCATCGGAGCCTCTTCCTGAATAGGAATAATGCTCAGAGTAACGACAATCAACGTCACGACAACGGATAATAGATAGTCCTTTATCTTCATAGCCCCTTATTATATATTTGTCTGTTTCATTACTTTTCGAACTCCACCTCATCCTTCCACAACTTATAGGGACGACGGAGCATATACTTGTTGTAATAATGGTAGTTTCCCGTCACTTCCTTGCCCAAAAAGTCAGGCTTCTCATAGGGTTCATCCTCGCTCTCCAACTCTATCTCTGCCATCACCAATCCCTCGTTGTCACCGAAAAATTCATCCACTTCGATGACATGCTTGCCACTCTTCACCAGATACCGGTCCTTGCTCACTCGCCCTGGCATGCATAGTTCCAGCATTTCATGAGCATCTTCCAAAGAAATCTCCGTTTCGAACTCATATCTGCCAAACTCACCCTTCTTCGGAGCACCCTTGATGGTCAGATAGCCTTTGTCATCACGAATCCTCACCCTCACCGTCCGTCCCGGATCTGTAGCAAAGTATCCCTGTTCAATGTGCGTCTTACTATAAGCCAGCGACTTGTAAGAGTCATCCTTCACAAGGAATTTTCTTTCTATTTCTTGCATGCCAAAACTAAAAGTTAAAAACTAAAAGTATAAGTTACTTCATCACGATGGAGGCATTGCGTTTCATCGTCTTGATAGAGGCAACTAATAATGCTATCAGTTCCTTACAATCGTCAATCATGCTCTCATGCTGCCCAATCGTTATACATTCTGTATCTTTTAACAAATCAAGCCATTGTTTTGTCTCATTAGCCTCCTTCAATGAAATAGATAACTTAGAAATGAAATCACTGGTACTTTGTGCAAACTCTGCTTCATGTATATTAGCAGAGATAGATGTGCCAGAACGCAGCACTTGGTCATAAATCGAAAACAAGCATCTATCTTTCGAGAGTAATTTTACCATCTTCACTATTCTAATAGCAAAAGCATATCCTTTTTCCTTCAACACAGATTCCTTATCGTAAATCATTTCCATTTGCCTGCGGCAACTTTTACTCTTAACTTTTAGTTTTTAGTTTTTAACTTTCAGCAGAGAACTCCATGAGGTACGCCTTGATGAAACCATCGAGTTTACCATCCATCACACCACCCACATCACTGGTCTGGTAGTTGGTACGGTGGTCTTTCACACGACGGTCATCAAAGACATAGGAGCGAATCTGACTGCCCCACTCTATCTTCTTCTTACCAGCCTCAACCTTGGCTTGTTCTGCCATGCGGTGCTGCAACTCTTTGTCGTAGAGCATGGAACGCAAGAGGCGCAGAGCATTCTCTTTATTCTTAGGCTGGTCACGCGTTTCTGTGTTCTCGATGAGGATTTCCTCTTCCTCACCCGTATAAGGGTCTTTATACTGATAGCGCAAACGTACACCCGACTCGACCTTGTTCACATTCTGACCACCAGCACCACTTGAACGGAAAGTGTCCCATGAGATGCGTGCCTGCTCAATCTCCACATTGATGGTGTCATCGACCAATGGGGTGACAAACACGCTGGCAAACGAAGTCATGCGCTTTCCCTGTGCATTGTAAGGGCTGACACGCACCAACCGGTGCACACCACTTTCACCTTTCAGATAGCCATACGCCATATCGCCAGCAATTTCCATAGTCACCGTCTTGATACCTGCATCTTCACCGTCCTGATAGTTGCTGATGGTCACCTTATAGCCATGCTGCTCGGCATAGCGCTGATACATGCGCATGAGCATCTGTGCCCAGTCTTGTGCTTCCGTACCACCTGCACCGGCATTGATTTTCAGTACAGCGTCCATATTGTCAGCCTCGCCCTGCAACATGTTCTTCATCTCCAAATCCTCTATGAGCGCCAAGGCTTTACCATAGTAATCGTCCACCTCTTCTTCTGTGGACATCTCCTCCTTATAGAAGTCAAATGCCACCTCTGTGTCATCCGTCGCTGCTTTCACCTCGTTGTACCCGTCAATCCACTTCTTCAACGTCTTCACCTTTTTCATCTGCGCCTCGGCAGCCTTCTGGTCATCCCAGAACCCCGGAGCCTGTGTGCGCAATTCCTCTTCTTCCACCTCTATCAGTTTCTGGTCGATCTGCAAATAGCGGTGCAGCGCCTCTGTCCTGTCCTTAATGTCTTTCAGTTGTTCTGCTGTAATCATATCGTAGTTCTATTTTGTGTGCAAAGGTACAAAAAAGTTTAGAGTTTAGGGTTTTGAGTTTAGAGTAAATTGCTCTATAGGATGAAAAAATGCCTCGAATAACAAAAAACTTAAAGTTCTCAGTCCTTAACTCTAAACTTTTTCGTACCTTTGCATCTTGAATTAGTGTGAACAGATGCTATTGGCAGAAGAATGAAACTCATCAAGCGACTCGATTTGTTTATCCTGAAGAACTTCCTCACGCTGTTTGCAGGCACGTTCTGCATCAGTCTGTTTGTCGTCATGATGCAGTTTCTGTGGAAGTGGATTAACGAACTAATCGGCAAGGGGCTGAGTTTTGACGTGTATGTAGAGTTCTTCTTCTACGCTGCCGAGACGTTGGTTCCGTTGGCACTGCCACTTGCCATTCTGCTGGCATCACTCATTTCATTCGGCAACATCGGTGAGCGTCTGGAGTTGCTTGCCATCAAGGCTGCGGGCATCTCCCTCATCCGCACATTGATGCCACTCATCATCCTGGTGTCGTTGCTGTCGTTAGGCTCATTCCATTTCCAAAACAAGATTGTGCCTGAAGCACAGCAGAAACTGCTCCAGATGATTACGTCGCTGAAAATGAAATCACCGGAATTGGACATTCCCGAAGGGGTGTTCTATGACGGCATCGAGAACATCAACCTATATGTGAAGCACAAGAATGAGGACACAGGAATGCTCTACGATGTCATCATCTACAATATGCAGGACGGGGTGAACCGCGCACATATCATTCTGGCAGACTCTGCCCGGCTGGAAACCACAAGTGACAAGATGCACCTGTTGTTGGCTCTTTATCAAGGTGAACAGTTTGAAAATCTGTCAAGCAACGCATTGCAAACAAGGAATGTGCCTTACCGACGAGAGACGTTTGTGGAGAAACACTTCATCATAGACTTCGACACAAACTTCAACCTGGCAGACCAAGAGGAAGTATCGGGCAGAGCACAGACGAAGACGATGAAACAATTAACTCACGACATTGACTCGATGGAAAATTACTATGATAGCCTCAGTGTGATTTTCCACGACAACATGCAACGATATACGCTCAACATCCCCCACAAGACCCGTATTTCCGACTATGACTCGATAACCATTGCACAGATGAGAGATAGTGTCAGGAAGAGGTTGGAAAAGGAAGAGAAGGCCTATCTGTCGAACAAAGCAAAAACGGCAATCATCATACCAAGTTCAAGCGTAAATGTCGATTCCTTATACAGCAAGACGGATTCCCAGCACAAACAACGCATCATCATGTCTGCTCTACAGAAGGCTGGATTTCAGGAGATGGATGCCAACAGCAAGGCTGATGTAATAGAATACGGCAACAAACAGATACGTCTGCACCAGATTCAGTTTTGGCAGAAAATCACGATGGCGTTGGCCTGTCTGATATTCTTTTTTGTGGGAGCACCATTGGGTGCCATCATCCGCAAAGGTGGATTGGGGTTCCCCGTTGTGGTGGCAGTCATCATCTTCATCGCCTACTACATGATTGACACAGGTGCCATGAAGGTGAGCCGCGAAGGAGGCATGCCCGTTTGGCTCGGCATTTGGCTCAGCACACTCGTCATGGCACCTTTGGGTATCTTCCTCACCATAAAGTCCAACAACGACTCAACGGTGTTCAACATTGATGCCTACACCAACCTGTGGAAGAAACTCCTGGGCATCCGACCCAAACGCAATATCACTCGAAAGGAAGTCATTATCCATGACCCCGACTATGCCGACATGCACGCTACATTGGGTCAACTCATCACGACGAGCCGTGAGTATCTGGGTGCATTGCCCCGTTCGACTTTCTTCGGCTATATGGCATACATCTTCCGATTCTGGTTCTCCAAACGCGAAGACATGCAGGCTGAAGGCATCTACCAGATAACGGAATACATCGTGGAGGTGCTGTCGAACAGCAAAGACCGTCAAGTGCTGCGACTGCTCAATGGCTATCCCGTGATGGAGACACGAGACTTCCGTTTCTACCGACGTCGCCGCAAAGACCTACGTACCATCATCAAATATTCAGAAACTATTGACAATCACATTGTCACCAACATACTAAACAACCAATAAACAACCGACATGGATACATCCTTTCAGTTTAGCAAAATAGAAGAGGCGATAGAGGACTTCCGGCAGGGAAAGTTCGTTATCGTAGTCGATGATGAAGACCGAGAGAACGAGGGTGACTTCATCACCCCTGCAGAGATGATTACCCCCGAGAAAGTGAACTTCATGCTACGCGAAGGACGTGGAGTGCTCTGTGCTCCCATCACTATCTCGCGTGCCAAGGAACTGGAGTTGCCTCATCAGGTGGAAGAGAACACGTCAATGTTAGGCACCCCCTTCACGGTGACCATCGACAAACTTGAAGGTTGCACCACAGGCGTAAGTGCCCACGACCGTGCCGCCACGATTCAATGGCTCGCCAACCCCGAAGCAAAATCAGAAGACTTCGGACGTCCCGGGCACATCAATCCGCTCTATGCACAGGACAATGGGGTGCTGAGAAGGTCTGGACACACCGAGGCTGCCATCGACTTGGCACGTCTGGCAGGACTGAGACCTGCCGCTGCACTCATCGAGATACTCAATCCAGACGGCACCATGGCACGAATGCCCGAACTCATTAAGAAAGCCGAGGAGTTTGGATTGAAACTCATCCAAATCAAAGACCTCATCGCCTATCGTCTGCAACGCGAAAGCCTTGTGGAGAAAGGGGTAGAGGCAGACATGCCCACTGCCTACGGACATTTCCGCATCATCCCCTTCCGCCAGAAGAGCAACGGTTTGGAGCATGTCGCTCTCATCAAGGGAGAATGGGAGCCAGACGAGCCTGTGCTGGTAAGAATGCACTCCAGTTGTGCCACAGGCGACATCTTCGGAAGTCAACGCTGTGACTGCGGCGAACAACTGCACAAGTCTATGCAACTCATCGAGAAGGAGGGTAAAGGTGCTATCGTCTATCTCATTCAAGAAGGGCGTGGCATCGGCTTGATGAACAAGATTGCTGCCTACAAACTGCAAGAGGAGGGACTTGACACCGTCGATGCAAACATTCATCTGGGTTTCGATCCAGATTTGCGCGATTATGGTGTAGGTGCACAAATCCTGCGTGAAATTGGCATCAGTAAGATTCGTCTCTTGACCAACAACCCCGTGAAACGTGTGGGACTCGAAGGCTACGGGCTCGAAATTGTGGAGAACGTGCCTATCGAAATCACCCCCAATCAATACAACGAACGTTACCTGCGCACAAAGAAAGAGCGCATGGGACACACGCTGCATTTCAACAAATAACGAGATAACAATATATCGAGATAAGGATATAACGACATAAACAATATAAATCTATGGAAAATCTTTCAGAAAGATTGAACCGACTCTCGCCAAGTGCCACGCTGGCAATGAGTCAGAAAAGTTCTGAGTTGAAGGCTCAGGGCGTGGATGTCATTAACCTCAGTGTCGGTGAGCCAGACTTCAACACTCCCGACCACATCAAGGCTGCTGCCATCAAAGCAGTGGAAGAGAACTGGAGCCGCTACAGCCCCGTGCCTGGCTATCCAGAACTGAAGCAGGCTATCGTGAACAAACTCAAAAATGAGAACGGATTGGACTACAAGCCCTCTCAGATTCTTTGTTCGAACGGTGCCAAGCAGTCTGTCTGCAACACCATCATGGCAATCATCAATGCTGGCGACGAAGTCATCATCCCTGCACCTTACTGGGTGTCTTACCCCCAGATGGTGCTCCTCGCCGAAGGCACACCCGTCTTCATCGATGCGCCTATCGAGCAGGACTTCAAGATTACGCCAGCCCAGTTGGAGGCTGCCATCACGCCTAAAACTCGTGCTCTCATTCTCTGTTCACCCAGCAATCCTACCGGTTCCGTCTATAGCAAGGAAGAATTGGAAGGTCTGAAAAACGTGCTCCTGAAGCACGAGAATGTCATCGTGATTGCTGATGAGATTTACGAGCATATCAACTATGTAGGCAAGCACGCTTCCATGGCTTCATTCGATGACATCAAGGACCGTGTGGTGGTCATCAACGGTGTGTCCAAAGCATACGCCATGACAGGTTGGCGTATCGGCTTCATCGCCGCTCCCGAATGGATTGTGAAGGGCTGCAACAAACTGCAAGGTCAGTACACCTCTGGTCCCTGCTCAGTGTCTCAAAAGGCTGCCGAGGCAGCATTTGCAGGGCCTCAGCAGTGTGTGGAGGATATGCGCCAGGCATTTGAGCGTCGCAAGAACCTCATCGTGAAGTTGGCCAAGGAGATTCCGGGTCTCGAAGTGAACGACCCACAAGGTGCGTTCTACCTCTTCCCAAAGTGCTCCAGTTACTTTGGCAAGAAAGACGGTGACCGTGTCATCAACAACTCCACCGACTTCGCCATGTACCTGCTCGAAGTGGGTCATGTGGCTACCGTAGGCGGTGATGCCTTCGGTTCTCCTGAATGCTTCCGCATGAGTTATGCCACCAGCGATGAAAACATCGTTGAGTCGATGAAACGCATCAAGGAAACATTGGCACGATTGAAATAACACGAACCTGTCATTCAAAGATATACAAATGAAAAGTGAGAGTTACCCGGCGACGCTGGAAGTAACTCTCACTTTTTTATGTTATTCTAATCTTGCTTGCTTTATCCGTAGATAATCTTGCCCGTTTCCTTATCGGTGTTTTCCTCGATGAAAGACTTGTTGTACTGAGTCATACCGCGCAGCGACATGCCCATGTTGGAGAAGCCACCATCGTGGAAGAGCGTCTGCATGGTCACCTTCTTGGTGAGGTCGGAGAACATCACGATGCAGTAGTCAGCACACTCGTCAGCGCTGGCATTGCCAAGAGGTGACATACGGTCGGAGAAGTCGTAGAGGCCGTCAAAGCCCTTGATGCCCGAACCTGCGGTAGTGTAAGTAGGAGACTGGCTGATGGTGTTCACACGCACACCCTTCTCACGGCCATAGATGTAGCCGAACGAACGTGCGATAGACTCCAGCAGCGACTTGGCATCTGCCATATCGTTATAACCGAAGAACGTGCGGTGACTTGCCACATAAGTCAGTGCCAGCACACTCGCATTCTCATTCAGGGCATCCAGTTTCTTAGCCACCTGCAACATCTTGTGGAAAGAAATGGCAGAGATGTCAAGCGTCTTGTCCAAGAGGCTATAGTCAAGATCGTCATACGTGCGCTTCTTTCTCATATTGGCACTCATGGCGCAAGAGTGGAGCACAAAGTCAATCTTGCCACCCAACGCCTTCTGAGCCTCAGAGAAAAGCATCTCCAAGTCTTCCACGCTCGTAGCATCGGCTGCAATCACAGTCGCATTAGTCTTTTCTGCCAGTTCCGCGATGGTACCCATGCGGCAGGCAACTGCTGTATTTGTAAGTACGATTTGTGCACCCTCCTCGTAAGCACGTTCTGCCACCTTCCAAGCGATGGACTGATCGTTGAGTGCACCAAAAATAATTCCCTTTTTACCTTTCAACAAATTGTAAGCCATAATTCGTTCTTAATACCTTATTATATATTATCTGTGTTTAAGTTTCGCAAGTGCTCAACTTTTTTGGAGTTAAAGGAGTTAGGAGAAGTTAAAGTAGTTAAAGCCAAATGTTATGTTGGTGTCAGAGTATCGGCTTTTAACTCCTGAGCGGAGCGATAACTCCAATAACTCCTTTAACTCCCCCCAACTCAACTTGCGAAAGTTGAGTTATCTGTGTAAATCGAGTGCAAGTCGAAGGCTGTGCTAAGTTCACTTAAACAATGCTGAGACGCAGCCTTGATTATTCAAATCGGGTACAAAGGTACGAATTTTTAATGAGGAATGAGGAATGAGGAGTGAGGAATTGTCACTTTCCACTCGTTTTTTGTCCCAAGGACGGCCTTTCCTGCTCAAAAAGGAGGAGAAATAAAAAAAAATGCCCCTTCATTGAAAATAATTCCCAATTCCTAATTCCTAATTCCCAAATTTTTCTTACCTTTGCACTCGCTAACGGAAAAACCATAGCGATGGCGGGGTAGCTCAGCTGGTTAGAGCGTCGGATTCATAATCCGGAGGTCGAGGGTTCGAGCCCCTCCCCCGCTACCAAACAAGAGGTTGCATCGGAAGGTGCAACCTCTTGTTTTTTCTCCTTATTATATGGTTACCAACCGTCTTCCACTTCGTTGTT
>CAJOLW010000023.1 GCA_905235525.1 uncultured Bacteroidaceae bacterium
GAGAACCATCTGCCTTACGGTTGTATTGCATGAATACGAGATTCCAAATCTCAATCACCTGTGGGTGGTCTTTATTCACCAACTCACGACCAGGCACCTTTGCTTTCTCCTCTTCAGGACGAGAATCTACATGAATCTCCGAGCAGGGGCCACAAGGTCCTGTGTCACCCATTTCCCAGAAGTTGTCATGTTTGTTACCATTGATGATATGATCTTTCGGTAAGAACTGTTCCCAAATGCCAGCCGCCTCATCATCACGCGAAAGCCCCTCTTCGGGACTTCCCTCAAACACCGTGGCATAGAGGTCTTTCGGATCAATCTTCAGCACATCCACAATGTACTCCCACGCCCACGAAATCGCCTCCTTCTTGAAGTAGTCACCAAATGACCAGTTACCCAGCATTTCAAACATCGTGTGGTGATATGTGTCGTGTCCTACCTCCTCCAAGTCATTATGCTTGCCGCTCACACGCAAACACTTCTGCGAGTCCGCCTGCCGTCTGCACTTTGGCGTAGCGTTACCCAAGATAATGTCCTTAAACTGATTCATACCCGCATTCGTAAACATCAGCGTCGGGTCGTCCTTCACAACCATGGGAGCCGATGGTACAATCAGGTGTTCCTTGCTTTCAAAGAACTTTTTGAAAGACTCACGTATCTCTTTTGCTGTCATCATGTTATTTACCATTTGACAATTTACAATTTTACATTATACAATTTGTTTGCAAAGGTACGACAAAAATCTGACATGGAAAGAAAAAATGATGTAAAATGGTCAATGCAGAATGGTAAATGTAAAATGAAGTAGCCTCCAAGCACAAGTTTCGAGACACACATCATATCATTCCCCCATCAAGACATCCAGCATCATCATCAGAACGAATCCCAAAGAAAATCCAACAGTGCCAATGTTGCTATGTTCACCTTCCGATGCCTCGGGAATCAATTCTTCCACCACTACATAAAACATTGCACCTGCAGCAAAAGCAAGCATATAGGGCAATACCGGGAGCATCATCGACGCCAGAAGTACCACAAGAAGTCCACCCAACGGTTCCACCACCCCACTGAGACTGCCAATCACAAAGGAACGCCAGCGAGAATTGCCCGCAGCACGCATCGGCATAGAAATAATAGCACCCTCTGGCACATTCTGAATGGCAATACCCAACGAAACTGCCAAGGCACTCGCTAATGAAATGCCCGTACTCCCCTGTTCCGAGCCTGCAAACACCACACCCACAGCCATACCCTCTGGCAAGTTATGAATGGTCACAGCCAAAACTAACATCATCGTACGTGACAAATGTAAACGAGGACCTTCTGGTACATTTGCTCCCACATGTAAATGAGGCGTCAACATATCAATGCACAGCAAAAAGCCCATACCCAACAGAAAGCCCAGTGCAGCAGGCATCACAGCCCACTTTCCATCGCCTGCCGCCATATCCATAGCAGGAATCAATAGCGACCACACCGAAGCAGCCACCATCACCCCCGAGGCAAAACCCAACAATATTTTCTGTAACTGCATCGACATTTGTTTCTTCATAAAAAACACAAATGCCGAACCCAGCATAGTCCCCAACAAAGGAATCAACAATCCGATCGTCAAAATCATCATTACATTTATTTTTGTATTTCCATTTTAAAGTACAAAGTTAAAAATATTTTTCCATTTGCGCAATACCCTCTTTTAAGTACTCTTGCGACACGGAATGAGTATTCAAAACGCAAAATAAGTAATCCCAAGTCACCGCATACCAAGCGCAATATGCGTTTTACCCCCTTTTAAGTATTGCAACAAGAAGGAGAAAAGGCGTACCTTTGCACCCAATTCAGGATTCAAACAAATTATTACTATTTACAATATCAAATTAAAAACGTATGAAAAAGATTCTATTTTCAGCCATCGCAACAGTTGTACTGATGTCAACCTTCACATCATGCTCTAACGATGACGACAACGACGACACAGCAAAATTTGAGGAACAAACATTCAGCACATGGAGCAAGGTTGTATTCGCCTATGGCACCATGTTTGATGATGGTGAAACCTTGACTGTCAATGAAAACTCCGTCACCTTCCATTCTGACACATGGGGCGATGGCACCTTCAATGTCAACGCCTTAACGCCAAATGCAGACGGTACCTACAAAGTAACAGCCACAGGCACCATCACCATGGCAGGACATGGCGAGCCCAAGGCATACGATGCTACATTGTCTGGTGACATCACCAAGAGTGCCCAAACCTTCACCATCACCATCCCTGCTGTGATGGGAGGCACCACACTCAACGTGACAGCAGGCGAAACACCTCTTGCAGCAGCCATCGACGGCACCTACAAGGGAGGTACCTATGCCAACTGCAAATATTTCCAGCATTTCCAGCCCACAGAGGGTGAAAAGGCAAGTATCAAGGCAAATGACGACCTCACTTCCTCAAGCCTTAGTTATACTTCTGCCACATGGGGCACCTTCACCTTTGACAACGTGAATGTGACGAAAAACGAAGATGGCAGTTACCTGCTCACAGCCGAAGGCAATACTCTCATGCCCGGTATGGGAGGTGGCGATCCTAAAGAATATGCTGCCACACTCGAAGGCACACTCTCTAATGGCACCCTCGTAGCCACCTTTGCAGTACCCTCTGTCATGGGCGGCACCACGGTCTATTTCAATGCTGATGATTTCGAAGAGGTGCTGGCTGCCGCACAAACTGAAGAAGAGACTAAAAAGTAAGCGAGGATGAAGCGAAATAAACCATTCATCATGCTGGGGATAGCCTTATTCATGGGACTATTCCCAGCATGCGATATGTTAGAAGACGTATATGACGGTACAGCCGATGGAGGCACTGACACTAAAGAGGAAACTTTGCGCGAAGGACAATACTACATTGATGCCACCAACTATGCACAATGGGTCTATATCAACCTTCACACACCGACTCCCGTCATCACCACAGCCACCATCAGTCTTGACGACCTCACCGAAACGGGTACACCCGAACAGTGGGACATCGCTCAGCATCGCTACGATGTAAAGACAAATGGAGCCACCGTCCTCATGACCCCCTACCATTCCATTGCCGAATTGGAAGCCGCAGGTTTGCCACAGGACGGTCAATGGGTGGAAGATGAAGAAAGCGAGACCTCCATCACCGTTGACATGTCACACATGATGGAGGGGTTCCTCACCTATGCCCCTGGACACAAAAACAAGGAGATCGGCAAATGGGTGGATGTTGACACCAGCACCATGCCCCCCAACTATACCATGCATGACAACGTCATGATCCTGCACCTCAGCGATGGAACTTACGCAGCCCTCCAACTAATTTCATGAGCACAGACCGCTATCAAACCAAAGGCTGGATGACGGTCAACTACAAATACCCCATATTCGCAAAGAATGAAGGGAATGAAAAAAAGGAAAAATAAAAGAAACTGAAAACTGAAGAATTGAAGTGTTGAAAAAAACATATCTATTATATACTATTAGCATATTACTCGCGGGTACAGCAATGGCAGAAGAAGAACCTGTTGACACTACCGTATGGAACAAGGACCCGCTTGGACTGGAAACCGTTGTCATCACAGCCACACGCACTCCTAAAGCCTTGCTGGACATTCCTGTGGTGACCCGCGTCATCACTGCCGAAGACATTCAAAGGGTGGATGCCACCAACGTGAAAGACATGCTCCAGCAGGAGATTCCTGGATTGGAGTTCACCTACTCCATGGGGCAGCAAGTGCTCAACATGGGTGGCTACGACGGCAATAACATCCTCTTTCTTGTAGATGGCGAACGCATGGCAGGCGAATCGATGGACAACATCGACTTCTCACGCCTCAACCTCGCCAGCATCGAACGCATTGAGATTGTAAAGGGAGCCGCCTCCACCCTTTATGGCTCATCAGCCATGGGTGGAGTCATCAATATCATCACCAAAGACCCCTCAGACACATGGGCAGCCAACCTCAACACGCGTTATGAAGGTGCCACCAAGGAATGGCGTCATGGAGCCAATGCTGATGTCAATATCGGTAAGGTCAATTCACTGACCAATTTCCAAATGACCGATGCTGATGCACTTCACCTGCAAGGAGGCGAAGCATTGCCCACTTACGGCAGCAAATCCTACAACATCAAAGAACGTCTCATCTGGAAACTCCATGATAACGTGAAATTAACAGGACGTGCAGGCTATTTCTTTCGCGAACGTGAGTCTGGCACCGTGAGCCATGAGCGTTATCGCGATTTCAATGACGGACTGAAAGCCAACTGGACCATCAATCCTTTGCAAGACCTTGAAGTGGCTTACAGTTTTGATCAATATGACAAGTCTGATCTCAACATGCTCACTCACAAGGACATTCGTGATTACTCCAATCGCCAGAACATTGCCCGTGCGCTCTACAACCTGCACATGCCCTCATGGCATTCACAACTCACTGCAGGAGGCGACTACATGAACGACTACTTGCTTTCCTATCAGTTCTCCGATAACCAGAAGCATCACTCACAGAACAGTTACGATGCCTTCGTGCAGTGGGACTACACTCCCAACACCCATTGGGATCTCATCGGCGGACTCCGCTACGACTATTTCTCTGCTGCCCAAAAGGGAATGGCAACATGGAAAGTGGCAGGCATGTATAAGACAGGCAAGCACCAGTTCCGAGCCTCCTATGCATCAGGTTTTCGTGCCCCATCTCTCAAAGAGTTGTATATGGATTTCTTCATGGGCGGCATCTTCATGATATATGGCAATCCTGATCTGAAGTGTGAGACCAACCATAACTTCTCGCTCTCGTGGATGAACTACGGTTCTATCAGCGACAACCTGAAATACTGCCTCACCGCCACGGGCTATTACAACTTCTTCAGCAACTACATCACCACCGCCACCATCCAGAAAGACGGTTCCTACGGACAGATGTACACCAACATCACCGACCAGCAGATAGCAGGTGCTGATGTAACTGCACAATTGCATCATCACAACGGATTGGGAGCGAAAGTGTCCTATGCTTTCACCAAAAACATCGTGAAGAAAGGGCAACCCGACCTCACATCGGCACGTCCTCACTCTCTCACATGGCGATTCGATTATGACCATCAATTTACCAAGAACTACGGACTCTACGTCGCCCTGTCGGGACGTTTTCTATCGGCTGTAGATGTGACAGAATACACTTCTCAGGAATTAGACGAGATGGGGACAACCCATTACAACGGCCATACGCTATGGAAACTAAGCCTCTCCCAACGATTCATGAAAGGTATCAATCTCAACTGTGCAGTAGATAACCTTTTCAACTATCAACCCAAGAAATATTATGCCAATTCCCCTGTCACCATTGGAACGACTGTGACAGTAGGATTGTCTATTGATATTAACAAATTCTTTTGACGTATGAAGAAAATAAAGTTCAAGAAAAAATACATCTTTCTCACTATCTTGGCTGTGATTCTCATCACAGCCTTCGTGGCATTTTGGCGCACGATGTGCAGTCGCACCGACATTGCCTTCGTCAACTATCAGGTCACAAGCCTTAGCGAGATCTCAAAAGCCAATGACAACAATTTCATCCGCCTCTCGGAAGAGAAACTCGACAACATCGACGATTGGGACAACTATGACGTGGTACTCATCAGTGGCATGGGCATCCGCATAACCGAGGAACAACGTACCAAAATTCAAGAACTGGCAGACAACGGGCTCAAAATCCTCACTACAGCCGCTACCAATCCAGCCAACAACATCGTAAGCATTGACGAATGGGATGCCGATTCGCTGAAACAATACATGTCGGCAGGAGGGCGTAAGAACTACCGCAACTTCCTCAACTACCTGCGCAACGAAGTGGACGGGAAACTCTTCTTCACCCACGAAGTGGAACCCGTGGAAGAACGCGAAGCACAACTGCTCTACCACCCCGATGTGAAAGACTCCGAAGCAGAAGAGCACTCGTTTCTCTCCATCAAGGACTACAACCAATATCTCAGCGAAAATGGGCTGATGAAAGAAGGCGCACCACGCATCCTCATCACAGGCATGATGGGCGATGCCACCGACCTCATCCAACAACTGGAAACAACAGGCAATGTAGTCTATGCCACTCGTGATGCCGCCACATTGGTGAAGACCCACAGCATTGACAGTATCAGCCCTGCCGCCATCATCAACATGGCACACGGACGCATGGGCGACTACATGGTCAATTACCTGAGAGAACAAAACACACCACTCTTCTCCACCGTCAATGTCAACCGCATGACAGCCGATTGGGAGGCTGATAAACAGGGCATGCAAGGTGGTTTCTTCTCGCAGAGCATTATCGTACCCGAAATCGACGGCATGATTCGTCCTTTTGTACTCTTCTCCATTCGTGAAGGCAAGGATGGATTGCCCGAGGCATATACCATCCCTGAACGGTTGGAGACATTCGTGGATGCCGTCAACAGACACATTCATTTGAAAAGCCTTGCCAACAAAGACAAGAAAGTAGCAATTGTCTATTTCAAGGGACCAGGTTCCAATGCCCTTACAGCATCAGGATTGGAAGTGACAGCCTCACTCTACCATTTGTTAGTCAAGATGCAAGAAGAGGGATATAATGTGAAGGGGCTACCTGCATCTGCAGAAGAACTTTCAACACTTATCCAACAATCGGGCAGTGTATTTGGTACCTATGCTGAAGGAGCGCAAGCCAAATTCCTTAACGAAGGTAAACCGATGTTGATCAGTAAAAGTGATTTTGACACATGGACCAAGGCACTCTTCACAGAGAAGATGCAACAAGACATGAAGCAAGTCAACGGCAACTACCCCGGCAACTATCTGGCAAAGGATGCAGAGACGCTCGGTTTGCCCGTCATCCAACTGGGCAATATCGTCCTCATGCCTCAAATGCCTGCAGGAACGGGCAGCGACACTTTCAAGATGGTGCATGGCACAGAAACAGCACCGCCCTATCCATACATAGCCCAGTATCTGTGGCTCCAACAAGGATTCAAAGCCGATGCACTCATCCATTTCGGCACACATGGTTCCCTCGAATATACTCCCGGCAAACAAGTGGCATTGTCACAAAACTGCTGGAGTGACCGTTTGGTTGGTTCATTGCCACATTTCTATCTCTACACGATTGGCAATGTAGGTGAAGGCATGATAGCCAAACGCCGCACCTATGCAAGCCTCGTTTCCTATCTCACCCCTCCATTCATGGAGAGCAACCTGCGCACCCTCTATGCCAAATTGAGCGATGCCATCGAGGCTTACAACAAAATGCCTAACGACAAAGCGTCATTGGCAGTCAAAGCCATCACTATCGACATGGGCATTCACCGCGAACTACACCTCGATTCCCTCAAAAACAAACCCTATAGCGAAACCGAAATCAACCGGATTGAGGCATTTGCAGAGGAACTGATGAACGAACATATCACCAGTAAATTCTATACACTGGGCATTCCTTACGAAATGGAACGCATCAACACGTCTGTCTATGCGATGGCAACAGACCCCATTGCCTATAGCCTCCTTGCGCTTGACAAGATGCAGAAGCGGGCAGCCAACGACGTGGAGAAACATCCTACGCTTTTCACAACCCATTATCTCAACCCAGCCAAGACCCTCGTGGGCAAACTTCTGAATCGTCAGGGTGAAGTGACCGATGCCGAAGTTTGCCAAGTGGCACACATCAGCGAGGCTGACCTCAAGCGTGCCCACCACATCGACTCCATCATCACTGCACCACAGGACATGATGAGCATGATGATGAGCATGGCGAACGAAATGCCTGGAGCCAAGAAAGCAGTCACTGCAAACAAGACAACCAGCAAAGGGAAGAAAGAGAAAAACGATTCATCACCTTCTGGCATGAGCAAAGAAAAGATGCGTGAGATGGGCAAGGGAATGGATCCCAAGAAAGCCCTTGCTATCGCCAAGATGATGGGAGCATCGCCCGAGCAGTTGAAGAAGATGAAAGCAGCCATGAATAAAGGCAAAAGCGGTGATGCTGAAGATAAACATACCGACAGTAAAATGGCGAATATGCCACCAGCCATGCAAGCCATCATGGACAAAGTGGCAGAAGCGGGTATGCTGACCAAGGAAGAAAAGGACTTTTCACGTGTCGTCTTGGAAGTGGAACGCACCATCCGCAACGTGCAGAACTACAAGCATGCACTACAAGATTCTCCTTCGCTCGAAATGGAAAGCATGCTGAATGCGCTCAATGGGGGCTACACCGCCCCATCCCCTGGCGGCGATGTCATCAGTAATCCAAACGCTGTGCCAACAGGGCGCAACCTTTACGGTGTCAACACTGAGGCATGCCCTTCCGAACAGGCTTGGGAGAAGGGTAAGGAGTTGGCTGAAAACACCATTCGGCTCTATCGTGAGCGTCATCATGACAGCATTCCACGGAAGGTAAGTTACACGTTGTGGTCAAGCGAGTTCATCGAAACGAGCGGTGCCACCATTGCCCAATGTCTCTATATGTTGGGCGTTGAACCTATCCGCGATGCTTTCGGCAGAGTGACAGACATCCGTCTGATTCCTTCGAAGGAGTTAGGTCGTCCACGTATTGATGTCGTGGTACAAACCTCTGGACAATTGCGTGATTTGGCGGCCTCACGGCTTTTCCTCATCAGCAGGGCTGTGGAGATGGCTGCCAATGCCAAGGATGAGGAACATCCCAACTTGGTGGCTGAAGGTGTGAAAGAAGCGGAACGTGTGCTGGTGGACAAAGGTTTGTCACCCAAAGAGGCAAGGGAGGTGAGCACCTTCCGTGTGTTTGGCGGTGTGAATGGCAACTACGGCACAGGCATTCAGGAAATGACCATGGCAAGTGACCGCTGGGACAAGGAGTCGGAATTGGCTGAGGTCTATCTAAACAATATGGGTGCATTCTACGGTAAGGAAGACCAATGGGAGAATGTGCGCCAATACGCATTTGAGGCAGCCTTATCGCGTACAGACGCTGTGATTCATCCTCGCCAGTCAAACACGTGGGGAGCCTTGTCGCTCGACCATGTCTATGAATTCATGGGAGGTTTGAACATGGCAGTGCGCAATGTGACAGGCAAGGAACCTGACGCATACCTCAGCGACTACCGAAACCGTAACCGCATGAGGATGCAGGAAGTGAAGGAAGCAATCGGAGTGGAAAGCCGCACTACCCTCTTCAACCCCACCTATATCAAAGAGAAGATGCAAGGCGGAGCAGGCGATGCCAACACATTCGCCGAACTGGTGCAGAACACCTACGGATGGAACGTGATGAAACCAGAAGCGATTGACAAAGAGATGTGGGACGGTATCTATGACACTTATGTGAAAGACCAATATGAATTAGGCATCTGCGCATTCTTTGAAGAGAAGAATCCTGCCGCCTTGCAAGAGATGACGGCCGTGATGATGGAATCGGCGAGAAAAGGCTATTGGAAGGCTTCACCCGCCCAACTGAAAGAGATTGCGAAACTTCATACGGAACTGGTGAACAAACATGGTGCCAGCGGTTCGCGCATGGTGAGTGACAACCAGAAGTTGCAAGATTTCATTGCTCAGCGTGTGGATAACGCTATCGCCAAGGAGTACAAGCAACAAATCAGCGAGGTACGCGAAGAGAAGGTCAACAGCCAAGACGGCAAGGTGTTGAAAAAAGAAGAGTTGAACAAGACGGAAGAGAATACCACCATGGTCAGCAACCTCGTCGTTGCCGCCATCGTCATCGTTTTCATCGTGCTGATTATTGTACTGATACGCCATCGTAGAAGACCTAATGGGTAAATCATAAAGACAAAGTGGAAACAGTTGTTTTAGTTATCATACTGCTGGTTTGTTTCAATTTTGTGTTGAAGCAGACTTACCGCAAGTTGTGGATGGTGGGAGTCATCTCCCTGTTCTGTGCCCTATTCGTTGCCTTTGCATGGCCTTGGGCGATTGAACAGAGCAAGTCACAGATACAGGACTGGCTCAACAATCCTCAACTGATGCTCGACACGGCTGTGGTACTCTTCATCGATGTGGTGATTCAGATGGCATATTGCCTCTTGGAAGTACAAACCCTCCCCTCACCCTCCCTACAAGGAGGGAATAGTATCTCTGCTAATGAGGGAAAGACTGACGAACAAAGTAATCACCCCCTCCCTGTAGGGAGGGTAAAGAGAGGGGCTCTGCTGCGCTGGTTTCCAGGACTGCTCATTTTCCCAGTCCTCTTCCACATCGAAACCCAGTGTATGTTCTGGTTGACAGGCATGGAGTTCAGCACCGTTGCATACGGACTGGCAGCCATCGTGTTTGTTGCCATTCCCCTATTCACATGGGCTATCAAGTGGCTCATCCCAGAAAAAGAATTGCGGTTGGAGATTTTCTTCCTCTCCAATTCCCTCATCGCCATTCTCGGCATCATCGCCACTGTAAACGGACGTACCGCCGTGGCTGGCATCAGCGAAGTGAACTGGGCAGCCCTTGCTTGCATGGCAGGACTCACACTCCTCTGTGCCATTGTAGGCTTCATTCTTTATCGAATGAAAAAAATGAAATAAAGTTTAGAGTTTAAGGTTTAGAGAGGCTGACGCGGTGTGCGCATTCTCCGCATGATCCTTAAACCTTAAACTTTAGACTCTAAACTTTACAAAAAAATGAAAACAGTTAAATTGTATATATCAAGATGAATTACATTTCTGACATTCTCTATTGGATTTCCACAGGACTTCTCGTACCTGTCATCATCCTGCTCATCGTCCTCTTCGGACGTGCCCTGCTGCTCATTGGCAGTTTCTTTGGTCAGTATCTTTCTGTCCGCAAAACAGAAGCCCTGCTGAAAACCGAGTTTGACCAACTCACAGCCGACAATGTGGCGACACTCGCCGACCGTCTGCCTTCCACGCTGAACAAGTCGCTGGTCGTCCAGTATATCCAGCAGATGCTACAGCAAAAGGACAGCGAACCGCATCTCCAGAAACTCCTTGCCGATTTCGACATTGCAACCGCTAAAGACCTCGCCACCAGCAAAACTCTCTCCAAGATGGGACCTATGTTGGGACTGATGGGCACACTCATCCCGATGGGTCCTGCCCTTGTGGGGCTTGCCGCTGGCGACATCGGTTCGATGGCATACAACATGCAGGTAGCCTTCGCCACCACCGTTGTAGGGCTTTTCTCTGCCGCCATCGGTTTCATCACAGGACAAGTCAAATCACGCTGGTATCAGCATGACAGTGTCAACCTCCAATTCCTCGCAGACCTCCTATGTTGAAAAGAAGAAATAAACTCATACAGAAAAGCGTTGAAGAGGATGACCCGATGTCGGTCGTTTCCAACCTCTTCGATGTGGCAATGGTCTTTGCCGTTGCCCTTATGGTTGCCCTCGTCACCCGTTACAACATGACCGAAATGTTCTCACAAGAGGACTTCACAATGGTCAAAAACCCTGGTAAGGACAACATGGAAATCATCACAAAAGAAGGGCAAAAGATTAACCGTTATACCCCAAGCGAAGACCAATCCCATACAGATGGGACAAAAGGCAAGCGCGTGGGTGTTGCTTATGAATTGGAGAGTGGAGAAATCATTTATGTACCTGAATGAAAAAGGGGGGGGCTAACTGACAAACAGTTAGCCCCCCTTTTTCTAGTCGGGAAGACCAGACTCGAACTGGCGACCACGCGCCCCCCAGACGCGTACGCTAACCAACTGCGCTACTTCCCGATTTTTCACGTCGAGTGCAAGTCAAAAGGCAATGCTAAACTCGTTTAAGCAGTGCTGAGACGCAACCTCGATTATTTAAATCGAGTGCAAAGATAGTGCAAATTTTAGACAATACAAAATAAAAGTTTAGTTTTCTTGTTTTTTTTCTTTGCTTATTCGTAACTTTGCCCTAACAAATGGATGCAAAATCACTAAACTGGTTATATATGAAGAATATTTTTGCCATCTTGTTTTGGGCATGTTGCATGATGTGCATGGGATGCACCGAGGGAGGACAAGAGACGGAAGTGGTGCTGGAAACCACTGCTGGTGAGATTCGGGTGAAACTCTACGATGACACACCTGGACATCGGGATAACTTCGTGAAGAATGTGAAGGAAGGGATGTACACAGGAGTGACATTTCATCGGGTCATTCGAAGTTTTATGGTGCAGACAGGCGACCCGAAGACACGCCCAGAAGGGTATGAGGTGAAGATGACACCCGAAGGTGACACCATCACCGAACGGATTCCTGCGGAAATTGTGTGGCCCAAGCACTTTAACAAACGCGGTGTACTGGCGGCAGCAAGGGATGGTGATGAGGAGAATCCTGAACGAGCAAGCGACAAATTTCAGTTCTACATCGTAACAGGCAAGACATGCTCAGAGGCTGACATGGATGGATTTGAAACTGCCAGGGAGCAACGCGACACTGAGGTGCTCTATCGGAAAAAACAATTGAAGCACAAGGACAAACTGGAAGCACTACGTCAGGCACGCGACCGTGAAGGAGTGAGCAATCTATTGGAAAAACTCTTAGACGAAGCGAAATGGGAAGTGTCAGAAAACCCGCCCATCACTTATCCACACGAACTGCGCCGCAGTTACGGCATACATGGTGGAGCACCTTGGCTGGACAATGAATACACGGTGTTCGGCGAAGTAGTGGAAGGCATGAAGGTGGTAGAAACCATCCAAAAAATCAAGACAAACGCACAAGATGTACCACTGAAGGAGGTGAGAATCGTCAAAGCGTATGTGAAAGAATGAAAAAAGAATTGAGGGTTAAGAATTCATTTTGCAGAGGTTTATTACAACTTTCCACAACTCTCATCCCCTCATTTCCTCATTTCTCTTCCACCACTTCCACATCGCTATATGCCATTCGACTTCCTTGTGCAAGACGGACTCCCTCCACACGTATGACCTTGGCACGAGTAGGTTTGCATCGCACAGTCTGCCAGATAGGGTTGTTCACGATGTTTGAAAACTCGCCCTCCCCTATAGTTTCCCAATGATTCCAGTCGGTGGTGGCAGCGATGCGATAACGCGTGATGATGCCATCATGCGAATCCTGTGGGGGCAGGTAGCGGAAGGCGGTGACGGTCGTCTCATGATCGAGGTTGACAAACATCATATTGTCGGTGGCAAAGAAGATGTAATAGTCTGACGCGTGTTTCTCACCAGCATTCGGAATGTTCTCGTTGATGTCAGGAGCCAGATAGACACCCAGTCTCTTGATGACGGGTTCAGCCTTGCTGTCGGTAATGGTGAAACGGAGTTGGGTCACCTTGACAGTAGGAAAGCAGATGATGCGGCGATGTCCGATGGTGGTCAATCCGTCATGTCCCTCCACCAATTCATCTTTCAGTGGTAACCATTTTCCATCCACAAGGGCTTCGAGGGTGAAATTCTTCACACGTTGCCCCAGTGCGATGTCCTCTTCGGCAAGGAAGCGGTTGACAATGGCAGGTTTTTTGAACGTAATAGTGAACGACCTATTGGTGAGTTTTGGACGTTTCACTTCCTTGACAATGTTTCTCTTGAACACCTCGTCAATCATCTTCTTGAAGGCGATACCACGCAGGCTGTCGGTAGGATGGATGCGTCCGTTAGGGGCGATAGGAAAGTTAAGCAGCAGACAGGAGTTGCGTCCTACCGACTTATAGTAGGTGTCCATCAGTTTCGACAGACTCTTTACGTTCTCGTTCTCCGTCTCATGATAGAACCATCCAGGACGTATGCTGGTGTTCGTTTCGGCTGCCACCCACGAGTCACCGTTTTCCAATCCGAAACGCAACATGTTACCCGACACATTTCCTTCCTTGTTCAAGAGACTCCAGTTGGTCTCACCTACACTGCCAGCCTCGTTGCCCACCCAGCGCAGGTCGCCACGGTCGCCGCCATCATTCCATATCACACATTTAGGTTGCAGTTCACGAATCATGCGAAAAGTCTCGCCCCATTCGTAGTAAGTCTTGGCGTCAATGCGGCGTGTCTCATTGGCACCGCCATACCACCCATCGCCACCATTGGCTCCGTCAAACCACACCTCGAAGATGTCGCCGTATTGAGTCAATAACTCACGCAGTTGGTTGCGGAAATAGGTGATGTATTCAGGCTTTCCGTAATCAGGGTGGTTTCTGTCCCACGGCGAGAGATAGACTGCAAACTTCAAGCCTTCCTTACGGCAGGCATCTGCCAGTTCGCGCACCACATCACCCTTGCCGTCCTTCCAAGGTGCATTCTTCACAGAGTATTCCGTATAGGCTGAGGGCCACATGCAGAATCCGCAGTGGTGTTTGGCTGTGAAGATGATACCCTTCATACCCGCCTGCTTGCACACCCGTGCCCACTGCAGGCAATCCAGATTGGACGGATTGAACAGTTTCGGATCCTCGTTGCCGAAGCCCCATTCTTGGTCAGTGTACGTATTCAGCGAGTAATGGATGAACGCATACATCTCCATCTCTTGCCACCGCAGTTGGTTTTCACTAGGCAGTGGACCGCAAGACTGCACTTGCGCTTTCAGAGTTGTAACTGTCATCACGAGCAGCAGCAACACATAGGTCTTACATCGAGTCATTGCATTTACCATATTCAATAGTTGGTGAAACATTTCTTTCTTATTGCTTACGACTGATGCCTTCTTGAGTTAGCGGGATGAATTCTATCTGGCCCTTCTTGTCGAAATGCAGGAACTCAGCGCACACACTACGCCGGCAGTCGCCGCCAGGTTCTCCGTTCTGGCTATAAGAACCGTCGTGGTAGATGTAGTACCATTTTCCCCTGAACTCAATGACAGAGGGATGAATGGTGAAACCATGATTGGCAGAAGTGCTGACAAACCCGCCATAAGTCCACGGACCCTCCATCTTCTCGGCATACGAATAAGCCATCTGCTCTGATTGCACACCCGGAGCATCGCTTGCATACACATTATAATATAATTTGCCACGCTTGAAAAGCCAAGGCCCTTCTGAGTAATTGCGCATGGGTACCTTTCTGACCTCACCATCCAACTCAATCATATTTTTCTTGAGGCGCACCATGTAGCAGTCCCCATTTCCCCATGCCATCCACGGGGTGCCATCATCGTCAATGAGCACAGTGGGGTCAATATCTGCATTGGCACGATGAGAGTCGGGTGTCATGTCATCGGTAATAAGAGGCGTACCATCCTTACGGGCAGGATGGAATGGTCCTGTTGGGGAGTCACTCACCGCCACATCAATGGTGTGTTGGCGATTATCCTTTCGGTCAAGTGTCACGTAGTAGTAGAATTTGCCATCGGCACCCTTCACCACTTGTCCAGCCCATGAACCGTTGGGCTGAGCATAGGGGAAGTCAGCAGCCGAAAGGACGGCACCATGAGCCGTCCAGTGGATCATGTCCGTAGAAGAGTAGCAAAGCCAATGGGGCATGTTGAACCAACCACCTACGCCCGCCTTGTCTTCACCCACATAAGCATATACGGTATTGCCCACTACTGTGAATGCGGGGTCAGCGGTGAAAGCACCTGTGAATAGCGGATTTTGCCCATCCACCCGTGGTAACGATTCACCACTAATGGAAAGGTTGCGCAAGTCACCTTCACGAACCTGCAAAGCATTTGGGAAACCACCAGGAAATCCATGCCCGATGACCCACAACGAGCAGTTGTGACGAAGTGCTTTACCAGGATAGGTGAGTTGCCCCGACAGACCGTCAACCAGCAACTGCACCGTTGAAACATCTTTATGACTATCGTACTCAGCCCTTGCCTCCACTGTGTACCAGCGACCCGTTTCGACTTTCGGACCTGCACAAAGTCGGTGAGGTTGCTCATTCTTGTCAATCACCTCAACAAAGAACTGGCCATGCATATTATCGTAGCCGATGGAGATGTCACTGGCCAGCGAATTGCGACCGATAAGATGGCTCGCCTTTCCCTCCTTACAGACAAACACCTGTTCAGTACCAAGTGTACCACAGCGCAAGTCGGCCTTTACTTCCCACCTCTTCTGCCAGTCTTCATAGGGGAGGGGATGATTGTAGTTCAGTTTGTACTCACTCACGTTCAAGTGCAATGTCCCATTTTCATCCATGCCCCGAATATTCCAGTCCTTTATCGTGTATTGTGCCAGCACTGTAGTGGCAATAAGCAAATTGCAGAGTGTAACAATATTTCTTTTCATGTCGTAATGGTTATAAAGTTTATTTTTTATCTCATTGATGCTCCAAAATAACTGTAATGTTGGTCATCAGGGTTGACAACAATCTGTTCCACAACAATTTCCGGATCAATCATAATGACTTTCAGTATGTGTTTGCCAGACGTTGTATTAAATGTGGCATCAAGCCAACGAAGGTTGTCAAATACCTCGTCACGACGAACCATTTGACGCCCGTTCACAAAACCGCTCAAAGAAAGTCGGCTGCGTGGGGGAAGGGGCTTCAACACTTTCGAAACGGAGAGGTTCTGAGGAGTGTATTCTTGGAATGTATCCACCAGTCCGCGACGGGCATCAAGCACCTGCATGGGCTGGTCGTCAAGTGCAATGCCCAGGCGGAGCCCGCGGGCAGGAAGGATGTCTTGTGTAGGGAGGATGCCGATGGCAATGTGCCCATCTTCCGTCAGATTCACTTCATACTCTAAGGTGGGGCCATTGCCGCTTTCGTCTGATGGGCGCATCACGTCCTTGGCACCCATACATCCTTTGCCGCGTCCGAGGTCGGGCAAGAAGATCCAATCATCGTCCTTGCGAGTATATTGATAAGATGGAATGCTGTATTCCTTTGTATTATCGGTAGGTTTAAGATTGTGCGCCACCTTGTAGGGGAGGGTCATGGGATGGCGGTTGCGGTCGGGTATGGACCATTGGGTGTAACCTATATGATTGTCGAGCATCATACCACGCCACTTACCGTTAGCCAATACATTATTATAATAGTCGGAGAGTCGCTGGTCTTTTGCCATCAGGTGATGGATGGTCAGACTGTCGCCCAGTGTGGCACAGTTATAGATTTGCGCCACCCCGGCACTGGCTACGGCAGGATAGTAAACCAACTGATAGAAGGCATCCTGCATCTCCTCTGGCATCTGCTCCCGGAGATTCTCGCAACGCACCACAAGGTTTTGCCACAGGTTGTTGGTGTAGAGCATCTCTTCGGTATTGAAGATTCCAGGCACTTGTGCCTCAGCCTTTCTCCACAGATTATATTTAGAGTATTTGGCAATGATATCGGCGGTCTCTTTTGCATAGGTGTCGCCAAAGATGCTGCGTGTGAAGCCTTCCAGATATGCTTGTTCATCCCCAGGCTGAATGGCGTCAGGATTCCAAGCATAGTGCATGATGAAGTCAATGGGCATTTCCTTAGGTTTCAAGTCGCCCACGTTGATAATCCAGATACGGTCGATGCCGCTGGCGTATGCCAAATGCAGTTGCTCCCGCAATTTAGGCACAGTGGTGGTGTTCACCCATCGGTCGTTCCATGGACCTCCGTTCATGTCAATATGGTAATAAAGTCCCAATCCGCCTTTGCGTCGGCGTTCAAAATCACGTCCCTTGCGTCGGATGTACCCCCAGTTGTTGTCGCACAGAAGCAGAGTCACATCGTCAGGAACAGTGAACCCAGCATCGTAATAACGCTGCACTTCAGTGAAGATTGCCCATAGTTGTGGCACTGCATCAGATTCTCCGTAAATGTCTTTGATGATTCCCCGCTGTCCCTCAATGACCTCGCGCAAGGTCTTCATATTTTCGGCATCATTGCCTGTACCCATCGCCACGTCGCCATCACCACGCATACCTATGGTCACAAGGTTCTCATAGTGTTTATTACGCTCCATCCCTTCACGGAAAAAGCGGTCAAGCCGGTCTTTGTTCACACCGTAGTCCCAGGGACCGACAGAATCTTTACGATATACATACTCCTTGTGAGCGCGCATCATCGGCTCATGATGCGATGTGCCCATCACAATGCCATATTCATCAGCGAGTCGTGGACTTTCCGGGTCATCTTCGTTGAAACGCGAGTCCCACATGGCTGGCCACAGGTAGTTGCCTTTTAAGCGGAGAATCAGTTCAAACATCTTGCAGTATGCCTTGGAGTTGACGCCACCGAACTGATTGTTGCACCAAGTACCGAAAGATGGCCACTCATCGTTGATGAAGATGCCGCGATATTTCACCTTCGGGGAAGGCTGGACAATACGTCCCCCATCATACCACACTTCATCTTGATGTGCAACGGGCACATCAGCCCACCAGTACCATGGTGACACACCGATACGTTGTGATATCTCGTAGATGCCGTAGATGGTGCCTCGCTTGTCACTGCCTGCAATCACCAACGAGCCATCCACCACGTCAATGATGTATGATTCCCATTGTCCTCTTACCTGACGAACATCGATTTTGTGTTTCTTGATGAAGGAGTCAATCAGTTTGCTCTTTCCAATAGTGCCCACGATGATGCAGTCAGATTCCTTCTGTTGTCCAAGCACCACTTCCGATGCAATGCCAGAGACTTTGCGCACGTCATCGCCCAAGTCGTGAGCTGCGCGGATGACACCTTTCCAGTCTTCACCATCAACAATGATAGGCATGGCTTTGTGATCTTTTGCGATACAGAATCTCCCCGCCGCTTGCACAGAAATGGCGAAGAACAAAAATGCTGTAATTAGGAAGAAAATTCTTTTCATATTGTACGGTTTTGGGGTAGGTTATAAAGTCATGTCTATTTTTGTTTCATTCTCTCATTGGCTACGCACTTGCTTTTTGCAAGTTGCCCTACGGGCGAACTAAAGGTTCTTTCATTTCTAATCCGTGTACAGGTGAAAGATGCGCTCCATCATCTGCCACTTCTCGTCGCTGGTGGCATGGGTGTCGCAACCTTGGAACTTTGCCACGAAAGATTCCCACTCCGTCTGTCGGGGCAAGGTGGAGAGCCTTTGCATGGCAGATGTCCAATCGAAGTCTTCTGGGGTATCGACCACCATGACGAGACGTGTGCCGAGAAGATAGATTTCCATCTCCAGAATGCCCACAGTACGGATACCTACGCGGATTTCGCGCCAATGGTGTGCTTCAGAATGCCATTTGCGGTATTCCCGAATCAAGTCCGGGTCGTCTCGCAAGTCCAACGTCTGCACATAGCGTTTGGTCTTGCCTTCAAACTTTTTCTGCACGTATCCGTCCATATCCATATCTATTTGTTTGCAAAGATATGCACTTTCCCCTCATTCTCATCGGACAAATTATATAAGAAAGTAGGATAAAATGACACATCTCACCTTATGCAACTTTTTCAGGCACTCCCTCATTCTTCTTTGTATGCTTCGTGCTATCGTTCCCGAAAAAGTGCCGATGACACACACGAAACTCTAAACTTTATCGAGAAAAAGATTTCCAAAGATTGTCATCGGGCAGTGGAGCCTCGACGGCAATCTCTTTTTTGCTGACGGGGTGGACGAACTGCATGGTGCGGCTTAAGAGAGAGATGCTACCATCGGGATTAGAACGTTTGGCTCCATATTTAAGGTCACCCTTGATGGGGCAGCCTATTTTAGCAAGTTGGCAACGTATTTGATGGTGGCGTCCTGTCTTCAAATCCACCGCTATCAAATAATAATTGTCGGACTTACCGATGACCTTATAGTCAAGCACAGCCTTCTTACTATGAGGTACTTCCCTGTCATAGGCATACGACCTATTTTGTTTTTCGTTGCGCACCAACCAATGCGTCAGTGTGCCTTCGGTCTGTTCAGGAGCATTCTTCACGATAGCCCAATAGGTCTTGTGTACTTCACCATTGGCAAACATCGTGTTCATCCGTGCCAATGCCTTAGAAGTACGTGCAAACAATACCAGTCCAAACACAGGACGGTCCAGACGATGAACAACACCAAGGAAGACGTCGCCCGGCTTGGCATACGCTTCCTTGATGTATTGCTTCACTGCTTCACTCAGGGGCTTGTCACCAGTCTTGTCGCCCTGCACAATTTCCCCCGATTGCTTCGAAACAATGATGATGTGATTATCCTCGTAAATTACATTTACCATTTACAATTTATATTCTATTTAGCCATTTACGATTTCCTCCTCGCCGCATGGCAAATTGTAAATTGTAAATCGTCAAATAGTAAATCAATATTACATATTCATGCCACCGTCAATCTGGATGACCTGACCAGACACGTAACTGGACATGTCAGATGCGAGGAAGAGACATACGTTAGCGATGTCCTCCACCTGACCACCACGACGGAGCGGAATCTTCTTCATCCAGTCAGCGCGGATTTCCTCTGGCAACTGAGCAGTCATGGCTGTCTCAATGAAACCAGGAGCCACAGCGTTGGCACGTACGCCCTTAGGACCAAGTTCCTGAGCGATAGACTTAGCCAAGCCAATCATACCAGCCTTAGATGCTGAGTAGTTGCACTGACCTGCATTGCCATGAACACCTACAACAGAAGACATGTTGATGATAGAACCACCACGCTGACGAAGCATGATAGGAGCACATGCATGGATGAAGTTGAAGGCAGACTTCAAGTTCACATTGAGCACAGCATCCCACTGAGCCTCACTCATGCGGAGCATCAAACCATCCTTGGTGATACCTGCATTGTTGACCAGCACGTCGATAGAACCGAAGTCCTCGTGAATCTTCTTCACCACAGCCTCTGTCTCAGCAAAGTCTGCTGCGTTGCCAGCATAAGCACGACAAGTGACGCCCAGTGCCTCAATCTCCTTACGAGTAGCCTCGAGGCCTGCAGCCATGTCATCGTTCAACACCAAATCTGTAAAAGCGATGTTTGCACCTTCCTGGGCAAACTTCATAGCGACAGCCTTACCGATGCCGCGTGCAGCACCTGTGATGAGGGCTGTCTTACCTTCCAAAAGTCCCATAATTCTTATTCTTTATTTGAGTTTTTGTTGATATGTAAATGCTTTAGTATTTCCCATATTTCGGTGTTCTGCAAAAAGCCTTGAGAACCATGCTCCGTACATACGGATAGAGTTCTTCGGCATTCTGAGCAGCATAACGACCATAGATGTAGGGCACCTCACAACCTTTCAGACAGTAGTGCATGATCTCTGCCGCAAGACGCACGTTGCGAATCTCAAACACTCCCTTATCAATACCCTCATTCATGATGCGACGGAAAAGATTGATTTCATTCTTGTCAAACGTCTTGCGCACCGACTCCACCTTCCACACGTCACGGAAAAATTCGGCACGCAAATTGCCATTGCGATACACCGCTTCCTTCATCACCTCCAAATGAGCAAAAATGAGTTGCACCATCTTCTCCTCGGGTGGAATGCTCTTGCGAGCCACTTCTTCCATACGCTCATACAGACGCTCCAACTCCGTCTGGATAACTGCAAAATAAATTTCCTCCTTACTATTAAAATAAGTGTAGAGTGTACGGCGACCTCGGTTTGCATGTACGGCAATGTCGTTCATCGACGTATCCTCGAAACCATTCTTTGCAAATAGTTGTCGGGCTACATCCACCAGAAGTGCTCTTGTCTTCACAGTCGACATAATCTTTTTCTTTTTGCGTTCTTTTTTTGAGTCTGCGATCCATCCGGCACATGATGCCAGATTTCGAGTGCAAAATTACATAAAAAAACTTATTCAGCAAAGAAATTTGTGCACAACTTTTCCACCAAAAAGCACAAATGCATCAAAATCAACTATTTAATAAATGCACAAATATTGTTAAAAGAATCTTTATCAGCCAAACAGTTCCCTCAGCGCCTCTTCCACCTTCCTCACGGACACCATCTCAATCTTGAACTTACCTTTATCCAAACCATTCATATTTGCCTTGGGAATGATGATTTTTCGGAAACCCAACTTGTCTGCTTCAGCAATACGCTGCACGATGCGGCTCACAGGACGCACCTCACCGCTCAATCCTACTTCACCCGTGAAACAGATGTCCCTCGGGATGCCCGTATCCACATTGCTCGACAGCACAGCCGCTATCACACTCAGGTCGATGGCAGGGTCTGTCACACGGATGCCACCTGCGATATTGAGGAACACATCCCGCTGTGGCAACTTAAAGCCCACCCGCTTTTCCAGCACCGCCAAGAGCATATTCAGGCGCCTCAAATCAAAGCCCGTTGCCGAACGCTGCGGAGTGCCGTATGCTGCTGTACTCACCAAAGCCTGCGTCTCGATGAGCAAAGGGCGTACACCCTCTATCGAACAAGCCACTGCCACACCACTCAGTTCCTCACCTTCCTTCACATCACTCAACAGCAGTTCCGAAGGATTCTCCACAGGACGTAAACCGTTATGCACCATCTCGTAGATGCCCAACTCTGCTGTTGAACCAAAACGGTTCTTGATGGCACGTACTATACGGTACATATAATGCTGGTCACCCTCGAACTGCAACACCGTATCAACCATGTGTTCCAATATCTTAGGACCAGCAATTGTTCCCTCCTTATTGATGTGACCAATCACAATGACAGGCGTGTTCGATTCCTTCGCAAACTTCAGCAACATCGCTGCACACTCCCGTATCTGCGTCACACTGCCAGGCGACGACTCCACCGTTTCCGTCGCCATCGTCTGAATCGAGTCAATCACCACCAAATCAGGCTCTACAGCCCTGATGTGCTCAAACACCGTCTCTATCATCGCCTCACACACCACAAGGACATTCGAGGACTGAGAATCAAGGCCAGGGTTAGGGTTAAAGTTTATCCTATCCGCCCTCAACTTCAATTGCCGAGCACTCTCCTCCCCACTCACATACAGCACCTTCATGCCCTTCAGCCTCATCACCGTCTGAAGGATGAGCGTCGATTTACCAATACCTGGTTCACCGCCCAGCAGCGTCATGCTGCCCGGCACCAATCCACCACCCAACACACGGTTCAGTTCGCCATCCCCCATGTTGATGCGCGGTTCCTCCTCCGTCTCAATTTTCGACATGGAGATGGGACTTGACTTCACATCTAGCCGAAACTCCGAAGTCACCGTAGATGCCGTCTTCTTCCCCACCTTCACCTCCTGAAACGTGTTCCATTCCCCACAAGCAGGGCACTTCCCTATCCATTTGGGACTATCGTAACCACATGAACCACACACGTATGCAGTCTTATCTTTCGCCATATTCGTTCTTTTTGCCCACAAAGGTAAGAAAAACTCCCAACTCCTCATTCCTAACTCTCAACTTTTTTGTATCTTTGCACACAAATTCACATACGAAGAGCAAAATGAACAAATCAAAGGTGACAGACATCATCCGTATCAATACCAAGACACTCTTCTCGCTCTTTTTATGCCTTATCATGAGCAACAGCATTCTGGCTATAGAGCCAGATTCCATTTGGTATGACTCTATCACCAATGTTCGCACCCACCTTCAGCGTCCCGACACACTCACCCCCTACACCTGTTCCCTCCATTTCTTTGGCAAGAACAAAAACGGCAGTCCCAAATCGCCAGGACTTCAAGCACTCATCGAAGACATTGGCATCAATGCCCTCGTGCTGGGATGGGATCACTTCGTGACCGACCGCGAATGGGCACGCATCACCCATGCCTCCCTGCGGCAACCTCTCAGATAGTTGGGTGTGGGACAATGACAGTTTCTCCGGCAACCAGTTTGCACACCCCTATCATGGCAGCATGTTCTACAATGCTGCCCGCGAACACGGACTCTCTTATGGCGTGTCACTCCTCTACCCCCTGGCAGGTTCCCTCACTTGGGAACTCTTCTGCGAGACCAACCGCCCCGCCATCAATGACTTCCTCTCCACAGGTATCGGAGGAGCAGCCATCGGTGAAGTGACCCACCGCGTGTCCGACATCTTCTTCGACAACACCAAACGGGGTCCCCAGCGTGTTGTCCGTGAAATCATCGGCACCTTCCTCAACCCCGTTCGAGGCCTCCACCGCATCATGTCGGGCGAAATGTTCCGTGTCAACCGCTTCAATGCTGGCAAGAAGGAAGAACCCATGCCCTACACCTTCCAGATCGGAACGGGCGGACGCTACATCTATGACCGTGCCCCTGTCCACCCACAGGCAGGCATACGCTATTACGAAACCATCCCCTACCTCGATTTCCGCTTCACCTACGGCAACCACTTCAACCATCTCGACGAAGGGAAAAGTCCTCGTGCCTACGACTACTTCGAACTTTACTCCCTCGTCAACTTCGCTCCCGACCAACCCACTGTCGGCGAACTCGACATCCGTGGACGCATCGGCTCCCGCCAGTACCAGTTTCCCCATCAGTGGAAACTCGACCTCGGCTTCTATCAAAATATCAAATACATCGACCACTACAGCAAAGAAGACAACGAAGACCCAGGCAACCTCGCCCTCATCTCCGAAGCAGCCAGTTTCGGGGTCGGACTCTTTTTCGAACGTCCCTACTCTCCACCTTTCTGGGGAGGGAAGAAAGGGGCAACCCTCACCCACGACTTCATGCTTTCCGCCGTTCCCCTCGGAGGCAGTGCAGCCGACTACTACCCCTTCCGCCGTTACAATTACGGCACAGGCACCTCTGTCCGCTACCGTTTCCAGTTCACCCTCAACCGTCGTTTCTCCATTGGCAATGACTTCTATTTCATGCGTCTCTTCATCCTCAAAGGCAAGACACCCGAAAAACTCGCCATCTACGCCAACGACGAACTTCACTACAGGAAAGAAGTGGAAGACGGTATCGATGCCTGGGGTGACAAAGGTGAGCAAAGCATCCTCCAGAACCGTCTGTATTTCCAGTGCCATTTCAGCCACAACCTCCATCTCACCCTCCAACACGAGTTCAACCTCCGTCACGGCAACTACCGTTACTACCCCGCCATCACAGGCAAGAGCCACGAATGGAAGGCAGGCATCAGTTACGCACTATAAGGGCACAAAGCACCCCCTTAAAGTCAAACATTCTGTCACCCCTTAGTGATGTGTTCTCGTGTATAGTTTACATGGGCCTGTTGAGTTTATAGTTCCATCCTATACATACGAGAAATCTTGTCTATAATGATTAAGCGTTGAGTGTCGACACCATCCATTACCTCGGGATGTTTCTTTTTGCTGTACCGATGTCGGGTAAGTGAATCAGACTAGGGTATGCAGGAAGATGATGAATGCTTACAAATAAATATACATCATTATCTCTTTCTCATCAGCATCGGCATAACAAGCACCAATGCCACAAGGGAGAAGATGAGTCCACTGATGGAGCCAATGGCGAAAGAGAACCAAAAACGCTCTTCCGGACCATCTATAAGGAAGGGGATAAGACCAACTATCGTGGAGGCGACGGTCAGCAGAATAGGAATGATTTTATGATTATATGCCTTGATGAATCTTCTCCCGTTATGATTATATTCATTCATCAGATAGATGCCTGCATTGACGGTAAGTCCACACAGTAAAACCATCGCAGCGAAGCCCCCCGTTCCAAATTCTGTTCCACTGAAGTGATAGGTCAGGAATGCGCCAACCATCGAGACGGGTATGAGCAGGATGATGATGAATGCCTGATAGAGGCTTTCAAAGAGAATGGCACAGATGAAGAAGATGATGACCGCAACAAGTCCGATAAGCCAGTATTGTGTCCCGTCATCCTCATACCATCCATATGTCCGATTCAGGCAACGGAATCCGACAGGGAACTTCGCATTGAACTCTTCCGTCACCTGTTTGATATACTTGCTGGTATATGTGTAGGAACCCAATACATTGAACGCCACCCGAAGAATGTATTCCTGATTCTCGCGAGGAATGCAGTTCTTGGCTTCCCGCCTTCCAATGGTCATGAGATCAGACACCTTCACTTCCCGATTTGCCACCTTGATATAGGAATTCTCCAACTGCCACAGGTCGAAATCATCATGCTGTTTGGGTGTGAGCACGATGTCCAGCATCTGTCCAGCATTATATTGACTCCCCATGTGATGTTCTGACAACAGGCTGGACAATGTGCCGTAGATGTCCGTCACTCTCACACTGTCAAGCGATAGCCGCTGTCGGTCATATTCCATATAAAGTTCATCTTCCTGATGCTCATGTCCTGGAGTTTCAATGGCAATGTCTGTCACCCTGTTATTGGTTTTCAGTTTACGGCACATGTCTTCTGCAAAGCGGTAAAGCCGGTCATAATCATAACCTGCTATTTCAATGCTGTTGGCACGGTATTGCAGGTTGAGAGAGTTGCTGAATCCACGTTCACTCACACCATGTGTACTCCAATCTGCCCCTCCGATGGTGATGAGTCTGCCGATGACCTTATTCTCCAGCAAATAAGGGAATCCCGTATGGAGCACTTCTTTCTTGAATTCAACCGTGATGGAGGCTCCCCTGTTGCCAACATAGGTTTCGTAGCGTTTGATTTCCTTGAACTGGGACAGGAATGCCTCCACCGTCTCCACCTTCTCGTTCAGTTGCTGTGCCGTGCCACCAAGAGGCATCTGCCCTTGGATGTACAGTTTCATCTCCTCAGGTTCTGGACGATAGGTGTTGCTGTCCAACGTATCAACGAACAGGTAGAGTGACCCTGCAAAGAGACCTGCCACCATCAGCAGGAGTGGCCATCTCCAGATGCGGTGTTGGCAGAAGTGCACATATTTTGTATAGACAGATGTCCATCCTCTCACAAACTGAAGGTTCCGTGGCTTCCCCGTCTGTCTGCTTGTATAGTTCAGTCTGCTCACCAAGGCAGGAACGAACAATACCGCCACCAACAAGGCTACCGCCAGATTGACGATGACCATCCAAGAGAAATCATACAGGTCGTCCTTCAAGAAATCTGGTAGCCATATAATGATGATGAGTGAACCAATAGTAGTGAGCATCGCACCGAGAATGCCATGGAACGCTCCATAATTTCTGCTATAACTATAGTGGTCCACCATCACAATCGCAGAGTCGATGATGAGTCCGAGCGACACTGTGATACCCGCTATCGAGAACGGATGCAGCCGCAAATCATACAGCCAGTACAAAATCACCGCCAACAGAATATTGGCAAGTAAGGTGGTGGCAATGATGCACAGATATTTCCAGTCCCTTCTGCTCAGATAGACAAACAGCAGCAAAAGCAACAGAGACATAGCACTTCTGATGACAAGTGTCTGAAATTCCGACATCTGTTCCTCCGCCCTGTCATATGTAAGAGTTAGTTGGCAGTTAGGGTTAACGTTAGCGTCAACCACCTCCTTCACCCTGCTTGCCACTCTGCTGACATTCGCGTCCTCTTCGGCATACACATTCATATAGATGGTGTTCATCCCGTTTATGCGGTAGTAACTGTCCGGCTTCCGTTCTTTCTGTTCGCAGGTGGAAAGATTGTTCAGATAAATGATTTTCCCGTCAACCGTCTTGATAGGTATAGATTCCAGATGAAGATCTTCGGCATCTACACCAAGAAAAAGGGATGTGCGTGTCGGTTGTCCTTCCGAATCCATGCGCATGACTTCACCGACGATGTCCTGACGTCCCAACTGATTCCGTATGGCATCCTCGATGTCTGATGCCGTGATGCCATAGAGTGACAACTGTGCCGCATCATAAGAAATCTGCAAATAGAAGTCGGTCCCTCCTGTCACCTCCACTCTGCTCACCCCCTCTTCCTTCTCCAGCCGTGGTTTCAGTTCTCTCTCCACATTCTTTCGGATTTCCCTCCCTGCCATGTCAGCCTGAATCAAGTAAGTCAGCAATGGCTTGCCTTTCTCTTCATCAGACTTGCCGGTAATGACCTCACCACCAGAGAGGACTGGATAAGAAACGCCTTTGGGAAATTTGTCACGCACCTGCCTCAACAAAGATGCAATCTCGAACTTCACACTTGAGACAGATGCTTCTTTCTTCAGTTGAACAGTGACATTTCCTGACCCGAAATTAGAAACCGAAGAGACCGATTCCACCCCCTTTACCGAACTGACAAGCCCTTCTATGCGTGAGGTGACATTTTGTTCAATGACCTTTGCCGAGGCGCCCCACCAACTGTAAGACACCGTGAGCGTCTTTCCCTGACGGGGACGAGGCTTGTCGGCAATGTCCAATCGGGGAATCAGTGCCACACCTATGAGCATCAGAATGCCCATCGTCAACAATATGGAAAATGAATGCTTCATCACTCTAAACCCTAAACTTTCCTACAATTCACTTTCTTCTTTCAATTTCATCATTCTTTCACTTTATAAATTATCCAATACACCAATGGCACAAAGAACAGGCTGACCAATGTTCCGATGGTCATGCCGATGATGAGGGTCAATGAAAGCGGGAACTGCATGGCGGAACCCATGTCCCCCTTATGGAGGAACGGCAACAGCGCCAATATGGTGGTGAGCGAAGTCATGACGATGGGTTTCAGTCGCCGGTGCCCTGCTGTCCAGACCGCTTTCAGCAATGGAACACCTGAACGGTACAACTTGTTGATGGTGTCAACCTTCAAGATGGAGTCATTGATGATGATGCCACTCATGACCACCAATCCAATCATGGACATGATGTTCAGTGACTCACCCGCCATCCACAGCACCATCATCACCACACTGACATCAATGATGATTTCCGTCAAGATAATGGCAGGTTGGAGCAGATTCTCGAATTGTGCAGCCAAGATGAAATACAGCAACAGCACTGCTACAATGAGCACCATCACCAGTTCGCGGATCATCTCCCTCGAATCAAAGTAGTTGCCATGGAACGAGCATCGCACCTTTCTATCACGCCGTCCGTTGTCCGTTGTCTGTGGAGAGTTGTCTGTGGAGAGTTGACGACAATATGCCACCATTGACTCGACTTCCTCATCCGATGCCTTTTCTATCGTGATGGGATAATATTCACCCTCTCCTCCTGCACTGAGTCGTTTGAAGTTCTCCACCCTATGCATTTCCATCAGATAAGAAAGCGGTATCTCCACTCCTTCATTGTTCACGATAACCTGTTGCATCACGCCATCCGTTGTCCATTGTCCGTTGTCCATTGTCCGTTGTCCATTGTCCGTTGTCCGTTGTCCATCAATAATGACAACCGGCACATTCTGGGCACCGTTGGCTATCTCATACACCTTGTTCCTGCCCACCAGTTCCTTCAACCGCCCGTACACCTGCTGATAAGTCACATGATAATATGCCAGCCTCTCAGGGTCAGCCGTATATAGCAAGTTCTCTTCCGTTGCCACAGGTGGAATCTCCACCGAAGGGAAACGGCATCTGAGGCTATCCACCCATCGTCTCGCTTCCGCCACCGATGGACGGCCACCCTCAGCCTTTTGCAGTCGTATCTCCAAGTCTGGCTTGTCCGTCTGGAAGATGATGTCATAGAGATTGCCCGAAATGTCAAATTCCACCTTTGCCTTTGGTTCATGCTTCTCCACATAGTGATAGAGTGCATTCTTCACTGAATCCAGTCCCTCCTGCGTATATGCTTTAAGATACACCACAGCCTCACTGCCTGTGATGTTCTTGGTGTGGGAGAGGATGAACTCTTGTGGACCCACCATGGTTGTGTTGGTTTCAAGGCTCGGCTTCACCACGCTCATCAGTTCCTGCACCCTCCTGTCATTCTCTTCTGCTGAAATCCCCGCATTCCAATCCACTGTCATCAAGGCATCTTCCTGTGCCATCTGAGGCATCCGTTCTTTTTTGATGAATGGGAACAACACCGCGATTGCTGCCAAGGCAAGCACACCCATGAGCAAACACCACTTGGCATGGCGCAATGTCCAACGCATAGCGGGTTCATAGACCTTCAGCAACCCCCTGTCAGTTTTTAGTTGAAAGGTTGGGGTTGAGAGGTTTGGGTTAGGGTTAGGGTTAACGTTAAGGTTAAAGAAATACACCGGCACTACCATCACCGCCACTATCAACGAAGCAAACAAGGCAATGGTCACGCCCATGGCTTGGTCATAAAACAACGCCCCTGCCGTTCCGCTGAGGAAGATGAGCGGAATGAACACCGAGCAGGTGGTCAGCACCGAACTGAGCATGGGCATGAACACCTCTTTCGTGCCCCTGATCACATCCCCCCGCTGCCGGATGTTATCGATGACAATGATGGCGTTATCGACAATCATGCCCACGCCCAGAATCAGTCCCGACAGGGAAATGACATTGATGGAGATGCCCAGCACATAGAAGCAGAGCAGCGTGAGAATCAGCGAAAGCGGGATGGATATGATGATGAGCAACGGTGTGCGCCAGCCTCCGTTGAAGACAAAGAGAATCACGCATGCCAGCAAGGCACCAAGAATGAGGTTCCACTCCAGGTTGTTGATGGAGTAAGTCAGCAACTGCGTCTGGTCACGTGTGATATGAAACTCCACATCGGGATAATCCTTGTGCAGGTCTTCCATCATCGCTTCCATGCTTTCCTGCAAGTCCGCCATCTGGGCATCATTCTGCTTGATGACCGCCAGCGTGATGGCATCCTTCCCGTCATGTCTCACGATGCCGTTCCTCACGGCAGGCTTCTCCTCCACCTCACAGATGTCTTTCAACTGAAGCATTCTCCCCTCATGCCTGAGATAGATGTTCTCTATGTCCTCTTTGTTGAGAATCTGCGAATCGAAATGAATGCTGTAGCGGTAGATGCCGTCACGCACACTGAGGGCCTCCAACACAATGTTGTTGTCATTGATGGCAGACTCAATGACATGAGAGGACAGTCCTAATGCCTCCAGTTTGTTCCTGTCTGGCACGCACAGGATCTCCGTGCCCACCGTACCACTATAGTCAACCATCGCCGTCTGCGGCAACTGCTCAATGCGCTTGGCAATGACATTCCGCACCAGTTTGGACAGCGAAGCAATGTTCCCTTCCTTCTCCACCACATCCACATAGAATGCGGGAATGTCCATCGCACTCGCCTTCACCACCTTCGGACGCTCCATGTCCTTCGGCATCGAGTTCATGGCACGGTCTATCTTCTCGTTCACATCAATGAAAAGCAAATCCATGTCTGTGCCTGGCTCAAAATACAAGGTGATTGTACCGGCATCCATTCTCGACACCGTTTCGATGTCTTTCAGTCCTGCCACCTGCGAAAGTTGGTAACGCATGGGCTGCTCCACCTCACTCACCGAAGCCCCGGGATTTGACATCTGCACCGTGATTCTCGGTATGTCAATCTCGGGCATCAGCGACACCGGTATGTACGTCAGTGCCAAGGTGCCGACAGCCACCAGGGCTATCACCACCATGGTCACGGCAATGGGACGATGTATCAGACTTCGTAACATGGCTCTCCTATTTTTCTTCACTCACTCTCACCTCTGTGTCATCCGCCAAGTTCAAATTGCCCGACGTGATGACAATCTCTCCTTCGTGCAGTTCCGTTTCCTTCTTCTCGCAGCCTGTAATGGCAAAACTTGTCAGATTGCTGTAGGCAATATCCACGTATGTCCACACGGCACGCTGGGTCTTGGGGTCGTAGAGGAAGATGACATGGTAGCCGTCACGCTCCACCACTGCCTCCTTAGGCACCACAAACTGCTGCCCCACCATGTTCTCCACCACCACACGCACATTCATGCCATCCATCAAGGTGTCGGAAGTGTTCTTCACCCTTGCCTTCACAGCCACCAGTCCCCGTTCGTCAATCGTCGGGTTGATTTCCGTCACTGTTCCCTCAAAGGTCTCTTCTTCATGCACGAAAGGCGACACCTTGACTGTTTGCCCTTTCTGGATGAATGCCAATTCAGCCTCTAAAATCTTGAACTCAACTTCAAAGAAAGAGTCATCAATCAACGTGCAGAACTTCGTGCCAGCCTGATGCGGACGAGCCTCCAGATTGGCTATCCTTCCACTGAAAGGAGCATACAGTCTGCAATCGTTCAAGGCTTGCCTTACAGCCTCCAACTGATATTTCGTGGAGTAATAGCCCGATGTGATTTCCGCCCGATGCAACACATCGGATGGCACATGATCAAGGTCGCCATCATAGCCCAACCCGATAAGTTTGTCTTGCAGTTCCACCTTTGCCCGCTCCAGGTCATGCTGTGCCTTTTCCAATTCCGCCGTCTTGTCACGTGTGTCAGAGACTGCCAGCAACGCCCCTTGACTGACACGCTGTCCATTCTGCACCAGCACACGCTGCAACACCTCCCCCTGTTTGGGGCATTGCAAATCCGCCTTTCGGATAGCGACCAACCGACCATTGCACAGCAACTGTTTCTGGAAGGTCTGCCGATGCAGTGACATCGTATCCACCTCCGCCACCGTCTGCTCCTGTTCGGCAAAGACACTTTCTTCTTCCTTCTGTTCATTCCCGTTTTTGCATCCCGTCAGCAACAGCAGGGAACATATCAAATATAATCCAGTCTTTTTCATCTCCCGTTTCCGTTTTTGTTTTTGTCTTCGTTTCCGTTTTCACCTTTTGTTGATTACCTTTTCAAAGTCCACATCCATGTCCGTTCCGTGTATCCAGTCGTGCAACGTCGATTTCTGCAAGGTGTAGTAATCTGTCCAGAACGTCTGCAACTGACTGATGTATTGCGACTTCGCCGACTCCATCTCCTGCTGTGCCGTATTCAGGTCGGTTACTGACACAGCACCTGTCTCAAACCTCCTTCTGGTGATGCCGTAGCGTTCTTCCGCTATCTCCTGCGCCCGCAAGGCATCCCTGCACTGCATCGGTTGGGTGTTGAACTGCAGCACCTTCTTCCGCAAGTCCTGCACATAGTCGGCATGTGCCTGTTCCAACCTCGTACGGGTCACTTCCATCCGTGCCTCAGCCATCTTCACCCTGCCACGGCTCACGCCCCAGTCAAAGATGGGCAATGAGAGGGTCAGCCCCACAATCTCGTTGTCCCTCAACCGCCGGTAGGCATCACTGAAAGAGTTACCTGTCTGGCTGAAGCCCACCTCGCCACTCAATGTCAGTTGCAAGCCCTTGCCCGACTTTGCCTGCGCCAAACCCTTCTCCACCTCCAGCATCTGCTGCCGTTGCTCCAGCGTGTGCGACGAGTTGGCGATGGCTTTCTGCAACACGTCATCGGCATTCAGCAGCACCTCCGGCACCACGTAGGGAGGAACCAACTCGGAGTTTTCATACTCCGTCACTCGCAGGTAGGAAAAGAACTGATACATTCGGTCATCCAGTTCCAGTTTCTCTCTGTTCACTGCCACCCGTGCATTGAGCAAAGACAGTTCCAGTTGCAGCACCTCACTCTTGGTGGTTGTGCCCAATTCGAGCCGTTTCTGTGCCATGTCGAACAGTGCCTCACGGTCTTGCAGGGAGGCAAGGCTCTGCTTGTAGGCTGACTGTGCCGAAAGCACATTGAAGAACAGCCCTGTCACCCGAAGGGTCACATCCTGCATGGCGGTGAGGTAGTCCTTTTGTGCAATCTGGTATTCTATAGGTGCTGTCTTCTTCTCCCACTTCAAGGCATTGAACGAGCGCAGGGGTTGTGTGTAACTCACCCTCAGCGGTTGCGAGTTGTAGGTCGTCTCGTCATAACTGAACTGATCCAGGCGGTAGAGGTACGACTGCAGCGACACCGTTCCTCCCGTTGCGGCAATCTGCTGGTCAAGGGACAGGGTGAGGTGGTTTGTCATCGAGTTGTTGTTCACGTATGCCACCTGTCCGTCCTCATAGTTACGCACCGCCACCAGCGAGTGGTCAAAATTGGCAAGTCCGCCATTCAGGTTCACCGAAGGCAGCAGTTCTGCCTTGAAAGAGCGGTAAGTCCAGTAACTTGCCAAGAACGAGAACCTTGCCAACTGTGCATCATACGAATTTTCCTGTGCGATGCGGATGGCATCAGACAACGTCAACTGTTGGGCACAGACATTTGACGGGACGGCAAGCAATGTAGCGATGACACAATATCGAAACTTTCGTGCGGTATGATGAAACATGATTTTTATTGTAAGTGATAATGTTGCAAAAATACTCATTATTTTTTATATAACACCCTTCTCGCCTTATCTTTCATCTCTTTTGTGGCAGGAGAGGGCACTTTTTCCCTGAAATTGACTATTTCCCGCGCTATCTTTCTGGACTCAGCCCGGTTTCCTGTCTCATCATAGAGAATCATTAACTGATACAGGGGATACAAGCGGTTGGGCATGACGGAATAGGCTTTCTTGTATGCTTCTTCCGACAAATCATAAAATTTCAGATCTTTGTAATTGTTGCCTATCAGGACATAGAACATGGGATCGTTGCTGACCAATGTTCCTTTCAGAAGCATGGCATTGCTGTCATTATATCTTCCAAAGGTTCTCAGCAATTTGCCGAAGTCAAACAGGAAGGATGCGTTGTCATGTTCCAAGGGAAGCAGTTCGTAATAATCGTTGATGAAGGCCTCGTGACCAGTATTGCTGAACAACTGATAGGACTTCTCTGCCTCTATCCGTTTTTCCATCTCAGCCTTCAGGAACATGCAGCCCAATATAATCATGCCAGACATAACCACGCAATGTTTCCACCCCCATTGAAGCCCCCTCCAACTCCCCTGTTTATGGAAGAGGGAGTTAGGGTTAACGTTAGGTTCAAGACTGTTTCCCCATGCCGCAATCAGCACAACCATCAACTTGTAGGGTAGCAAATCAAACGGATAGGATGTCATTGAGAATATCAGCAACGCCACCACACCGCAGCACAAGGGTTTACAATGCCTATATAGTTTCACAATCATGGTTATTGCCGCTAAAGCACAAAACAAGGCACCCACCGCACCTTGTTCCAGCAATATCTTCAGGTAGTCGTTACACATGAAATTAGTGATGTCTGCCGATTGGAGCGATGGCATATATCCGTTGCTCGCAAACAACTCCGAGGTGCCTTCCGCTTCAGCATGGAAAAAACTGCCAATTCCTGTCCCGATCCATGGTGAGTGCAGCCATGAGGTCAATGACGACAGCCAGATGAACAAGCGTCCATCTGCCGAACCCTTCTTCACGAAATACAGCCCTATCACCACAACAATGATGACTCCCCATAAATAATACCTATATCTTTTGTACTTGTCACGGTATATCCACAGACACATGACAGCCAATGCCACAAATGCTGAACGGCTCCATGTGGCAGGCAGAACCAGCAATGTAAGAATCAGCAGAGCATAGTAGAAGTAGATAGTCTTGACCATTCCAAATGTCAGAAGATACATCCCATGAGACTCTGAATGCAGCATACTCAACAGGATGACCGTCCCCAACACTAAATAAGCGGAATAGGGTCCCGGATTATAAAAGGTTCCCGTAATCAGGAACAGCATGTGATTGCTGCCGCCATTCATCAATTGGAAGATTCCCAGCATTGTCTCATAACCGCAGAACAACAACAGGCCAAGAATGAACATCTTGGCTGAAAGACGGTAGAAGGTGAAAAACAGGCGTAACACAAAATAGGCCGTGAACATCGTCAAGCCCTTCACCACTTCGGTGGCACAGGGACATTCTGCCCCAAACCATGCCCGACTGCCGTAATAGACAAGCCACAGCAGCACGGACACATCACTCCACCCCACATGGAGACAGGTGCCACGGGCTCCCTTCCGAGCCCGTTCCATCATGCATGCCACAAGCACGATGCCCGCAAGCGCCACTATGCCAAGTGCCAAATTCACGTCGGTGCCGGTGAAACGCACATCGGTTGGCTGCAATGTCAACCATAGCAGATATGATAAGACAACGACACTGACAGCGGTCTTACCATACAATTTTACTATATGTGTCATCCTTTCCGTCATCTCGTGCTGAATTGATAATCCACAACTCCCACAATGTATTCTTCGGGCACCAACCCCCAGAAACGTGAGTCATCTGAATCCAGGACATTGTCTCCTGCCATGAAATAATAATCATGCTTGAACCGGTGACGGGTCAGCAGGTGTCCGCCGGCACTCACCTCACCCGTATCCCAGTCCCGCGTGATTTCCTGTCCGAGTTCCCATTCCAGGATGAAGCCGTACAGGGCGGCTTCCAACGGAGTGATTCTTATCACATCCCCTTTCCGGGGGACATACATCGGACCCATATTGTAAGGAGTCCACCTGACATGTTCATCAAACGGGTACATCTGTACCTCTTTCTTCCAGCACTCAGATTCTGGGAGACGGGCATACTTCGCCTGCTCTTCCTCAAGCCCGAGGACTTCCTCGTAATGGTTATTCCTGTAAAAACCATCCACGATGCTGATGCTGTCGCCGGGCAGGGCAATGACCCGTTTGCAATAGACGTGGTTGATGACGAAACTGATTTTCCAGTCATGATGGGGGAAATTGAACACCACGATGTCGTTGTGGCGCAAGGGTCTTATCCCTTTAGTTCTCCACGACTCCAATTCGACTCCTTTTCTGTCGAAATGGAAATCCTTGTAAATCCTTGCCCCCATCAGCAGTTTGTTCACGATCACCTCGTCTCCCGGCTTCAAGGTGGGATACATCGAGCATGTCGGGATGCAGAAGAAATCAAACAGAAAGGCACGGAGCAAAAGCCACAGCCCGTAGAGGAGCGGAAGGGAAATCACCCCGATGACGACATATCTTAAAACCTTCTTCATCAGTTCAGCACTTTTTCTTACACCAGACAGCAACAATTGCAAGCATGACACAAATCCCGACATAAAGTGCCAGATATAACTCATGGCTTAATCTGTTCACATAAAAATAGGAGAACAACAACAGACACCAACCCGCTAAAGCGGAAATCCAGAAGTAACCATCCAGAAGGACACCAAGCCCCCTCCGCCTCCCCTGCTTATGGAAGAGAATATTAGGGTTATGATTATGGTTAAATTCAATCAGCAGCCCACCACCGACCATCATCCACAGCACGGCACTTTTCACAAACGAACCCAAAGGCATGAAATGTATCAGTTCACCGAAACACCCGCACGACTCAATGCTGCCAAGGATGGTCGGGAAGAAAGCATTGACGGCTGTCAGCCATACAAAGAATGTGAGCATCACCAACATGCCACATAACACAACTGTCCTATACTTTGTCCTCAAGCCCAGCAACCCAAGCATCAATTCTATCTGGCACACCAACATGGCACATGGATATTTGAATCCATGCAACCATGACGGCATGTACAAGTCGATATAGTCACCTGTCTCCATGGCGAAAGAATGGATGTTGACAGACTTTAGGAGACTAGAAAGTATTAGGATAGAACCTGCAATATTACCAGAAATAAAACTATAATATGTGATGATTGCTAATTTATTCATTTTCACATTCTCCCGATTCCCGACTATAGTTGTTTCGCAACATCGCAATAACTTGTGAACGTTATTTGTGTTATTGAAAAACACTTTCTATTGTTTTAATATACAAATCTCTTATTCGATTATTAAGAATGGGCTGTCCGACTAATACCACTTTGTTGTCATTATCCAACAAAAAGGAATGCATCATTGAGCTAGCAGGAAACTCATTAAGGATATTGACAGAATCCATTATATCGACAAACACTGGTAAGTCAAAAGAGTAATTACGTTGAAAATTGACAAGGGTTTTAACATCAGATGGATGTACAACAAATATATAAGATACATGATGATGTGAAACAGAATCGACTTCATTCATTAAATCTGTCCAATCTAACTTATTTAGAACACATGGGAAACAATCATCTTCTGAAATATATGTTAGGACTTTATATTCTTTATTCATCTCAAAACTGACGGTGTCGTTAGAATATTTCGTAAATACCATATTCTTGGGGAAAACAATTGTTCGACCCACCCACTTTGCGACATCATCATTGTTTTTGCACGATGATATGGATAATGCCAACACCAAAAGTGCTGACAAACTAACGAGAAACCTTTTTACCATAATTTTGAGATATCGACACTAATAATACTTGGATTAACACCATTGTTGTATTTCTCTTCCGAGTAAATATTATACCCCAAAAACAAAATACGATTGTCTTCCGTCAGAGTTACGGGATTGACATGATATGATTCTGGTGAAACCTTATTTAGTCGGATAATCTTACTTTGACGCGTTGCTTTATTAATAATCCAATGATACAACTCATTCTCCCCAGAATTATATTCATTGACCAGGACATACAGGAACTGTTCATTCTCAAGGCATTTTTGTATGACTGCAAAATGTTTTGAGGTAAGAACATCCATTATTTCTTCTGTTGGACCATATATTTCTTCAGGAATCTCCAAATTTTGAAAAATTAGATGGTAAGCCCAAATCATCTGATTGTTCTCTATGTGATAAATATCATGGCTGAAGCTTTCGTGAAAAGCCACAATGGAACTTATACTGAAATTTTTCTCCATCATCGGTATCTTCATTTTCTTATCCAACACCATACATCCTTCTATTGTCTGCAATTTCTCATCTGATTTATATGTCAGGTGGTCAAGTCTGCGGCCAGAAGAAAACCAGTATTGATTGCCCAAATGCAAGAAACTCGAAAAAGGCTCTTCAAATTTCGCATCACCCACATATTTACCAGTGTAATCGTATTTCAATATTCGATTTACGCTCAGCACCTCAACCAACTTCTTTCTTTTGTCTAATGCAACATCCACTAATTCTATATATTCATTCTTTCCATGCCCTGTTTTACCCATAGAGTTCAAATACTTTCCATGTTTGTCATAATGAAATATTCGTTCTTGGTTATATGCAAATATGTCATCACCATCTATAAGAAAAGAAGAATTAGAAGCCAAAATGGAATTATTGGCTGTGTCCAAATATATTGAGTCGCATACTGGCCATTTCACATCAGAAATGTTCACGACCTCATTGATGTTGAATGAATACTCTTCAACAGAACTTGGCATACTATTATTTTGGCACGAATACACTGGTATTATTAGGCACATGCTGATAATAGCAACTATTGTATTACTAATTTTTTTCTTTAACATACACGTATTATCTTTGTATAAAGAAGGAACTAATTCTGGAAAATACGTAATCCAATTATATAGTCCATGACATTAGTTCCTTCATACAATTTCTTACTTTTTGACAGGCTTACCACAATGTATTTTGCAATATTCATCGGTGTGCATATGAGTACAATATAACTGCATACTAATCCAATATGAGCACTTATTATTTTCCATGGCTTGATATTTGTCAGTCTTAGGATTGTATGTTAAACCTGTGCCAACATCACCATTCGGATCCCCGTTCCCATCTGGATCCTGTGCCAATGCCTCCACATTCTGCATCAGCAAACTGTTGTCTTGTGCTCCGTAAGCACCGTAACTTTGGTAAGCGGCAACACCAGCTGCTACCACCACTGCGGCAGCAATGCCGCACTTGATTGATTTCTTCATTTTTTCTTGTTAATTTAAATTATTATTTTTTTCCTACTCTATAAGCTTTTCGGATTCCGCTTTTATGACAATCTTGACATTTACTCTAACCCTCAACCATTTCATCTGCATGCCCAGTTAAGATTAGGGTTAAAGTTGTTGTAATCATCTCTAAACTCTAAACCTTCAACCATTTCACCCCACATGCCCAGTTAGGGTTAGGGTTAACGTTAAGGTTACACCCTACCACCACACCTGCTTCCCTTTCTCATACGTAAACAGGCGTTCTTCCTTGCCTTTTGTCAGGTCATGGAGGATATAAAGACCGCCTGCTGGCACATTCTTGATGGTCAGGACGTCTCCTGTCGCAACTTTCCGCTCCACCTCATTCCACTGGCAGTTGTCCCAATAGCATAGGGCATAGAGGTCACCCTTCTCTATCGTGTTTCCATCGTTGCGGGCGATGAAACGGATGCGCCCCACCTTTGAAGGCTTTGCCAGTTGCAAACCGACCCATTGACCGTCAGCACCCAGAGCATTGAAGCCCGTGAGGATGTCTCCGTCAAAAACCGTCTCCTTGGTCTTCTTCGGCTCGCCCTCGGTGCCGATGATCTTGCCGACCAGTTTGTTCCCGTCCTTGTCATAGAATGCCAGTTCGTTGATGTTGCCATGAGACCCTGCCGGTCCCAGATAACGGAGGTACTTGTACTCCTCCGTGTCCTTGACAGGAATATCGTACCAGTTGCCATTGGTCACCCCTTCAAATCGGTAAAAGTTCGTCACCTGAGAGAAGTTCACATCATTCGAGCCTTGGAAAAGTCCCCCGCCCATCTTATAGTTGATGTCGCTGAACTTGCCCAGGAAGGGGAACTTGCGTTTGAGTACCATGGAGACGGTCTTGCCTTTGGATATACTGATATCTGTCACAGAACCATCACCGGCAACCAGGAAGGGATTGCCGAAAGGTCTGATTCCCCCTTCGTCACATATTGCCGCCATATACACGATGTCCGGTCCCATGCAGTTGAACTTGACTTTCCCGTTTCTGATTTTTCCATAAAAGACAGGAACCCAGTTGGCATTGTCGAAGACACAGATGTAGGCGACCTTCCTGTCAGCATACTCACTGGGGACAGGACGCTCCACATCCACAGGGTTTTCATAATACTCATCCGTGACATCAATGATGTTCAGCGACCTGAACAGTGAGGGAACATGTTTTTCTTGGGCAAAGGTCTCCGCCATGTCCCTGTTCAGGCTGAACCTGCGGCGGAACACCTTTGCTTTGCTGTATGAATAGGAATAATGTGCGGTGTCCCCAGGAACGCTGCCCATAAAGAACGGGGTGGACTTCCCGTCTGGGTTGATGATGACATTCCACGTGTGCCCCTGGCTGCGGTTTCCCCAGTTGGGGGTGAAGTCAATGGCGGATGGTATTCCCAGACTGCGGCACAGATAGACGGCGAAACTGCCTTCCTCACGGCAATTTCCCGAAAGTCCCTTCAGCAATGTTGTTCCTCTCGGCATGAGTCCGCTCTTGTTGTCATACCATTCAAACAGGGTGTTGACGTCATATACCTTCATGGCTTCCGAGACAGCGCCGCCGAACGCGAAGATGCTCTTGCAATCACTGCGCTCATCGTGCTCTTCTATTTCCCATTGCTGGGCTTCGGAGTTTTTATAGTCATCCACGGTGAGGACTTCCTTCTGTCCTTGCCTGACGGCTGTCAGGAACAGGCCGCTGTCCTTATTCATAATCTTGCAATAGCCGTTTCCCGAGGGGATAATGACCCACTTCTGGTGATTAATCTTTATTTTCTGATAGGTCGTGATGTAATCGTTTTGGATGACCTCGTTTCCTGCTTCCAGCCTGGCATCCTTGACTTCCATACACAGGTCTGTGGAGTCGTGGTGTGCCGTGTATATCTTCCAGATGGGAAAACCTAAGTAGTCAAGTTTCAGCAGTTGGGTGCTGTCATTGGCTGCCCTGCCTTTCAGTTCCAATTGTCTCCCCTTTGCCTTGCCCTTCAGGTCGAAGGTGATGTATCTGCCCGATTGCTTGTTCTTGATGGAGCAGTATCTCTGTGAATAATCATGCAAAGATTGGGTGTCAATGTTTTCCAGGGAGGAAACCTTCACATAATCCAAGCCGAACGGTTTGTCAACACACTCTATTTTAATTTTGTTGTCTCCATCCTTCAGGCTCACGTCTATGCCGACCCTGTTTTCGCGGAAGACGGTCGGGTAGAGTGTGGGTTCGAGTTGCAATGTCTTGACGAGGCTCCCGTTGACATGAATGTTTGCCTTTGCGTCCAGTGTCTGCACTGAATACTTGAGGAACAGGCGTTTTGATAAGGTGCCGTAGGAACGGATGGTGAACGTCAGACTGTCTCCGGGTTGGGAGAGCATGACTGTTTTCTTTCCCGAGGCTGCCTCGTTCTCCTTGAGGTTTCTCCCGTCATATCCAGCATCTTCACACTCGATGGTGATGCCGCGGTTGCTGGACACCGTTGAGGTGTAAAGAAAGGGGTAGTTCTCCTTGACGTATGAGCGCCACAGACTGACGGGCTCGTTGATGAGCCTGTAGGGCAACACGTAATCAAAGAAGATGGATTCATCGTACTCCTCTTTCCAGTTGACCTGACGCCAGATGTCGCAGGCTTCGTCGATCACTTTTATGAGATAGTCCGCCTTGAGGTTCTTCAGATCCACTGCCACGCTTGATGCCAGAGATGGGTCGGCAAAGGCGATGCTCCCGAATATGCTGTCGCGTTGCTCGATGGGATAGCGGGACGAGATGCTGAAGGCTGAATCTGCATATTCCGCCGCGTCACCCGTATTGGAATAGTTGTAGGGCATATTCTCGATGAGGAATTTGGCAGCGCGGTATCTCAGTGGGTCGGGGTCGTCCTTGAAGTGTGTTAAGACTTTCTCCAGTTCCACACGGTTGTCGCCTGACATCTGGAGGGCGTTGTCAAGACTCTTGTCACATGCCACACACAGAAAGATGGCAACAAAGAGGGAATATATGCTAACGATTTTCATTGGCTTTTCTTTGTCTTTCTCGCTCTATAACTTTCAGAAACAGATTCTCCATCTTCTCGTTCTTGAACGGATTGCCGACCAACACCACGCTGTCCTGCTCGTTCAGCACAAAGGTGTGGAATAGTGGATTGTCGGGGACATAAGGATTTGCCTTACGGAAAGCATGGCAGGTGTCAAGATAGACGGCACCTTCGATGCGGGCATTGCAGAATGCGAAATATACATTCTCCGCTTTTTCCGTGTCCGTTTCTATGACATAAACAAACCCCACGTCTTTTAGTTCGTCCAGATCTTTCTTCTCTTTCTCGACTGCAGCCAGGCGTGAAAGTGCACAAGTGGAACAATCTAACGTGTCAATGTAGTTAACAATACGCAACATCTTTTCAGATGAAAGGGTATCTGTATAGATGGAACAAACTCTTTTATCCATTGTCTGATACGGAATGTGGATGGGTTCCTTCACAAAAGCCTCCAAATCTTTGTCAAACCGATTTGTACACCCAACAAACAACACAGACATCGTCAACAGGGCATTGCCGAATTGGAACAATCTGCACATATTTTTATTTCCTCTTTATTTTCATCTTCAACAAATAGTAATTATCCTTTTCGGAAAGGCTCTCCTTGTATGGGGCAAAGGCCACTCTCAATGAATCAATAGATGGGGTGAAATGGTTTAGGAAAGTTATCTTATCGTCCATAAAGTGAAGAAGGTCCATCGGTGTCACAATTGAATAATAATATCCATCTTTGTAATCCATGAAAGAAACAAACAACCCCTTTTCATCACAGAAACGGAAAGTGTTGTCGTCCAGATTTATCTCGAATCCCCGACTGTCATCCTTATATAACATTCTTCCTTTTATTACATGGTCAGCCAAAATGTATGAATAAATATAGTCTCTACCTTTCTCCTGAACATTGTTTAGCGTCATCATCCTCTCTGATTTCAGCATGTAACAATGGGGATGCGACAAATCCTTCCACTCTGAAACATAGAACCGAGAATTGAACATATCCATATAGCACAAATACTTGTCATCATTTTGCAATATGTTGTCGGCATAAGGTGGTTCACCTGTCACGACAGCCTCGTCCGTCAAAACAATCTTTTGTATAGATGTGAAACCCTTATCATACATTGCCACCAGACAATCTGTTCCTCTGTAATTTCGGGAACAAACAAATCCTTTAGGAGTGTACAACACATTTTCCCACCTTTGCCTCTCCTTGAACGGGTATGAAGAAATGAATTTCCCATTAGCATCGTATTGTTTGAGGTCTGATAAGGTCATGATAGCAACTGCGTCACCTCTGTCGTTCGCTGCAATGTCCATGATGTTCAAATACTCACTCTTGCTCCTACCGACCCCTCCTACCTTATGGCTGAAGGTTCCATCCACGTTGAACAGAAATACAGAGGGGTATTCTGCATCATTGAGAATGTAATACCCCGCATCTGTTACTTTCAGTCGGCTCACATGGCTCAGCAGGCATTCACGTGCATTATCCAAAGGAATAAATTGTAAGTCTGTATATTTCGTTGATTCAACATCCTCGTTATCATAGGATTCAAGATTGAATACAACATCTTCCACAACTTGGTCTGGAACTTTTTCATGACAAGCCTGTATAAAGAAAGGGACAATACCCCAAAAGATGTATAACCTTATTCGTTGAGTCATATGCGATTTTAAATATTTTAATGTGGTAATTTAATGTGAATTCGATGTGACGTTAATTAATATAATTTCACGTCTTTTCGTTTCTCATTTTATCCGTTCTATGTAACTTTCAGGCCGTTCCTCCTGTTGTTTTTCGGTATCTTTACATTTTCCCGTATCACCACTTTGACACTTTGTCCATGGTATCCGATTTGGTTGAGCATTTTGTCTATTGTATTGCTCTATAGGGATAGATATGCATGAATGCCATCGGGCCGCCTCTTCCCAAGTCACTTCGCATGCCATATATGGATCATCCGTCATAATATCAAAATGCGCTTCCCAGCATTTTCCTGATTTGTTTCTCACCCTTATCAAATTTCCTCCACCACTATCCGTATCACCATCCCCTTGTGTCAATGCCTCGATATTTTGCATCAGCAAAGAGTTATCGACACATCCATACGCGTCATACGTTTTCCAAGCACCGAGACAGGATGCTGTCACGGCGACCACTGCAAGAGTGGATTTCAAAATCATTTTCTTCATTTGCTTTTAAGTTTGCCTAATTTCCGCAGCACTTTAGTTTAACTATCTTTATAAGTACCTGAGCAACAAAAAGTTGTTCAGGTACTTTGCCATGTCAGATTTTTCACTTACCTT
>CAJOLW010000024.1 GCA_905235525.1 uncultured Bacteroidaceae bacterium
TCTTGATGGCGCTGTTGGCATCGTAGGTGAGTTCCAAGTCAAAAATTCCCAAGGAGGAGGCGCCGATGTTTTCCGAATACACCCAATGGCCACAGGTGCTTGCCGCAAAGGTCAACCGGTCCATGCCGTCATAGGAATACCTGTATCCCGTGAAAATCTGGTCTCCCATGGGATAGTCGGAAGTGATCCACCTCACCTCGCTGATGTTGCCGTTATAGCACTTCCCCCAGCAGGCGTCGGCATAATACAGTTTCTCGCCGAAAAGGAGCTGGTTCGTGCCGTTCACGACACTGGTGACGCTCTTTGTCCAGCCATGAAGGTCATAGGTGTAGTCCGTTGACAGGTTGTCATTGTGGTAACTGAGTCTTTTCACTTTCCCAAAATCGTCATATTGAAAGGCTTCAACCTTCACAAAAGGTCTTGACTCCACCTTCTGCCAATGCTCAAGAACCTTGTCGGATTTGGGGCAATAAATCATCGAATCCTGCACCGTAACGGTCTTACCGTTTCTGGCCACAGAAGTGGTGGAGAATCTCGGCTTGTTCGTTGAGGAAAACCTGTGTGAGGTCCTCAACTGCGTGCCGTCCGCACGGAATTCCTGAATGGCTGTGACGTTGGTGCTTGAATCATAGAAGAACACTCTACACAGGTTCTTGTTGTCAGAGGTCGACACCACCTGGGCCGTCATCAGAGACGTCGTACATACTGAGGGGATGGAGCCGACCTGGCTCCCGGCGGCGCACAACAGCGAATTGGAGAGGCAATCGTAGCCATCGTAATAGTTGACGATCTCGGCACCCGCGATGGTGAATCCGTCAGAACCATTGGCGACATAGTATCCAGTATTGCTGACTGCCTGCGCCCCACTGCCATAAGTCACTCTTGCCGTGAAGTTTGTTTTGCCTGCAACGGAAGCATCCGCAGTGATGCCCTGGACTGCAAGCCTGCCCAAACCGTCATACAGGTAAAAGCGGTATTGGCCCGACGTCCTCAGCAATCCGTCCTGCATGAAAGCCAGACGGCCGTGCTTGTCATACCAGTACTTGATGATGACATTCCCGGGCAAGGTTTTCTGGATGCAACGACCCAGGGAGTCATATTTATACCTGTACACCATATTTGAATTATTGGTGACATTCTGGCATTCGGGAGGCAGAACCATGACAAGGAGATTTTTATCGTACACATAATAGGTGTCATTATTGCCATCCCTCCTCTCAAGCACTGTAAATGTCGTGTTATTAGAGTTAAATATTCATTACATAACCAAACAATTCAAAAAACGGCTGCAAAGGTAATAAAACAGAACTGTACTGTATTTATCTAAACTGGGGAAAAATTGATGAATTATGCATAAAATACGATTCCAAAGTAAAATCGGTTATTAAATGTTATATTTTGAACTATATTGGTTCACCTGCTTATTGGCAATTCGTTAAACAAAAATGGGCGCACAATGGGTTTTGTAGGTATTCCCATTTATCGGCACGGTGCGCATGACATTTCACACTGTCAGCGCAAAATATTTCGTCCTTCCAGCGCATAATATTTCGTGCTGGAAGGCGATAATTGAGGATGAAAGGGGTAAGTCCACGCCCCCAAAAGGGGAAGGGCAAAACTTGTGCTGACAAATGGATAACCAATGTCATACAAAAAATGCACCCCCTAAATGGAGGTGCATTTTTTGTACGATTGCACTTTTGCACGATTTGAGCGTTGCGGAATTCACCGATTGTCGTCCATCGGGTAGTGAACCCCCCATTTCTTGCGGAGGTCGTCCATGAGTTGCATGATGTAGAGCGTTTCAGCATGAGGCATCTCGTGTGGTTCGAGAAGTCCTTCGGCGATGGCATCACGGCATGCCAAGAACTGGTATTCGTAGCCAGTGATTTGTTGAGGCACATGGATATCCTCAACGAACTCACGGTCGTGGGTGTTGATGGTGATACGTTGAGGATTGTTGATGTTGTCGATGATGAGATTACCATCTGTGCCTGCAATCACACCGATGTTGTCGCCCACACAGGCGGCGCTGCTCTGTACATTAGCAAGGATGCCATCTGCCAGCACAAGACTGACAGCATTGGTCAAGTCCATTCCCGTGTCACTTTTCACGCACTGGCTCTCCATGCTGACGATGTCGGCAGGAAAGAACATACGAACAAAGTTGAGGGCATAGACCCCCAGGTCGAGCAAAGCACCACCACAGAGGTCGGGACGCATGATGCGGGGTTTGTCGCCCATACTGTAGCCGAGGGTGGCAGTGACCATGCGTGGTGTGCCGATGCGTCCACTACCGATAAGGTCACGCATCATCTGAACGACAGGCTGATAACGGGTCCAGATGGCTTCGGCAAGAAAAACCTTGTGTTCATGTGCCAAATCGACTATTGTTTTCGACTGGCGATAGTTTGCCATGAAGGCTTTCTCCACCAAACAGGGTTTTCCTGCCAGAATCGCGGCTTTCGTCACATCATAGTGATGGGAATGAGGGGTTCCGACATACACCAAATCCACGTCCGGGTCTGCTATCAGTTCTGCATAGGAGCCGTATGCTTTGGGAATATTCCATTTTTGAGCAAACGCCTGAGCTTTGTCTAATGTGCGTGAACCGACGGCGTAGGGTTGACAACCAGAAAGTCCGTTTAATGTGATGGCAGCCTTTTCGGCTATCCATCCTGTGGCAATGATGCCAACGCGAAAGATTTTCATACTTGTTGAGGGGGTTGAAAGTTGAGAGTTGAAGTTTAGAGTTGGGAGTGGAGTGCATCGAGCCAGCAGAGGAAGGCGACAAGGGAGGCATTCCAGTTGATGGCGATTTCGTTGGAAGCGTATGATTCCATATTGTCAATGTACGACTCATCGGGATGGTTGGAAGGATATACTGCATTCTTCATGTCACGCTTGTCTTGCTGTCCCGGGTTGGGACCTCCCACCAGCATGCCGGGGAAGGGCGCATCGACCGCATCTGCCTCAGAAATGCGGTGATGGGGATGCTGAGGGGATCTGTCGCCAAAACCTGTCACATAGCAGTAGCCTGTAGCATTGCGTCCCAAGAGATAGTCGGCATTTTGCAAGGCATAGCGACGGTACTTTGTCGTACCTGTAAGCAAGTCGGCATAGAGGAGCACGAATGCTTGACAGCAGCAGTTCTCTGCCAGACAGCCCCAACCGAAGTTTCGGGGATTGTTGCCAAATGGTGACTGGAAGCACGATGTCTCCACCTCCTTTACGGCATTCTCGCAATAGGCAAGCATCTGCGCCTGCATCAGAAGTCCATCGTCCGTTGCCCGCAGTTCGTCATCCGCCATCCATTCGAAAGTGCCCAAGGCTGACACATTGCCCCATGAAGGAGTGGAGAAACGTTGGGACTGGTACTGGCGGGCATCCTCCAAATAGGTTGCTTTGCGAGTCAAGCGGTAGAGTGCCGACGACGCCCAAAAGAACTCGTCGCGCGCATTACCATCGGCGTAGGTGCCTGTATTGACTGTAGGGTCTTTAAGTTGCTCCTGGCGGTAGAAAGCAGTCGGGTGTTCTTTTGCCCACTGGTAGGCACGTTCAGCCGCCTTGGTAGCCTGTGCCACAAAGTCGGGGTAGTCTTTCTGATAAGGTGTGAAAAGACGTGCCGCATCAGCCATCACACCCGCAAAGTCGAGCGTGGCAGTGACACTTTTCGCCACCACATAGCGGGTTTGGTGGCAGTCGGCAGGCATGACAAAACCCTCGAAGTTGGGAGTGGTCAGTTTGTGATAGACACCACCATCGTCAGGGTCCTGCATGGTGAGCAGCCATTTCAGATTGAACATCATCTCGTCCAAGAGGTCGGGTGTATGGTTACCGCTTTCGGGGATGTCAGTGTTGAGTTTGTTGAAGTAGCCACGCTGCTGTTCGTAGGCAGCAAACATGAGTCCGATACTAAAGGCGGAATTGACCACATATTTGTTGTAGTCGCCTGCATCATACCAACCATAGGGCGAACTAATGACAGTGCCGGCAGGACGCTTGTCGGTAGCAGCCGAAGGATGCACCAGCACGTGGGTGTCGGGATGACCCACAGGACGGTTATATGTCCCACCCTGTTCAATGGCAATGCCCGAACGAATGAGATAGAAAAGGCGCAGGGATGCCTTGGCGATGTCTTGGTAGGGGTGTTTCGATACCCGAAGGTCACACTCCTGCCCATCCACACTCACATGATAATTCCCTGTGGCAGAGAGTTGTCCAAGATCCACGATGTAGCGTGTCTTGCCAGACCAGGGTGAAACGGCTTCTCGCATCACCGAGGGAGTCAACACCTTCCCCTTGGGAGTTGTCACACGCACCCTCCCCTCGGGATTTACCCCCTCCACGACAATGACTTTCTCCTGTGTAGGATAGCATCCCACCTGATTGTAGCGAATCTGTGCCTGAGAACTGACCACAAACAACAGAGAAAAAACCAGGAATAATAGCGTCTTTCCCATTCTGAATCATTTATTTACTTGCATTGACAATGCTCTTCAATGCAGAACCAAATATAACATATTGTGTATTGCCAGCAATAGTTCCCTCGTTCTGTCCCCACAGGAAGGGCCAGTCATCGTAGTTCTCGAAGTGGTCAGGACGACGGAAGAGCAAGCCAGGCGCCACATTGCCCGGGATGAAAGAGAAGTCGGCTCGGTTATTGCCATAGAACACTTGCTTGGGACGGGCTGCACCCACCACTGCCACGAAGGAATAGTTGTGGTAAGGGTGACATCCGTAGAGCCAATCAGCAGCCCGAAATACCACATCACGACGCACGATATCGGGGAAATAAATATGGGCGAAACATACGGTAGTGCCGAAATTGAGCACCTGGCCACCTCCAGCCCAGTTGCCCAATCCGATGGGCAGCCCATAGGGGTTCTGTGTGGCGAGACTATCAATATAAGCAGCATACTTCTGCACATATGGACGCAGACGCTGACGATAGGCATCATCCAAGAAAGGGATGGCATCGAGGGCTGTCTGAATGGTGGAATTGACATTGCGGTCAAGGGCTTGCCAAATTTGGGCTGTAAAGTTGTCAAGGTACTGCTGTTCACGGGTGGCAGCATAGAGTTGAAGATTCGTGCCTAAGTTGCCTCCTCTGTCCCGCTGTCCGCCCCGACGGTTGTTTGCCATCAGTTCGGTTGCCTCAGCCATAAGCCGTTTGGACTGTGTGAGGGCACGAGTTGCAAGGTCGTCGTTGTAACCATTCAGGACTCGGCTGGCAGCGGCAAACATAGTGGCAGCCTGAAAGTCGAGGTTCGGATTACGTGTAGTGAATGCCCACATATCATCAGGTGTACCGCTGGACTTCCCGTCTGCCGACACTTCATAGGGCTTCAGCGAAGGGTCGTAGTGCAAGCCGTCGGTGATGCTGGCAGCATCGCCCAGATGATGGTAATTGTCAAGCACAGAGTTGGAAAGGGTTGATGCCATGTGCCCAATCTGTTCGGCTTGTGCCACCAGATTCAGAGTGCCATGTTCGATGAACTGCATCACATCTGGCACTCCATCGGGACGGTGCAAATCGACATAACGCTGCTGCTGACTCACGAAGGTCTCGTCGCGCAGCGGTTTGAAAAGTTCCCACGTGCGGATGAAGTTCTGCACCACACTGATGTTCGAACCCGTCTCGATGTCGAAGTCTCCAGCATCGAAGAAACCACCCACATTCAATCCAGGAATCAGTTCCAAGGGCTTGTATTTCGTATCGGTAGATGCTCCCTGACGGTGCAGGTCGAAGTGGTCACTCTCCGGGGCTTGCAGATAACCCTCCTTGAAAGGTTCTCCATGCCAAGTGCGGTATCCTTCCGTCACATACATGTGGTTCATGTGAATCGGCACCCACACATCAGTAGTGGCATCGGTGATTTTGTCATAGACATGCTCATCAATGAGGAAGTCATTGGTCTTTGTAGCTCCATACTGAATGTAATAGACGCCAGGCTGTTTGATGGAGGAAAAATCAAATTTCACATAGTTGTACTTGAAGTAAGCGCCCCACTCCTTGATGCCTCCCCGAAAGGCTTCAGATGTTGTACCATCTTCGTTGATGCGCATAAGAGTCGCCTGCGCCTTGGGACGGTCATTCTTGTCAAGTTCGATGACAGCCACTTTGGGCTGGTCGGGGCGATAGCCAACCTGCGAGAAACCGATATTGGGCTCACGAATCCAATTGGGAATGGCATTTGGTTCAACCGTCCACGTCACCACCTTGCCCGTTTTACCTTTAGGCAGCACACTACGCAGCACGAACCAGCCGTTCTGTGCCAACATACGACCGTCATAAAGGCTCAGTTCGGAATCCTCACTGCTGATGCGAATCATCCGTTCGGGAGCATCAGATGCCAATGTAATGCTATGCCCCGTCTCTAAGGGAAGAGGATCCACAAAGCGGTCGGTGCCACGATCATCATAGGTCTTGAAACCTTTGAACTGTCGAGGTTTCTCACTATTGGGGCGAGTCACCGTCTGACTGGTTGCGTAGCGAGGCAACCTTCCCAGCCTTCCATCCATCGAAAAAGTCTTGAGCCAATATTGCGAAGGGAGAAACTCCAAGTTGAAACCTGCTTCACCTGCCAGTTTCTCTGGCACAGGTTTGTCAAGGTAAACGGCAATCTCCACTGCTTTTCCTTTCGCCGTGACCACCACACGACTGTCAAAATCGTAGTCATCATAACGCATGCCAACCTCAATGCTGCCATGCTCGCGATCCACCTTGCGACTGGTCATCTTCGGCACCAAATCCCACTGTTCAGGGGTGTTGTTCAAACGAACAGCACCTCCTTGCACAGTACGCACACCATGATGGATAATCTCAATGCCAGAATTCTTCTCGTCGTTGAAACCACCATTAAAACTATTGCTAAACACCAGCACGTTCACACCCTGACGCTCAAAATACTCAAGGTCGTTTAGTTGTAAGTCTTGTGCATGGCTGAAGGAAGTCGCCAACAGAAGCACGAAAAATGGTAAGTGTTTCATGTTTGTCTTTGGTATAGGTATTAATAAAGTCTCTTTCGATGGTTCAGTCACGGAAAATCTTTTGGGCAAACATGGTGAGATAGATGCGCCAGTTACGCCAAATGTGACCTCCATCGTTCTCGTAGTACTCATAAGGATACTTATGTTCATCCAGATACTGACGAAGTCCGTTGTTCTGCTGGATGAGGAAGTCTTCCTTACCGATGGCTATCCAAAAGAGTTTGGGCTTGGAGGAAAAGAGACGGGTCATTTGTTCGTTGAACTTCGTATCGTTCTGCTGCACACGAGCCGCTGCCGACTGCAGACCATAGTAGTCAAACGTCTCAGGATACAGGCGCGAGATGCCAAACGTGTGGCCACCTCCCATTGAGAGTCCTGTCACAGCACGACCCGAACGCTTCTTGATGGTTTGATAATGGTTATCCACATAGTTGACAATATCCATAAAACTCTCTTCCATCGTTGCCTTAGCACCACGCTGATTGAAGGCATTTCCATCGGGTGTGTACATACCTTCATGCCACCAGCCTGGAGCCGCATTGCAGGTGGGATTACCATTTGGCATCACCACAATCATGGGCACGCACTTACCCTCCGCAATGAGGTTATCCATAATCTGCGAGGCACGTCCCAGATCGCCCCAGGCTGTCTCATCACCACCATGGCCATGTAGCAGATACATCACAGGGAAGGCCTTCTTACCATCGTATGCAGCAGGAAGATAGACCGTCATACGACGTTGCTGACCCAATGTGGGACTGTCGTACCACACATGAGATAGGGTGCCATGGGGAACATCGTTCACCTGATAAAGGTGTCCCTTATCATCATTCCCTTTCGTCACAATGAAAATATTACTCAGCGTTGAGATGTCACGATTGACATAACTGTTTGCGGGGTCAATGAAACGCTGCCCATCCACCGAAATGCTGTAAGAATACAATTCGGGATTCAGCACCTTGGTCGTTACCGTCCATACACCATTCTCCTGCTTGGTCATATTGAGCCGCTGGCTACGAATTTCATCGAAATCGCCGTTGACACTCACTTGCTGTGCCGAAGGATCATAGAAATTGAAGGTCACTGTACCATCTGCATTCACTACAGGTGACTGCACTCGGGGACGCTGTCCCAATTGCTGCTGAGCGACACTGTTCATCGCCATCAAGCAGCCACACACTAAAAACATGAACTTTCTCATCCTCTTGCCATTTGATAGATTGCTTGCATATCTTCAGCCTTCAACACTTTCAAACAGCCACAGGTTGCCTGATGATTACGGCTGCACTTACGGGTCATCTCCTTGATTTCGGCATCGGTGATGTCACGACCAATGAGTTCCTTGATGTTAATGGGCATGCCGATAGCATGGTAGAAACGCTCCATGGCTTCGATGCCCTTGAGGGCTGTTCCCTCTGGGTCGGTATAGTCATTAGGGACATCCATCACATTGACAGCAAAGCGTACGAAACGGCTCACGTTTTCATGCATCACATAGCGTGCCCAACTGGGCCATACGGCAGCCAACCCTGCACCATGCGTCACATCGAACATACCGCTGAGTTCATGTTCCAACTGGTGGGTTGCCCAATCATCGCTGATGCCACAGCCTGTCAAGCCGTTGTGCATCAAACTTCCGCCCCACATGATCTGAGCACGATAGCGGTAGTCTTCAGGATTTTTGAGAACCGCAAACACGGCATTCTTCATGCTGCGCAACATGGCTTCAGCAATCTCTGTGGTCAAGTCCATATCGTCGTCTTTGGTGAAATAACGCTCCATCGTGTGCATCATCATGTCGGTCACTCCTGCAGCCGTCTGATATGGTGGCAGGGTGAAAGTGCGACGAGGATTCATGATGGCAAATTTGGGTCGCGAGAGGTTGTTGGAATAACCCAACTTCACATCGCCATCCTCGTTAGTAATGACACTGGCCTCGCTCATCTCGCTACCTGCGGCTGGGATGGTGAGCACGGCTGCCAACGGCAACATGGCTGTCGCCTTGGCTTTGCCCAAATAGAAATCCCACACATTACCCTCATAAGGCACTCCGTAGGCAATGCACTTAGAAGAGTCTATAACACTTCCGCCCCCCACAGCAAGAATGAAGTCAACGCCCTCCTTGCGACACAGTTCGATGCCTTGCTGAGCCAACGAAAGGCGGGGATTAGGCACAACACCACCTAACATGATGAAATCCACCCCATCCTTGCGGAGCAGATCGCAAATCTTGTCTAAAAGCCCTGAACGGACGGCACTTTGACCGCCATAATGTACCAGCACTTTGGTTCCTCCATACTTCTTCACCAGATGAGCGACCTGCTCTTCTGAGTTCTCACCGAACACGACTTCTGTCGGTGCATAATAGTTAAAATCCTTCATTGTTCTATCCTATTGGTTTGTTAGTGATTGTCATCTTCAAGGCATTATCTGTCGCGATTGCCCCATTTCTTGTCATAACGTTCCCCACTATCAACTTTTCCGCCAAACATGTTGAGACGGTAGCGCACATGGAGCATGGCGTAAGAGTTGATGCTGTTGTAGTGGGTATCGCTGCGATTGGTTGCACCCACATATCGGTCGAAATTACTCTGTTCTTGCAAGAGGTCATAGAAGTTCAGAGCCACAACGAGGGTCTTGCTTCTAAGGAAAGTCTTAGACACCTGACCATTCCAAATAAGTTCATTCGTGTTCATTGATGGGTCGTTGTAACCACGACGGCTATGCTCACGCAAATTGGTGCTAAACTCAAATCCCATCGGGAAACGAATCAACATCTGTCCACCGTAACTAAACTGCCATGTGTCGAGATTAGCGTTGGGCTGTAGTTCGTTGCGAGTGTGTTGATAGTTCACATTGCCATCCAGGGTCACTTCAAGCCAATCATTACGAAAACTAGCATTGAGCCGTTCGTTCAGATTGATGGAACGGGTGGTGTTCTTCTCAGCATCAGCCATCCTTTGTGCTACATAACTCACATAGTTGTTGTAGCGGACACGCGTGTCCGTACCGATGTTCCAATGGGCGGTGGTGTCGATGGCGGTATTGAATGTAAAGCCACCGTCGGCATTCCAGTTGCCGTTAATATTCTCAGGGCGCGAGACACTTCCACCCGTCTCTGCATTGTAGCGCACAAGGTTGGAGATGCTGTTGCGTGTGTTTCGGTAGTTGGCATAAACTACAATGGAACGCTTCCAGCGAGCAATGTAATTATTGTAATAGAGATTAAGTGAATTGGTGAACTGTGGTTTCAATCCCGGGTTACCCTGTGTGATGTAGAGCGGATTGGAGTCATCGGTGATGTCAAGCAACTGCGTAATGTCAGGTTGGCGTGTATCGCCACGGTACTGTACACGGAAATTGCTTTGGTCGCTGAACTTGTAGCGGAAATTAATGGTGGGCGTGAAATTCATCACGGTACGGGTGGTATCCACGTATTTGCCCCGATAGTCTTGAATGAAGTTGGAATGCTGAGGCTGCAAGAGAACACCGATATTGTAGTCGAACTTCTCCTCACGATGGCGCAGGGTCAGACGGATGTTATGGGTGTAGTTCTTGTATTCAGAATAACGGCTGAGGTTTTTGTCCAAGAAGTCTTCCATTGGCACCTGCAAGGATGCGAACTGCGAGTTGGGACCCAGCCAAGTGTCCCAATCCCGATAAGCAGGGACGATGCCTGCAAAGACATCTGTCGGCTCATGGCTGAAATCAAATGTCTGGCGGTCGCTCTTGTTCTGGTTGTAGCGCAGTTCATAGTTTGCCGACAGATGCGCCCCTTTCCAAAGTGGTTCGCTATAAGTGGCGCTCAACACATATCCCTTGTTGTCGGAAGGGGTCTCGTTGTATCGTGCCGTAAAGTAGGTGGAGTCCTGACCTGCCTGATTCTGCATACGGAAAAGGTACACCTCATTGTTCGAAGCATTCTTCTGACGATTCTTTCCCGCGCTTCCTTCTACACGAAACGTGATATTTCGTCCCTTCGGGTTCAAGCGGCGATAGAACTGCAACATACCCCATATGTTTTGGTTTCTCCCGAAACTGAGGTTGGCTTGGTCATTCCTGTTCACAGCCATTTGCTGTTGATTCATCAAGGTGATGGCATCGTCTGTTAGCGGATTGGTTGTGTATAGATAAGGGTCATCACTGAACGTGGCGGAGAGAGAGGTTGTCGTACCATCGTTTGTAGCCGAGGAGCCATTGGCGCGCAACAAGATGTTGCTCAAGGTGTCAGGTTTCCATTCCACACGCATGTTGCCGTTCCAGTTGTTGTTGCGCGTCAGATTGACCGACATTCTGTTGGAGAACGTACGGTAATCCTGACTGTAAAAGTTTTCACTGGCATTTTCATTGCGGTTGTCACCATTGCGATGATTCCATTGCACACTCAAATCCACCTTCAACTTTTTCCCGTCATCATAGTTCAAGTTTGTGCCCAACATCTTGTTGGTGTTCAGTCCTCTGCGATTCCACCATCCAGCATTTTCCTCCTTGTTGTTGGCATTTCCCATCAGCACAAAACGCGTCTTGTCGGTAAAACTGGTGCCCATACCTCGCATGGCATAGCGGTCTTCCGTACCCCCTGCAATGTCAAAGTTGGTCATATATCCCCTATTCATTCCTTTTTTGATAGAGAAGTCTAGAACTGTCTCCTTCTCTCCGTCGTCAATACCAGTAATACGCGATTGGTCACTCTGCTGATCATAGAACTTCACATTCTGTATGATGCTCACAGGCAGATTTTTCAGTGCCGTTTCAATGTCACCTAACATGAATTCCTTGCCATCCAGCAGGATTTTCTTCACAGGCTTACCATTGATGGTGATATTGCCATCCTCGTCTATATCAGCACCTGGCAATCGCTTGATGAGTTCCTCCACAGCCGAACCTTCAGGGGTGCGGAATGCTTCAGGATTGTACAGCAATGTGTCCTTCTTCACGACCACCTGTGCTGCATTCGCCTTCACCACAGCCTCTTTCAGCAGCATGTCATCCGTTGCCATACGAATGTCTCCCAGATCCATGTTTTGTACTCTGCGAAGGGTGACCTCGCGTTCAACGGTCTGATAACCCACAAACGAAATCTTCAACCGGAATGTGCCCACCGAGGGTACATCCACCGAGAAATTGCCCCTTTCATTGGAAACAGTACCACCTACAAAAGAACTATCTGCTACGGTAAACAATTGGACGGATACATGCTCCATCGGTTCTTTCGAATCAGCATCTGTCAAATGACCATTAATTGTAAATCGTTGTACTTCTTGCGCCAAAGCGTATGTTGCTGTCATACAAAACAGCACAAATAACAATAATACATTCTTCATACTTATATCTACATGCATCTACATGCGTTTTTTCTCTCTCCTTTTACTGACCCACACTTCCATTTGAGGTAAAAGGACGCATATGTACATTATGCTTTTTTAACGAAAGGTCTTTGGTACATATATAGAGCATTTAGTGTCAAGTGCAAAGATAGGTTTTTTGTAGGATGAAAGAGCGATAAAAATAAAAAAAATGAAATTATGAATGAAAAAATGTCAGTTTTCAACCTTCAGAGCCCCCTTTTCCCCATTTTTTCCCTATCTTTGCCCTAAAATATCAAAGACACTCAAACCCATTCAATTTTTACTGACAATGAAAAAAATACTGAAATTTGTTTTGACACTCACTTTGGGGACACTCCTCCCCACATTTGTTCATGCTGACACACTCCCATTGGTGGGCAATGTACTGGCACGTAAAACCACCTCCATGAATGGCGAATGGAACTACATTGTGGACGTGCAGGAAGAGGGGTACTATGACTATCGCATGAACCCCACACCCTGGGGCTTCTTCCGCAATGCGAAACCACAGCGTCCTGAGGATTTGGTGGAGTATGACTTTGATGCTTCACCTACCATGCCCATCCCGTCAGATTGGAACACCAGAGACGAACGCCTGTTCTTCTACGAGGGTACGGTATGGTTCAAGAAAAGTTTCGACTGGCATCCTGTAGAGGGACGCAACACTTTGCTCTACTTCGGCGCTGTCAATTATGACTGCCACGTCTATGTGAACGGCACCAAGGTGGGACACCACATCGGTGGGTTCACACCTTTCAATTTCGATGTGACCCAACAACTGAAAGATGGCGAGAACACCATCATCGTGAAAGTAGATAACAAGCGCCATGCTGAAGATGTGCCCACACAAATCTTCGACTGGTGGAACTACGGAGGCATCACCCGTGACGTGCTCCTCGTCGACGTTGCCCCTCTCTATATCGAGAACTACTCCCTGCACATCCAGAAGCCATACTCCATGAAGGGTGACAAACTCAATGCACAACAGCAGTTGCAGTTCCAGATGAAACTGAACAAGGCTGAAGCAGGACAGCAGGTGACACTCAGCATTCCAGAACTGAAATTCAACAAGACCGTCACCACCGATGCAGAAGGAAAGGCAGCATGCCACTTCATGGCAAAGCCACAATTATGGTCGCCAGAGAATCCCAAACTCTATCGTGTCAATCTTACGCTCAATGGTGAGACATTGACCGATGACATCGGTTTCCGCACCATCGAGACACGCGGCAAGCAAATCCTGCTCAATGGCAAACCCATCTTCCTCAAAGGCATCTCCATCCATGAGGAGAAACCCAATGGAGGTGGTCGTGCCAACAGTACAGAAGATGCCCACACACTCCTCTCATGGGCAAAGGAACTGGGCTGCAACTTCGTACGTCTGGCACACTATCCTCACAACGAATACGCCATCAAAGAGGCTGAACGCATGGGCATCCTCGTATGGTCGGAAATTCCTGTCTATTGGACGATTGCATGGACAAACACCCAGACTTTCGACAATGCACAGGCACAATTGCGCGACATGATTGCACGCGACCAGAATCGTGCCAACATCATCATCTGGAGCATCGCCAACGAAACACCCCACTCCCCTCAACGTGACTCGTTCCTCAGCAGACTCGCCACGTATGCACGCACACAAGATAACACCCGCCTCATCTCAATGGCCATGGAGGTGACAGGTGCTTCCAACTACGTGAATCGTCTGAACGACAACATGAACAAATACGTAGATGTCGTAAGTTTCAACCAATACATCGGTTGGTATCGCGATGTGAATGATGCCCCCAAGATGAAGTGGGAGATTCCTTACGACAAACCCGTCATCATCAGCGAATTTGGTGGAGGTGCAAAAGCAGGCCATCATGGTGAGAAGAACCAGCGTTGGACGGAAGAGTTCCAAGAAAACCTCTACCGCGAAAACATTGCCATGATTGACAAGATTGAAGGACTCTCAGGCACTACTCCATGGATTCTCAAGGATTTCCGTTCACCCCGTCGTGTCCTTCCTGACATCCAGCAATACTACAACCGCAAGGGACTCGTCAGCGATGATGGCAAGAAGAAAAAAGCCTTTTACGTGTTGCAGGAATGGTATAAGGGAAAATGAGAGAATGAAAAAATGAAAGAATGAGAGAATGAAAAAGTCCTTCTGGATGATGGAGCAAATTTCATTCTCTCATTCTTTCATTTTCTATTTGCTTGTGATGTGTAAGAAACGTGTGATCATGCTGCCCACACTGCGATCCATATTGTCGATATAGGCATCGAGGATGCGGGTCTTGCCATGCAGCGGAATGACATCATAGTCTGCAATGGAGGCAGGGATGAGGGTGCTGTGTCCTTCACGCAACAGGATTTCATCGCCCGTAGTGCGCATGCGGATGGTGCAATCACCCTGGATACACATGCTGATGATGAAACTGTCGTACTTAATGAGGTTGCGGTGGAAAGTATCCGTCATCTCCGTCACCCTCACACTGAAATAAGGAGAATCGATAATGCGGTTGGCACGTCCTGCCACATCGCTGTATTGTGTACGGTACTCTTCCTCCACATGGAAATTCAAGGCTTGCGATGCCAATTCCGTGTTCAGTTCACGAGGTTGTCCATCCATACCCGGACGGTTGTAGTCAAAAATGCGATACGTTACATCAGACGACTGCTGCACCTCTGCCAACAAGATGCCGCCACAGATGGCATGGACTCGTCCTGCAGGCAGGTAGAACACATCACCAGACTTCACCGCATGCTTTGCCAGCACATCTACAATCGTACCATCTTCCACCCGTCGCTTATACTCTTCTAGTGTAATTTCATCCTTGAAGCCTGCATACAAATAACTACCGGGGTTAGCGTCAATGATATACCAAATCTCACTCTTACCAAACTTCCCATGCACCCGCTGAGCCATATCGTCGTTGGGATGTACCTGAATGCTCAAATCCTTCTCTGCATCAATGAACTTAACCAGCAGCGGCAATTTCCCGCCATATTTCCTTGCCACCTTTCCACCGAGGATGCGGGCTGGAGATTGGCCAATCACACTATTGAGGTCTTTACCTGCAAAGATTCCATTGCTGACGATGCTTGTACTTGACGGCACTGCACTCACCTCCCAACTCTCACCAATCGGTTCATCTGTTGGATTCATACCCTTATAGGGACGCAAGCGCCTCCCCCCCCACACAACCGTATGGAGATTCGGTTCAAACAAGAATGGATAAAGTGACATCATAGTCCTACATTTTTCTTATGCGGACACAAAGGTAGCATTTTTTTGACGAAGAACAAGGAATGAAACATAAGAATATTTCTCTTTCACATAAAAAAGTGATTGAATTGACAAAAAAATCCCTGTTCTTCATTTCCAATTCCCAATTCTTTATTATCTTTGCAAACAGAAAGTTCTTTACTTTATTAAGATACTTATACATTAGTATTAATTAAATTTATCAATCTAAAACCATTACCACTATGGCCTACAAAATCATTGACGTAGAGGGCATCGGTCCCGTGTATGCCGAGAAACTCCAAACCATTGGCATCAAGACAACTGAAGAGTATTTGGAAAAAGCAGCCACACCTGCTGGTCGTAAAGCATTGGCTGAAGCAACAGGCATCAGCCCTAAACTCATCCTCAAGTGCCACGCTGACTTGTTCCGCATCAACGGCATCGCCAGTCAATTCGCAGAACTGCTTGAAGCCGCAGGTGTGGATACAGTAAAAGAATTCCGTCACCGAGTAGCCGCCAATCTCCAGCCTAAACTCGTTGAGGTAAACGACCAAAAAAACCTCTGCAATCGTGTGCCCAGTGTTTCCGAACTGGAAAAGATGATTGCTCAGGCGAAGGAACTGGAACCTGTACTCACCTACTAAAAAGACTCCAATGTGACACAAAAAAAGAGGGCAGCCAACGTAATTGGAAGCCCTCTCTTTTCAATCAGCACGATGAGCCTACTTGCTTTTTTGCCAAATTCATAAATATAAAACCATGATGAGAACATTGAAAACCATATTGCCTGTTATCATGGCAGCCGTTTGCTGTATTCAAGTGATGGCTCAGATGCCCAATTCCCGCAGAGAAAGTTTTCCTGAAGGGTCCTATTCACCTGTTACCAACATTAACAAAGGGTCTTATCCACGTGTACTATCCGACAACAAAGTCATGTTCCGTGTAAACGCCCCACAAGCACAAAACGTTCAAATAGACCTTGGTGGCACCAAATATGATTTACAGAAAACGGGAAGTGGTGCATGGACAGTGACTACCCAGCCACAAGTACCTGGATTTCATTATTATTCACTAATTATCGATGGTGTATCAGTGGCAGACCCAGCAAGCCAAACATTTTATGGATGCAGCCGGTGGTCAAGTGCAATAGAGATTCCTGAGGCGGGAATGGATGTTTTTGAAGTACAGAATGTACCTCATGGTGAGGTGCGCACTGTCTATTATTATTCCAAGGTAGAGGATTCATGGCGACCATTGATGGTTTATACCCCTGCAGGCTATAACGAAAGCAAACAGGATTACCCTGTAGTTTATATCCAACATGGAGGTGGTGAGGATCATCGTGGATGGATGGAGCAAGGCCGTACTGCACAGATCTTGGACAATCTGATTGCTGCCGGAAAATCGACACCAATGATTATAGTGAGTGCCAACAGCAATGTGCAGTCACGCAATGGCGGCATGGGCGGTGGATACAGTTGGCAAGGCATGCAGACTTTCCGTAGCGAGTTGATTGAAAATGTGATACCATTTGTGGAGAAGAACTACCATGTCAAGAAAGACCGCAAAAGCCGTGCCATGTGTGGTCTTTCAATGGGTGGGGGACAGTCTTTCTATATTGGACTGCGTGATCCCGAAGTCTTTGCCAACGTAGGTGTATTCTCTACAGGTATGTTCGGTGGCATTTCTGGCGCATCAAACTTTGACCTTGAATCCGAGATACCTGGTATGCTGACTGACACCCAAACATTCAACAAGCAGTTTGATGTGTTTTTCTTAAGTTGCGGTGAGCAAGATCCACGCATCGAATATACACGCAACATTGTCAAGAAGATGCGTGATGGCGGAGTAGAGGTACGTTTCAATTCATATCCTGGTGACCATGAATGGCAAGTATGGCGCAAATCACTGCATGAATTTGTACAATACCTTTTCAAATAACATTTTCAAGAACAAATCAACCGGATCGGTTTCACCATATACAATATAAAAAATTGGTCACATTTTATTAAAATATAGTCACATTTTATAAAAAAACAGTCAAATTTTATTTATAATACATAAAGTATCTGTATATTTGCATATCTTAAATGATGAAAATCACAAAAAAAAACAAATACAAAAGGAAACAAATACTACCAAATTTTGAACAACTATGGTTACAACTATCATCATTATTGTCGTCATCGCTGTCATTGTATTCGCAATTATCGGCATCTACAACAATCTTGTGAAACTTCGCAACAATCGCGAGAACGCTTTTGCTGACATCGACGTGCAACTGAAACAGCGGTATGACCTCGTGCCTCAACTGGTGGCAACGGTGAAAGGCTATGCCGAGCATGAGAAAGGACTGCTGGAGAACGTTACTGCCGCTCGTTCGGCTGCCATGAGCGCCACGAACATTGACGACAAAATTAAGGCTGACCAGATGCTGACTTCCGCCCTTGCAGGTCTGAAAGTACAGGTGGAGGCTTATCCGGATCTGAAAGCGAATCAAAACTTCATGCAGTTACAGGGTGAACTTGCTGACATTGAGAATAAGTTGGCGGCTGTGCGCCGTTTCTTCAACTCTGCCACTCGCGAACTGAACAACGCCGTGCAGACTTTCCCAAACAACATCTTCGCCGGCATGTTCGGTTTCCACAAGGAGGCGATGTATGAGATTGAGGCTGCACAACGTGCGGAAGTGGAGAAAGCACCAGAAATCAAGTTCTAAATAACGAATAAGACGAGTTAACTGAATGTAATACAAAAGGGGAGTAAAGGTCATGCGGTACATCGGCATACATACTCAGATAACACGGAACAACTGGAACAGCATGATGTTGCTCCTGATGTTCCCGTGCATCATCCTCGGTATGCTGTGGGTGTTCTGCTGTATCTTTGGCATCAGGGAGACCTACGACCACTACGGCAATTCGCTGTTCAGCCTTGACTATGACACCATCAATGAGGTGTGGCTCGGTTGGGCTCCGTGGGCTGTCGGCATCGTAGGTATCTGGCTTTTGATTGCCTATGCATTCAACGTCCAAATGATTCAACATGCCACAGGTGCCCAGCCATTGGAGCGCAAGGAAAATCCACGTGTTTATAACTTGGTGGAGAACTTGTGCATGAGTTGTGGCATGCCAATGCCAAAGGTGAACATCGTTGAAGACCCCCAACTGAACGCCTTTGCTTCGGGCATCAACCAAAAGAGTTATACGGTGACCCTAACACGAGGCATCATCGACTACCTCAGCGATGAGGAACTGGAAGGGGTGATAGCCCATGAACTGACCCATATCCGCAATCGCGACACCCGCGTGCTCATCGTCAGCATTGTGTTTGTAGGCATCCTTTCTACGGTACTCATGGTGTTGACCCGCGGCGTGCTCCGTGTGTTTCTATGGAGTGGAGGTTCATCCCGCCGTTCGAACGGGAAAAATGGAGGAGGAGGTGTTGCCATCATCGTGGTCATCATAGCCGCTATCGTGTGTGCCGCCATCGCCTACTTCCTCACCACCCTTACCCGTTTTGCCATCTCGCGCAAACGTGAATTCATGGCTGATGCTGGAGGTGCCGAACTGACGCGCAATCCTCGTGCCCTCGCCTCTGCCCTACGTAAGATTTCTGCTTATCCAGGACTGGGACACATCAACCGAGAGGACATAGCGCAACTCTACATCATCCATCCGAAGAAAACGACACAGAATTTCTTCGACAAACTACAATCGCTTTTCAGCACCCATCCGAGCACCGAAGAGCGAATCAGAATTCTCGAGCAATTTTAACAATAATTATTTATATTTTTTATGTCAAACCTAAAAATCAAAGAACAAATGAAAACAAACAAATTTTTTCTTTCTTTGGCAGCCTTAATGGTATGTACTTCAAGTGTGTTCGTCGCATGCAGCAGCGATGATGACAACAATGACAACAGCAAGGAATTAGGCGACAAGGCTGTGGCAGAATTAAAGACTCGACTGATTGATGAAGACAACAACGTCGTGTTCGGTGAGCCCAATGATAATGGTTTTTACGAGATTGGATTTGAAAGCCCAAATGACGCCCAGAAGTTAGTAACCCAATATGCAAAGGGCTATGCTGGCACTGCCACTTACACCTACACGCTGCCCGACACACGTGGAACAGTTCGTGTAGATAAGGGCGACGAAGAGGGAGTCTTCTACAACGTAAAATTTGACGTAAAGGGCATCCCCCAGATGAAACTGCAGGTGGGCGACATCAATTATATGGACGGCGATAACGTTATCAGGGCACTTACTTTATACAATTGCAACAACTGTCGCAACACATTCAAACTTCCAAACTTGGCTGTAAAAATCTGTCCATCTTGTGGTAGTACCAACGTGGAGAAACTAAACCCCGGGAAATAATAAAATAAAAAACGCCATGAAAAGATTACTAATTTGCAGTTGCTTGACGCTGACATCCTTTGTGGGATATGCCCAGATAGACGTGAATCTGGATGTAGACAACACCCGCCAGGAAGCCCAAACGCAATCCGACAAGGGCATCAAGAAGAACAGACTCTTCAAACAAGCACAAGATTTTGTTGATAAGAAGTGGGTGAAGAATGTAGATACGCTCTATATCCAGAACCCCAAACAAGTCTGGCGCATCAGTTTGGACAGTTATCTCAGCCAGTCTGACCTGCAGATGAAATCGACCATCGATGGTACCAATTTAGGTGCCGAAGGTGATGTGAGGTGCAAACCACGTATCCGCACAGATGTATCCACTTCTGTGGGTGTGCGAGTGGGATACAAGGGACTTGCGGCACACTATGCTTTCAACGTTGCAGGTGACAAAGGCAGAGACTTCTCATTGAGCAGTTCGGGCACGTGGTATTGTGTACACTTCCGCCTGCATGAGTTCAAGACGAAAGAGCCTCAAGTGCACTACGAAGGTGATTTCTATCCTGAAGATGGAGGTGACCCCGAAAGGATGAGTTTCACCAACACATGGGCTCTCTCCACCCCCATCAAAGCCAAGACGATGGTGTTGGACGGTTACTACATCTTCAACAAACGCCGCTTTTCCTATAAAGCCGCCTATCGTCAGAGCGTCATCCAGAAGCGTTCGGCAGGCTCTTGGTTGGCTGGTGCCATGTTCTACTATTCAGACTTCCGTTTCGATGACGTAGCAAACGCCCTATTGATTCTGAACATGGGAAACATGGGACGCATCAAGCAGTGGGAAGCGAATTTAGGTGCAGGCTACGGCTACAACTACGTGCCAGCAAAGGGGTGGCTCATCAGTGCGATGGCAATGCCTATGCTGACGTTATACAACCGCGTGAAGAGTTACAACTACGACTCCTACGTGCTCGAATTGGCACAAGACGATGAATATCATGATCCTGATGAAGTGGCACCAGAAAATCGTTGGCTCAAAGAAATGGGCACCGATGCACACAGCAACCGCATTAGGCTGAATTTCAATGCACGCCTTTCAATCACTTACAACTGGAGTCGTTACTTTGTGAATCTAAACGGTCAGTTCTACAACTTCGGCTATCATCACAAGAGCAATAGCGGACGACTGAATGACTGGTTCGCCAATGCAGCAATCGGAGTAAGACTATAATACAACATGAAGACAAGCAACATCCTCACCCATCTGTCAGCAGCAGTCATGCTGCTGACAATGGGTTATTGCCTGACAGCCTGTAACGATGACGACGATACGTCCCCAACTATGCAATCTGAAGTGCTCGTAGTGTTTGCTATTGGCGGACTGGGTGACGGCAGTTACAACGACCAGATTCTACGTGGCATTAAACTGATGGAGAATGAGTACAGTCATGGCATGACCATCAGGTTCATTACTCCAGCCAACTTGGAGGAGGCGGAATCTGCCTGCAGGTCGTGGTGGGAGAATATTGACAAACCCGTCGACGAGAAGGGGAACATTCCCAGAAGACTGTTGGTGCTTGCTTCTTCCGACTACATTGACATTGCCCGACAGGTGTTTGCGAATGCCGAAATGAGCATCAACCGCTGTGTGCTGGCTTTCGAAGCAGAAGACAGTGGAGACGAGACTGAACAGATTCGGACATTTAGCATCAGCATGTATGGTGCCTCGTGGTTGGCAGGCAAGACGGCTCGGGAATTGGGTTGCAAACATCCACTCGTTTTGCTCGGCAATGGTCAGAACACCACCACCTACGATGCCCGAGACGGCTTTTTGAAAGGTTTCGGACAGGCGGAAGACGGCTCGGCGGCTGTTGTCGATGCCATTGCCAACGACTGGACAGGGTATAGCATGCCGACCGAACTGTATAAAAAGATGTATGACTATGATGGTCAGTACGACTTTATCTATGCAGTAGCAGGAGGTTCAAACATGGGAGCCTACCGCTACTTGCGTGAAAACCCCGAATGCGGTATCTACACGGCAGGAATGGATATGGACCAAAGTGCCTATTCGACCCTCATTGTCGGTTCGATGGTGAAACGTATCGACCTCGTACTCTACGACCATCTCACTAATTGGTATAACAAAAATGATTTGCCTCGCTATCAACGCTATGGGTTGGAAAGCGGCTATATCAATTGGCAGATTGCTAATCGCTACCCACAACTGAAGGCTGGTGTGGAAGCCAACCGGCAGGAAGCCATCAAGAAGGAGAAAGAATATGGAGCGAAATAAATGGTTGATAGGATTGTTAGCGTTGCTGCTGATGGCGTGCAACGACCATGATGACGTTGCATCTGACGAACAGATTGAGTGGCAAGTACGCAAAGTGGCTGTAGTGCTTCCTATGAACCATGAGCAACAGCAGCATTGGGAACAGACCATCGAGATGGCTGTCAATGGCGTGAATGAAATCCAGAAACAGAACATTCTCAACAAACCCAATGAAAAAGAAAGACAGAGGGTGAAGATGGAATTTGAGTGGTACGACGAAGAAGAGGTGAACATGGAGGAACTGGCTGAAAAACTGGCTCAACGCGACGACCTTTCGGCGGTGATAGGCGGCAAGTACAGCGCCGACGCTGCCATCCTTGCGGCATCACTCTGTCCAGCCCACAAGCCTTTTTTCACCATTGCCACCACCGAAGAACTGACACGCGCTTATGCCTCTACTGGTTCCCTATGGGCGATGGTGGAGAGTGACATCACACAGTGCGAAATCCTGCTGAGCCGCGCTCTCTACTATGGTGCCAAGACGGTGTCATTACTTGCCGACCGTGAGACGCTCTACGGAAAGACCTTTGTGGAGTGGTTCGGTTTCCAGGCAGAAGAATTGGGACTGGAGGTGAAAGGCATCCACGACTTCCGTCCTGAGACACTTGCCGAAGAAAGCCGAAAGGCTGCCGAAGAAAATGCCGACGTAGTGATATGTGTGTCAAAGGAAATTGAAACCATCGAGGAGGCTTTCAAGCGTGCCAACAGCCATTCCCGCCGACTTTACAGCGACACTGCCTACGGAGCGGACGTGCTCGACCTTTTCGGAGCCAAGGCTGAAGGCATTGAGGGCATCACCTTCGGAGCATCGCCCGAGTCGGGCTTCGACATTCTCTACGAAATCAGATACGGTCAGCAGCCAACTTTAGGTGCCGCACAAATCTATGATGCGGTGGTCATGCTCTATTGGGCACTCATCGACCAGTTCTCCGTTTCTGACAATGAATCACTGAACAGTTCTCTGAAGAAAATTGCCGATGCACATATTGCTGGTGCCTGTGGTCCTATTGCATTCGACCGTAATGTTTACACCACCGTGCTGTCCACCACCTATTATCACTATCTGCTCTACCAAGGACGCTACATCATCCTTGACTACATTTCCTCCACGGGTTCTCACCGAATCGATGCCACCTTGGGTGCATGGAACTGGAAAACGCAACTCATGCAAGAATTCAAGGATGAGGATGACTCGGGTTTGACCTATCCTGACCTTGACCAAAAATGGGCTTTGTTGGTGGCTGGCAGCAACGGATGGAGCAACTACCGCCATCAGGCAGATGCGCTGCAGATGTATCAAATCCTGCGTCAACAGGGCTATGACGACGATCACATCGTATTCATCATGGAAGATGACATCGCCAACAACGTCAGCAATCCACAAACAGGAATTGTGCAGGTGCGTCCTAATGGTGACAACCTTTATCAGAACATTGTCATCGACTACCGTACAAGTCAACTGGAACCTTCCGACATCAAGCACATTCTCTGTGGAGAACAAAGCGAAAAACTGCCTGCTGTCATTCATGCCGACAAAGATGACAACGTGCTTGTCTTCTGGAGCGGTCACGGTGCTCCTGGACAAATGGTTTGGCTCGACCGCGAGGACGGCTTCACCACCCAACTCGCCAAGGAAACTTTCGAGGCGATGCATCAGGGACAAAAATACCGCAAACTCCTCTGCCTCACCGAAGCCTGCTATTCAGGCAGCGTAATGAGTGCTGTTGAAGGAATCCCCGGCATCCTTGCCATCACGGCAGCCAACCCCTACGAGACATCAAAGGCGGACATCTACAACACCGACCTTCACGTGTGGATGACCAACCGTTTCACAGCCACCCTGCACGACTGCATCATCAATTCGCCAGAAATTCCCCTGCGCGACCTCTACTACCGACTCTTCATCAACACAGTCGGTAGCCACGTGACGCTCTACAATGTAGGAGGCTACGGCAACATCTATCAGGAATCCATGAAAGAATTCCTAAAGTAACCCCTACTCTCAGTTTTCGACTTTCCTCGTCATCCCCTACCTTCGGACAGACACCCCAAGGTAGGGGATGATTGCGTTTGTGGGTATTCCATGAGTGAGGAAACGGGACTGCCTTTCAATAGGAAATAGAATATCCGCCCAAGAATCATTGAGCCATGTCCTCGTTACTCGCGGTGTCCAGGAGTTCGAATTCAAGACTCAGGGGTGACACGGTTGCTATAAATTGTCGCGGCGTCATCCCCATCTGTTTCTGAAAGGCACGGCGGAAGGTGGAAATAGAGGCAAAACCACTTTTGGCGGCAATATAGTCCAAGGTAAATTCCCGATGCTCTCTGAGCAGGGGAACACTGACCTTTTCTATTCTCAATTGATTGATGTAGTCGTAGAAGGTCTGCTGGCGTACATGGCTCAGATAGTTGCTCACATAGGTGCGGTTAGTCTTCAGTTCCAAGGCGATGTCTGCCAGCGTGAGGTCTCTCTTTAGATAAAGTTTCTCCTCTTCCACCACCCGTTCCAGTTCCCCTTCCAAAATGGGGGGGATAATTTTCATGAGCATTGTATCCGCTGCCAGTTCAGTTTCCTTTTCCACCTTGATAGGCCGGAAGTTCCAACTATAGTGCAGTACCATCAGCCAAAGCAGGATAGTGGACACGTAATAAACAATGTCGCTTACCACGCTGGCATAGAGCGAAATAACCAACCACGACAACTGACTGATGATGACGAAGAAGAAAACGGGTTTAAGCCATGACACATCGATATCGTCAATGTTCGAGAAATTCTTGCGCACATAACTCAGATAGTGCCTCATCTTCACAAAGCCTACAATCACTACCAACCAGGCATAACACCAGAGGAAGACCACATAAGCATAGATGACCCACTGCTCAGGTGCCATCGTATATAATAATGTGAAAATTGCAAATGGTATTGCCAGAAAACCAAGTTTTCTCCAGGTCATCCATCCTGGCTGAACCACTTCGCTGATAAATACGGTAAAAGTCAGAGCCGACCATCCGTCAATCAGCATAATCCAATTGAGCACCTCCCGAGTGTACATTCCCTGGAAGGTTATCACAATATCTTTCAGATTCCATACCGCCCATATAGCCATGATCCATCCCAAGAGGGTCTGAAATCTTGTGCGCTCCTTGCGCCACAACAGAATATGCAGAGCATAGATGCCAAAGAAGGCCGTTGATATACCTATCAGTAGTGCCGATATGTTGGTGTAATTCTGTTCCATACTGCAAAGTTACCACTTTTTTTACCATTCAGCACCACCCTTCAATGTGTCAAAGCATAAATTTTTACGCATTGACACTCGAAATTGTTTTATTGAACGAAATGCGGCACTCCTAAACTATACTCAAAAGGGGATTTTCCCTAACTTTGCCCCATGCTCCGAGTTAATTGTCAAACGATATATTCCCAAAAACAACTTTTTAAAAAAAGAACCAACAATGAAACAGACAAGAAAACTTTTGGCCATTGGTGCGATAGCACTTGCGGCTGGTGTATTCTCCGCTTGCGGAGGTGGTAGTGGTGCAGGAAGCGATGTCCCGACCAATGGACTATTAGGCGAGTTGCCTGCTGTGGCAGCCAATTATCTGCCCGAAATAAACAAACTGCAGGAGCAGCGCTGGAACACCTCCAGTGAAGAAAACCGAGAGGAAATTGCCAAGAAAGAAGATGAACTGAAGGCAAAATGGAATGAAGCAATCAAGGCTATTCCATCGCTCGAAGGTGTCGAGATTCCTTTGGAGGCTGCAGAAGGCTTGCCCATCCGTCTCGAAGGGAACCTGAAGATTACACTTGTCACCATCAAGGACGACGATGTATCCATCAAGGCAGAAACAACGTCAATTATCACAGAAGAGACCCCCTGTCTTGACTACGACTTCAGCTTAGTTGCTTTTGACAGCGACGGCAACCCACTACTTCTAAACGCTGGCAGTGCATACTCTACAAGCGATGACAATTTGGTGTGGAAAGGTGGTAATGCCTCGTACAAGAAGGACGCACAAGGCAAGACCATGTTTGTCACCTCCACCCCTAAAGGCACTATCTGGAAGAACCCCGCTGGCTGGGCAAAACTCGCCAAGGTGGTCATCATGGATAACAAAAGTGAGGCATTTAAGAAAGCAGAAGAGCATGTCAACGCTGCGGAAAAGACTACGGAATAATAATCTTAAAAGAATATAGCATTATGAAGAAAAGATTTCTTTTACAACTGATGCTACTCGTGCTGCCACTGATGGCATGGGCACAGGATGTCTGCTACCTAATTGGCAAAGACGCACAGACAGGGAAACCGGCTGGTGAACCTTTTGCCACGTTAGTGATGAGCGAAAACCGTGTTTACAAGGGGAATGTCACTTTTCCCGAACAATTCGCATGGGGCACACCGTTTGTCATTTCCACGCGGTTGTACGACCCTGAGGATGAGGACCAAACCAAATTCGAGAAAGCCTGCTTCAGCCATGCTGATCAAGAACAAACCAACGTGATGCCTGGCGAGGCAATGACTCTTGCGCAGTGGTCAGATGGAGTCAGCGACACGTATATATGGGTATCTGAACCTGATATAGAATTCGACAAGAGTTACCCTATTGTTGTTGACTTGAATAAGATGTCACTCTTGGTTGGAGAAGAAAAAGTGACAGACCCCGACAATGACCAAGATGACACCACACCTCCCTCCGACATCGACCTTACGCAGGGTGTGCATCTGACGGTGACGGTCAATGAGGCGGGCTCGTTGAAGCAGCGCGTTAATTCCGCTGCCATCAATGCCGATGTCGATTTAGTGGATTTCCTGACCATCAAAGGCAAGATGGGCGGAGCCGACTTTGCCTACCTGCAGGCGCAGGAGGGATGGGTGTCGCAGTTGCAGTACCTTGACATCTCGGAGGTGGAACTCGTTTACGACGACGAGCCGTATTTCCAGAACGGTACTGGTGGCTTCTACAGTCAGCATACAAATATCTTCACGCTCTCGGCAGAGAACAAGGACGAACAGGGGGCTGGCGGCCAGCAAGGTCAAGTGACCGTCACCAGCACCATTTGCCGGCGCAACGACCTGAGCCATGCCTTCGAGAAGATGGCACACCTGAAGGAATGTTACCTGCCCAAGACGCTGCCAGCCATCGGCGAAGGCATGTTCAGTGGGACACTCATTTTCAAGGTGGGTATGCCCACAGCACCTGCCTACATTGGTGACAATGCTTTCTATAATGAGAATGGTTGGTATGGCGGGGAAGCCTTTTTGACTGCTATCGACTTGCCGGCCTCAGTAAAACATATTGGAGCATCTGCATTCAGTAATCAGCCCCTCCAGACGATTAACATTGAGCATGTCACCTCGTTTGGCGCAAACTGCTTCTACGGAACCAACTTGAGCAGCGTCACGCTGAACGACCGGTTGGAGCTGATACCCGAAGGCATGTTCAGCGGGTGCAAGAATCTGCAGTCCGTCAGCCTGCCGGCCGAGGTCGTGGAAATCGGCGGTGCTGCATTTTCCGAGTGTATAGCGCTGAACACCCTCACCATGGGAGACAAGGTGAAGAAGATAGGCGCGGGGACTTTCTCTGGATGTAAGGCTCTGGAGAACATGACCATCTCGCCCAATATCGAAGAGGTAGGGCGTAATGCCTTTGCCTGTGCCTGGGCTGAAAAGCAACCCATCGAGGGTGGAGTCTTATATATAGGTAAGGTGGCCTACGAGCGTGACAGGAAGACTCCCGGAGCCAATACCGCCATCAATATCAAGGAGGGCACGGTGTCGCTGGCAGACTACTTTGCAAATAATCACGCCGCGCTGACCAGCATCACGCTGCCATCCACACTGCGCATCCTCGGTGCCAGATGTCTGGCCGGCACTTCCCTCAGCAGCATCACGCTACCCGAGTCGCTGGAGAAGATTGGCATCGAAGCCTTCGCTGCAGGTGATGGAGGCTCGGGCAGTCTGCGCCGCATCACCATCCCGAAGAATGTGACGTCTATCGGTAACAGGGCTTTCGCAGAAACGCCGCTGGTACGCGTCACCTATAATGCAGAGAACGCATCGTTATATAACCTATATGGTGTAGCTGTTGAACGTATATTCCCCGAGAGCGTGACCCGCGTCATCATCGGTGAAGGTGTGAAGTCGATTCCTAACAACTTGTTTGACGGCTGCAGGAACATCACCCGTGTAGAGATGGCCAGCACCGTGGAGCGTATCGGAGACTATGCCTTCGCCGGCTGCACATCGCTGAGCCATATCGACTTGCCGTCATCGATGAAGTATCTCGGTAAATATTCACTGGCTTGCGGCAATTTGGAGTCTGTGGCATCGTATATCAAAGAACCGCAGGCATTGTGGGTACCCGACTTTAGCGATATTACCCCAGATACAGAAGGTGGATACTCCCACATGGAGGGACCTTTTGGCTACACTGGCTACTCATTTAGTGCGGCTGACGGCACCATTACGTCATGGGAGGTTTACGCTGATAATCAAGTGCCGTTGCTGGAAGTACCGAATGGCGCTCTCGATACCTATATGAATGAAAAGACATGGGCTGCACAATTCCAGACTATCCAGCAGTTCGACGGAGCCTCGAGTGCAGAAGCCATCGAAGAGAGCACCACGGTCAGCGTCAGCCAGAGCGTGACGGAAGAGACCGACCTGTCGGGCACGATGATGGGCAGCATCTTCGTAACCCTCGACACTGAGGACAGCGGCGACGGCTACAACGCCTCGGAGGGCTGCCTGGTCATCAACTCGACCGTCAGCGACGAGCAGTTGGAGGCCGCCACTGCCGACGATGCCGACGACCTGACGGTGAAGAACCAGTTCAATGGACTTATCTTCGAGGTACCGGCAGGTAAGGGCAACATTGCCATCGACTGCCAGACGCTGGGTCAGAACGTCATCTGCGTCAAGATAGGCAGCAGCGAGCCGCAACAGGTGGAGGCTGCCACCAAGCAGCAGATAACCATCCCCTACAGAGTCAGCGAATCGACACGCATCTACGTCTATGCTGCCAAGTCGGATGGAAGTGTCAATGCCGCACCTTCACGTGCAACAGACGACAGGTTACGCCGCGCCGCCTATGCCAACGATGATGCTGTAAAACTTTACAGCCTGGCCATCAACGTGGACGGAAACCTGACAGGCATCGACGACGTGAAGTCAGCAGACCCTGTTCAGCCTTCTGTCCACAAGATTGTTGAAAATAGCCGTATCGTCATCGTGACTCCCCAGGGCCGTAAATACAGTACCAATGGTTCAGAAATAGAATAACTGCATCAGAGATCAAAAGAACGCTTCCCCGATAATCCGAGGAAGCGTTCTTTTATCCCCAATCGTACTCCTCGGGTACGGTGGGGTGTACCCGAGGGGTACGCTGCATCGTAGTCGAGGGGTACGACTATCTTGTGCTACAGCATCTGCACCACTTCTTCCAAATACTTTTTAATAAGTTCCTCTGTCATCGGATGCGGGGCTTATAGTGTCTTGTCTGCAAAGGTATAAAAAAACAAAAAGCAAAAACTAAAAGTAAAAGTAAAAGTATGTTTTCAAGTATAAAAAAGCACGGTTATTAAAACTTTTAGTTTTTAGTTTTTAGTTTTTAGATTAAAATACTTATCTTTGCAACCAAAATAACTCTATTGACATGGACATCACAGTTATCATCCCTGTAAAAGACAGACGTGACCACATCGGAAAAACGTTGGACAGCATCCTCAAATCGGGCATTGCGCCCAAGGAAGTCATCATCGTGGACAATGAAAGCACCGACGGCACTTATCAGTTCTGCGAACAGTATATCAAGAACAGGCCTCACACCACCCTGCTCAGAGAGACATTCCCTGGCGCTGCGGCTGCACGCAACAAGGGACTCAAGTCATGCAAGACTGAATGGGTCTATTTCTTCGACAGCGATGACACGTTTGACTATAACTTCATGTCCACGTTCCACAACGCCAACGTCGAAGGGTATGACATGATTGCCGTCCCCACCCGACGAATCGTGAATGGAAAGACTTCAATTCGCACCTACATCCCTTCGGAAGACCCGCGTGTACAGATATTAGGTGATGTATTGGGCACTCAAAACATGCTGTTCCGTACAGACTTCCTGAAATCCATCGGGGCATGGAACACCGCTTGCCGCACATGGGATGACTGGGAACTGGGACTGCGCGTGATGCTCCACCAGCCCAAAATCCTGTGGTTTAAGGAAAAAGCATTTCATGAGATCATCACGCACGAAAACAGCGTGATGGGAGATAATTTCTCTCACAACTACAAGCAACTCATCCGTACACTGACGGCTGCCATCAATGATTTGCAGTCATCCATTCTTCAACCCCTTTCTCACTACCATGCGCAACATTTGACATGTCTCTATCCACACCTTGACTTGCTGATGTACCCACTCTACCTACGCACCAGCATCTTATTGGGACACATGCAACGCGAGAAGATGAGGGGAAACTCTAATGATTTCAAATTGGCAGTAAAATCATTAACCCTTTTCAGAAACGATAATTTCACACCCACCTTCAAGCAAAAGTTCATCGGCAACTGTCTCCGTATCTACACAATGCTTGGATGTGACAACACGTGGAAAATCGCCCTTAGAATTGCATTGGACAAATCTGCCAGAAAAGGGTGATTCAATCTTTTAATACAACGGCACGTTGATGTCAAACACTAACTCCGCATCTTTGAGGCGAGGATGATGTGCATCCTTCTCCGAGAGGATGCGGTTTTCTTTTGGCACTTGCCAGTCAATGCCAAGATCCGGGTCATCCCATGCAATGGCACCTTCACTCTGAGGTGCATAGTAGTTGTCACATTTGTACTGAAAAACAGCCTCATCACTCAACACGGCAAAGCCATGCGCAAAACCACGTGGCACAAAGAACTGCAAATGATTCTCTTCTGAAAGAACCACTGCCACATGCTTGCCAAATGTAGGACTTCCCTTTCGGATGTCAACAGCCACATCAAGCACAGCACCTTTCACCACACGCACCAACTTCGCCTGTGTAAAAGGAGGTTTCTGGAAATGTAAACCACGCACCACACCTGCTACCGACTGACTCTCGTTGTCCTGCACGAAAACTGTCTTGCAGACTTTCTCCTCAAACTCACGTTGCGAAAACGACTCGAAGAAATATCCCCGAGCATCGCCAAAAAGTTTGGGCTCAATAATCTTTACACCTTCTATCTCGGTGTCAATCACGTTTATCATAACTATTCCTTATTAATTTTTTGCAAAGTTAAGGCTTTTTCGCAGAAAAGCCTTAACTTTGCAAAAAATTTCATTCCGACATGACAAACAAAGTAGTTATTTCAACGGATATAGCACAAACACTGACAAATGCTGTCAAGGAGGTGAAACACGACAAACTTTTCCTCCTGACCGACGAAACTACTCACGAATTGTGCCTTCCCGTGGTGAAGGACATCCCCTGCCTCAGTGAGGCTATCCATATTATAATAGGTGCCACCGACACCCACAAGAATCTGGACACACTGGCTCATGTGTGGACAAAACTGGGCAACGGAGGCGGCACTCGCCACTCGCTCCTGGTGAACCTCGGAGGCGGCATGGTGACAGACCTCGGAGGTTTTGCTGCCAGCACGTTCAAGCGTGGCATCAAATACATCAACATCCCCACCACCCTGCTGAGCATGGTGGATGCCAGTGTGGGTGGCAAGACGGGCATCAACTTCAACGGACTGAAAAACGAAATCGGCGTGTTCAATGCACCCGAAACTGTTATTCTCGACACCGAGTTTCTGAAGACCCTTGACCATGAAAACATCTGTTCGGGCTATGCAGAGATGCTGAAACACGGATTGATTTCAAATGACAAAAACTTTGCTGAACTTCTCAATTTCGACCTTGGTCAGATTGACTACCAGCACCTTGCTCAAATGGTGGGCACCTCCGTTGCCGTGAAGGAGCGCATTGTGGAGGAAGACCCTCTGGAACATGGCATCCGCAAAGCCCTGAACCTCGGACACACAGCAGGTCATGCTTTTGAGAGTTGGGCACTCACCCGCAAGCCCTATCTGCATGGCTATGCGGTGGCTTGGGGACTCATCTGCGAACTGTACCTCTCTTGTATCAAGACAGGGCTCCCCACCGACAAGATGCGCCAGACGGTGCGTTTCATCAAAGAGAACTATGGCACACTCCCCATCACCTGCGATGACTATGAGGAGTTGTATGGCTACATGACCCATGACAAGAAGAACACTGTAGGCATCATCAACTTCACCCTCCTTGGCAACATTGGCGACATCCGCATCAACCAAAGTGCCACGAAAGAAGAGATATTCGAGATGCTTGACTTCTTTAGGGAGGGTTGAGGAAGTGAATAGTGAAAAACTAAAAGTTAAAAGTATAAGTTACCCTTGCAAGCGGAGCTCCAATACTCCGGATGACAGGTAACTTATACTTTTAACTTTTAGTTTTTAACCTTTAACTTATTTATTCACAATTACAAAACCTCCTTGATCCACCATCGTCACACTGACGGCCTTCGGATTGTTCACCTTCAGTTCCGACTTCTGAGGTTCACGGTCTTTGAGGTTGTCGCTGTAGAGTGTTGCCTTGTCACCCTTCTGCAACATCGGAAGATTCAGTTTGAGGGTGAGTGGAGCACCTGTGGCATTATTGCCAGCGATGTACCAGGTGTCGCCATGACGACGGGCAAGGATGCAGTATTTGCCTGGATAGCCATCAATGAAGACGGTTTCATCCCATGTGGTCGGCACATCCCTAAGGAAATCCATGCTAATGGCAGGTGCAGGAGCACCTGGTTCATTCGGCTTCAAGTCCTTCGTTGTCTCGGTTGGAAGGTTCTCAGGGGTGATGGCAAAGTTCTGGATAGGATTTTGGAAGAGGATGCAAGTGGCCAGTTCGTGACAGTCCGAAGTCTTGCGAGTATTGCCCCCTCTGTTACCTTTGCGGATGTGGCGGTTCATGAAGCAACCGCCAAACTCCATGCAGCCAATGGCATTGCGGATGAAGGGATGCGTGGCAGCATCCTTCGCCTCTTTGTCAGCAGCCCCTTGACTGAAATAGATGTTTTCAGATGCCAACACTGCCTCACTGCCCACATAATTGGGGTACATCCTTTCCCAACCGCGCGGAATCGTGCAGCCGTGGAAGATGACCATGATGTGGTGGTCGTCAGCATCGGAAAGGATTTCCTCATAGTGGCGCATCGTCTCCTGCTTGTCACCACCAAAGAAATCCACCTTAATGCCTTTCACACCGATAAGATTCATCCAACGCATGTATTGCTTGCGTTTGATGGGATCTGACATCACATTGATAGGTCCCTGCTCAATATCGTTCCACCAACCGCTGGAACTGTACCACAGGAAGACATCAACACCTTGGCTCTGAGCATACTTCACCAGTTGCTCCATCTTTTCCCTACCAATCTTCGTGTCCCACCAGTTGTCAATGAGTACATACTTGAAGCCCATTGCCTTCGAGAGTTGGATGTACTTCACTTGGTCATCGTAGTTGATAGAGTTATCCTGCCACACAATCCAACTCCACGTTCCCTTGCCAAATTCATAGTGATGGGGCGTGTCGTACCGTGCCTCCACATAATCCCAAGGAATGGTTGTTTCCACGATAGGCTTCAGCGAAGTGCCCACCGTGATGGTGCGCCAAGGAGTGGCACCTGGTAAGGCAAAGGCTGGCTCAATGGTGCCGTTGCCATTGTTCTCCTCCGGCATCGGAAACTCCACCGTGTAAAGTCCGTCACCCTTCATGTCGGACAGACGTGAAGCACAGTAGCGAGAATCAACACCCGTCTCTGACACCAATGCCCAGGCATCCCCAATATGGAACAAGCAGGGGAAGGTATAACCATGTCCGTACTGACTTCGTTTGTTCATCGGTTCGTCATAACCATAGCCCTCCTCATAACTGGGCTTTGTACCCTTCCAGCCTATCATGGCATCCGACTGTGGCGTGAGGAACGTCGTTGTCTGGCTGGGGAAATCAAAACCCGTCGCCTCCTTCATAATGCGGATGGAGAATTTCTTCTCGTTCCGACGACTTGGGTAGTTCGGCAGAACATAACGGAATGCCACATCGTTGTTGCTCACACGGAAATCCACGTCATAAGGATTGCCCTGCGCATTTTTCAGCGTCACCACCAACTGGTTCGCATCCACATGCACCTTGCTGAACTTCGAGCGCGACATCTCATAGTCAAATGTCAAATGCTCCTCTTTCTTGCCACTGAAACTGACGCCCTGCGAGAAGTCGCCATTGTCAGCCACAAAGCCCAACGGACTCTCGTCCAGCATCTGCCTGCCATCGTAAATCACTTCATAGATGGGCCGTCCAGCCTTCACATCCACATTCACTTTCAGTCGCCCATCGGGGCTTGCCACCGTTGCCACCTGTGCGCTCATGCTCACAGCCGACAGCAACAGCGTCGAAAACAATAAGTTTCTTTTCATATCGATTAGTTTTTTCAAAAGAGTTTTTTGGGAGGAAAAACAAAGATGAAAAAGATATATAAGATGCCATTCGGCGAGTTCTTCATCATCACGTCAACCCATCTTTCCCATCTTTTTCATCTTTGTTTTTAATCAATTCATTCTCTTTCTTCCTTCTCGCTTTCGGTCAGTCGGTCCCTCCAAGCCTCCAAGCCCTTCATGGCAATGTCGATCGCCTCTTCCATCGTACACTCCAACGTGCCACCTGCCGCATTCTTGTGACCACCACCCTGGAAAAACTGTTCACAAAACTCGTTGCAGGGCAGGTCATCCACCGAGCGAGTTGAAACCCGAATGAGTGGGCGCTCGGTGTCTTCACGCAAAGCAATGCTCAATTTGTGACCTTTTATTTGCAACGGCATGTTCACGATGCCCTCCATATCTCCCTTCAGATAGTGAAACTGTGCCAGTTCCTCCTTCTTGATAGCGAAAAGTGAAGCATGGAGTTCGGGGAAAACCTGCAACTTCTCATACAACACATAGCCAATCAACCGCAAACGGTCAGGCGAAAAATTATTCTGAATGTTACGATTGATTCGATCCTTGTCAATGCCCTTGCGGAGCAATTCGCTGATGATGACGAAGATGTCGGGGTCGTTGCTATTAAAGGAGAAAAAGCCCGTATCAGTTGCCATGCCAGCATAGATGTCTTCAGTTCCAGCAAAGGTCAGGCTATCCAGTTCGCCCATCGCATCGAGCAGACGGAAGACGAGTTCGCTCGTGCTGCTCATTTCGGGATGGGAGATGATATGATTGAACTGCTGACGGTTGGGGTCAAGATGATGGTCAATGAGCAGACGCTTGCAGCGCATCCGCATCACCGCCACACCAAGGTCATCAATGCGGCGCATATCATTGAAGTCCATGCAGCAAATGAGGTCTGCCATCTTCAGTGCCGTGTAGGAAGCCGTCTTCTGGCGATCGAACCGCACAATCTTTTCCGCATCCTTCATCCAGTGCAGGAAGTCGGGGAAGTAGTTGGGTACAATGACCGTCACCTGCTTTCCTTTCCGCTTCAGATACTCATACGACGAGCCGATGGCATCACCATCTGGCGACGTATGGCACACGATGACCACATTCCTGCATGCTTCCCAGTCCTTCTTCACAATCGCCACCTCCTGTGGCGGAATCTTTCTCTTCAACATGATGTCTTGTTTCCTTCTTTTTGTGCAAAGATACCCCTTTTCCCCTTATCGGCAAAATAAATCGCCACTTTTTGAGCCATCGGCCACCACTTTCAGACAACAAGCCCCCACTTCTGGCAGCAGGAAGGGAGTTACAGACATCCCTTTTCCCCTGCGGAAAGCCATCTTTTCTCGCCATTCCACATATACCGCGAACACACACGTATCCCCCCCTCTCTTACCCGTGTCATCCTCAGCCTCGCACCCGTGTCTTCCTTAGGCTGTCACCCGTTATCTCCCTCAATGTGATTCCTGACAGGAGCGTGAAGGCGTGGAGGGGGGAGGGAGACATGGACGTGAGAAGACGAGGGATGCGCTTTACCGCAACCAAGACATGCGAGACATGCACCAAGAGTCCACTTGAAAACAGTCTTCTTGTTCAAAAATTTGGTGGTTTGACAGAAAGTTCGTAATTTTGCCGCCGTTTTCAGAATAGGGCAATGAAAAAGAGAGCATACTATCTGGGCAGAACCATCGGGAAGTTGCGTGGTCAACTATTCCGCCTGCAACGCCATCGTTATGACAAGACGGTGGTGAAACTGACGGTGGAGGAGGCCATCCTGCTGAACATGGTGAACGAGCGGACCAACCAAATCTCGCAGAATCTGGCACAGGTGACGGGCAAGAACAAGAGTGTGGTAATGCGTATGCTCGACTCTCTGGAGGGCAAAGGGCTGCTGGTGCGCAGCCAGAACCCTGACGACCGTCGCGAGAACCTGTTGGCACTGACGGAACAGGGGAAGAAGGTGATGCGGCAATACAGCAAAATAGAATGTTCGCTATCTGACGACCTGTTGGCCGGCGCTTCAGAGGAGGACATAGAAGCGTTCTTCCGTGTGGCAGATGTGATACTCGACAACGGCGAGAAACTGTTGCGAGGAAAGGAATAAATAAGGAACTTGGCCAAATGCCTGTTCCTTTTTTACGGTTCATATAGTTGCTAAAGTAGATTATTCACTTTGAATACAATATAAGATATAGATAGACATGAAAAGAAAGATTGTTTTCAAGGCGTTGGCGATGGCCGCTGCCTGTTGGCTGTCAGCCCCTGGCTCGACTTTCGCCCAGACAACACCGCGGGTGATGACACTCGATGAACTATTCAATTTGGCCGATGCGCAAAGCAAGAGCATCCGCAGGGCAACGGCCGCCAGTAGTACCGCCGAAGCGGCTGCCCGGGCAGCGCGCAATGCCAATCTGCCCGACATCAACATCGTGGCTGCGGGGTCGTATGCCGGCAATGTGCTGCTCACCGACCGTGACTTCTCCAACGCAGAAGGGCTGAAGGGTCCCCACTGGGGCAACAGCGTGGCACTGACCGTGCAGCAGACCGTATTCAGTGGTGGAGCCGTCAGCGGCAACATCGAGGCAGCCGACCTGCGCCACGACCTGGCACGGCTGAACTTGGAGACCGAACAGCAGAAGGTACGCTACCTGCTGACAGGCTATTATCTTGACCTCTACAAGACACGCAACCTGCTCACAGTGTGCGACAAGAACATCAGCCGCACACGGCAGGTGATTGCCGACATGAAGGCGAAGGAAGAGGCGGGCACCGTGTTGCCCAACGATGTGACTCGCTATGAGGTGCAACTACAGAACCTGCTCTACCGCCGCACGGAACTGCTGAGCCGCATCGATGTGCTGAACCACCAACTTGTGACGACGCTCGACCTGCCGGAAGATACTGACATCCAACCTGACACAACACTCGTCCACCTCACCACACAGAGGTACAGCGAGCCTGAACTTCTGTCTCTGGCTACCGAGCATCAGCCTACGCTACAGGCCAGTCAGAAAGGCATCGAACTAAGCCGGACGGAACAGAAGATAGTCCATGCCGGACTGCTGCCCAAGGTGAGCCTCTTGGCCGAGAACCACTTCAACGGCCCCATCACCTTCGAACTGCCACCCATCGACAAGAACCTCAACACATGGTTTGTGGGCGTGGGCATTGCCTACAACATCGGCAACCTCTACAAGACCTCTAAGGAACTGGCACGAAGCCGTCGTGCCGTCATCGAGGCACAGACCCGCCACGACGAGAACCGCGAGCGCGTCACCCTGGAGGTGCATCAGGCATACGTGCATTACCAAAATGCCTTCGAACTGTTGCGCACGCAGGAGAAGAGCCTGCAACTGGCCAACGAGAATTATGCGGTGGTGGAGAACCGCTACAAGAACGACCTGGCCGTCATCATCGACCTGCTCGATGCCGACAACCTGCGGCAGGATGCCGAGGCACAACTCATCAATGCACAGATCAACATCATCAACCAGTACTACAGACTGAAATACGTCACAGGAACTTTATAAATGCCAACGAATAAAACAAGATAATATGAATCATCAGACAAAAAGAGTATTGCGCAACATTCCCGTTGTGCTGATCATCGCAGGGTCGCTCCTCTGGGTGCTGGCCCACTTCATCCACTGGGGTTCAGTGGAGTGGACGGACAATGCACAGGTGCGCCGCAACATCGTGCCCGTCAATGCCCGCATACAGGGTTATGTCAAGGAAGTGCGCTTCGACGACTTCACGGAGGTGAAGAAAGGCGATACGCTCATCATCATCGAGAGTGACGAATACCAGTTGCGCGTCACCCAGGCCGACGCCTCGTTGGAGCGGGCACAGGTGGGCGACGAGGCGATGGGCACCACCATCTCCACGACCCAGAACAACATCAGCGTCTCCGATGCCGCCATTGAGGAACTGCGTGTACGTCTGGAACAGGCACGTAAGGACTATGAGCGCTACGAGCAACTCTACCAGCAGAAGGCCATCACCCGCCAGCAGTACGAACATGCCAAGACCGACTATGAATCGACCCGTGCACGCTACGACGTGCTGCTGCGCCAGAAGCAGAGCACCCGTCTGGTGAAAGAGGAACAGACGCAGCGCCGCGGACAGAACCGCAGCGACATCACCGCCGCCGAGGCACAGCGCGACCTCGCCCGCCTGAACCTGAGTTACACCGTCATCACCGCCCCCTGCGACGGCTTCACGTCGAAGCGCACCATCCAGCCTGGCCAACTCGTCCAGCCCGGTCAGAACCTCCTCTCTGTAGTAGAAAGCGAAAAAGTGTGGGTCATTGCCAACTACAAGGAGACGCAGACTGCCAACATCCGTGAGGGCATGCCCGTCAAGGTCACCGTCGATGCCGTGCCCGGCGTGACGTTCCAGGGCGAGGTGGAAACGCTCGCCGAGGCCACCGGAGCACAGTTCGCCCCCATCCCCACCGACAATGCCGCCGGCAACTTCATCAAGATAGAACAGCGCATTCCCGTGAAGATACGTTTCACTGCCGACAACAAGGCGGAAGACCTGAAGCGCCTGCGCTCAGGCATGAATGTGGAGTGCGAAATAGATTATTAAACAGAATTTGAAAAGACAGAAATGGCTGGTCCAAAGGAAACTCCCGAACAGATAGCCTACGCACGCAAGATTATGGCGTGCAAGGACTTTGTGCCGTTGTGGCTCAGGTTTGCGATATTCACCGCGCTGATATTCGTTTTCCAGTTCACGGGCGGCGTTTATATGGCAGCCGTTGTCCACATGGCCGGTTCCATGTCGTGGGTCAACAGCGACGTGATGATGGCGGGCTACACAGGGCTGGTCGGCATGACGATGCTCTTCCCCGTACAGTTCCGCGTCATGTTCCGATTCGAGAGCCGTCAGGTCATCATGGTATCGCTGACGGTGGCCATAGTGGCGGCCATCATCTGCATGTATTGTGAGAACATCGTGGTGGTGTGCATCGTTAATTACATCGCCGGCGTTTTCAAGATGGCTGGCACGTTCTTCTGCATCACCAACATCCAGTTGCGCATCTCCGCCACCCGCAACATGGCGTACTTCTACCCCTTCCTCTACACTATCATCCTGACGTGCATCCAACTCACAGGCATCTGCACAGGCTACTGCGTGTGGTACTTCGGCGACTGGCAGTCAATGCACCTCATGGTGGTTGCCCTGCTGGCCGTAGCGATGCTCGTGGTGCATGTCACCATGCGCCGCCACTATCGTCTGGGCCCTTACATTCCATTTTACGCTTTAGATTATCTCGGCTGTCTGCTGTGGAGCGGCTTCCTCATCTGCGTGCTGTTCATCTTCCTCTATGGCGACCAGTACGAGTGGTGGACGAGTGCCTACATCTGGCAGGCCACATGGCTTGCCTTCGCATTCCTTGCGTTGGCCATCTGGCGCGCCGCCACCATCCGCCACCCGTTCATCGACCTGCGCACCTTCGTGCAGAAGAACTTCGTGAACATCAGCATTCTCTTCGTCTCGTACTGCATGATGAACGCCGTGGCGAACGATGTGCAGATATTCTTGACCGACCGTGTGATGGGTGCAGACTTCCTGCATACCACCAACGTCAACTGGTGGACCATCGCGGGCATCCTCTGCGGCACCGCCTCCTCGTTCGTCATGCTGGCAAAGTTCCACTGGCGTCCCAAGTGGGTGGCAACGTTGGGCTTCGCTTCGTTCACCGCCTACGTCGTGATGCTTTACTTCCTCGTTGACCCATCCACCGAACTGTGGATGCTGCGGCTGCCCCTGTGGCTGCGCGGCTACGGCAATGCCCTGCTCTACGTGGTGCTGGCCTACGCCTTGGCCCGCAATGTGCCGTTTCCGTTCTATTTCCAGGCCCTCTGTGCCGTCGGCTTCATCCGCACCGGCGTGGGTACCCCCGTCTGCAGCGGCATTCTAGAGCACTTCCTCCATCAGGAGCAGAGCCGCTCGCTGATGGAACTGGCTTCGAACCTCAACCTCGATGCCATCGGTCACAACCTCGCCACCCTGACGGGAGCACTCCATCAGCAGTCCTTCCTCGTGGCAATGAAGGAGACTTATGGACTCGTCGCCCTTATCGGCGTGGCGACCATCGCCCTCGTCCTCGCCAGCGACTACCGAGGCACCTACAAGGCAGTCTATCCGAAGTTGCCCAAACTCTGGCGTATGGTGAAAAGGAGACAGGTATAAGAGCACTCATGTGGTCACTACTCCCCTCCCTTTTTTCGCCAAACTCGTTTTTTTCTTTGTTTTTTCAACCACTCTGGAAAAAAAATGCTATCTTTGCATCAAGAAACCGCATCGTATGGAAGAAACACAAGACAAAAACAGGCAGGAGCAGCAGATGCAGGCTCCGAAACTGAAACAGAGGGGCTACACGGGTATCATCGTCATCGCTGTCATTGTGGCACTCATTGCCATTGCTACAGCCGTGCTGGTGTATCACGAACTCTACACAAAACCGCTTTTTGAGGAGAACCAAGACTTGAAGGAACTGGCCGAACAGGAGAAGCAAGAGATGGAAAACCAGTATAAGGAATTTGACTTGCAGTATGAGCAGTTGCAGCGCACCATCAAGAACGACAGCCTCATCGCACAAATTGAGAACGAACGTCGACACACCCAGCAATTGCTCGAGGAACTGGAACGAACGAAAGCCACTGACGCCGCTGAAATCAAACGGCTGAAAGCAGAGATTGCCTCATTGAGAGAGGTGCTGAGGAGTTATATCATGCAGGTAGATTCGCTCAATCGACTGAACCAATCGCTCAACGAGGAGAACACTCAAATTAAGGAACAAATTAGTGTGGCGAACACCCAAATCACCAACCTCTCCACCGAACGCAACGAACTGAAAGACAAAGTGAACATTGCTGCTCAACTGGATGCCACAGGTTTCTGGGTGACACCGAAAAATAAAAAAAGCAAGGACACGCAGAAAGTGAAAGACGTGAAGAAACTCGCCTTTGGCTTCACCATCGTCAAGAACGTCACAGCCCAGAACGGGCAACGCACACTTTACGCCCGCATCCTCAAGCCCGACAACTCCGTGATGGGCAAGAAAGGTACCTTCCCTTACGAGAACACCGACCTCGAATACACCGAAAAGAAATATATCGACTACACAGAAAAAGTGACCATGTACAGCGACGTGACCGAGTTCCTCGAGGCTGGCATCTACAAACTCTTCATCTTTTGCGATAAACAAATGATTGGACAAACCAGTTTTACATTGAAGTGAGAAATGAGAAGTTAAAGGAGTTAAAGAAGTTATCGCTACGCTCAGGAGTTAAAGGTCGATACTCCAACCTTAGCCCTAACATCAGACAACATTCGGCTCTAACTCCTTTAACTCCTGAAACTCCTTTAACTCCTAAAAACAAAGATATGACCCAAATATCCCCTTCCCTCTTGGCGGCTGACTTTGCCAACCTGACCAAGGACATCGACATGATCAACCGCAGTGAAGCCGACTGGCTCCACCTCGACGTGATGGACGGCGTTTTCGTGCCCAACATCAGTTTTGGTTTTCCCGTGCTCCAAGCCGTTGCCAAGATTTGCAAGAAACCACTTGATGTACACCTCATGATTGTTGACCCTGGCAAATTCACAGAGCAAGTCAAGGCACTCGGTGCCTACATGATGAACGTACACTACGAGGCTTGCCCTCATCTGCACCGCACCATCCAGCAGATACACGATGCAGGCATGAAGGCTGGTGTGACGCTCAATCCCCACACCCCCGTCAACGTGCTCGAAGACATCATCCAAGACGTTGACATGGTGCTGCTCATGACTGTCAATCCTGGTTTCGGTGGACAGAAATTCATCGAACACTCCATCGACAAAGTGCGCAAACTCAAAGAACTTATTCTAAAGACAGGCAGCCATGCCCTCATCGAAGTGGATGGCGGTGTGAACGGAGACACAGGCAGACGTCTTGTCGCAGCAGGTGTTGATGTTCTCGTTGCTGGCAGTTACGTGTTTGGTGCTGAAAACCCCGAAGCACGCATCAAAGAGTTGAAGAATCTCTGATGGACTGGCAGAACCACCCCCTTATTCGCCTCATCATCCCATTCACGTTGGGCATGGTTGGGGCGAATCTTTTTATTACCTATATGAACATGGCGGTGCTGTTCATCCTCTGCTGTGCTTTTCTTGCCTTATCCTTCTTCTTCCTCAATACATCTAAAACCTACAAAGGCAGAAAGTTTGGCATAACAGCCACAACTTTCGCTTTCCTTGTCGGCATGACACTCTACACAAGCAAGCACCAACGTATTGCCAACAGCATTCCCCCAAACACCACCTTCTGCCAAGGTGTTCTCACAGAAGCACCCGCCAAGAAACCCCACTCATGGGCGCTGAACCTCCAACAAGAAAATGGCACACACATATTATTATATATCAGCCCTCTCCAGAGGGAACATCTGCCTTCTATCGGTGACACCATCCTCGCCTCGCCCACTCACTTCAACTCCACCTATATTTGTCCCGACGACTCCTTCAAGACCTATCACGATTATCTCTTCAACAATGGCGTCTGTGCCACAGCATACGCTCCATCGGGACGATGGGTTATCAAGCCCAGCCATACCTCACCGAACTTCCTCACCTCGCTTAGAAGCCTGCAAGGGACACTGCACACCATCTACGATGACCACGGTGTCAATGGAGAAGCAGGTGCCATCATCGAAGCCATGACCATCGGACAGAAGACCAATCTTTCTAAAGAAACACGCACTGCCTATGCCCATGCAGGTGTCAGTCATGTACTTGCCCTCTCAGGCTTCCACGTCGGCATCATCGTCCTCATGATACAAGTTTTCTTCTTCAAACCTTTGCTATCTCTCCGTTGGCGATGGGTTAACAACCTCTTCATCATCGCAATCCTCTGGCTCTATGCAATCATTACGGGTATGTCACCCTCGCTTGTTCGTGCTACACTCATGTTCACCATCTTGCTGCTCTGCCAATCCACCTTCCGCGACAACCTATCACCCAACTCATGTGCTTTGGCTTTCTTCATCATGCTATGCATCAATCCTTTCTATCTGCACGACATAGGTTTTCAACTCTCCTTTATAGCAGTGGGCAGCATTGGAGTTCTTGGGAAGAAACTGATCGCCCTTGCCTCATTCCGTAACAACTTGGCGCATTACGTTTGGCTCATCACCATCATTGCCATATCGCTGATTAGCGCCCTCTTCACTGCCCCACTCGTTGCCTATCACTTTGGGCATGTCTCCGTCCTCGCCTTACTATCCAACCTCCTGCTTTTCCCTTTTGTCTATCTCCTCATGTTCACCAGCATCCTTTGGTGGGCATTTCTTTGGTGCCCTCCCATCAACAACCTCCTTACCGACCTGCTCAACTGGACTGCCAACACCATGAACAATATTTCCGAAACAATTGCTTCCATTCCTTTCTCTACGATAGAATGGCATCCCAACATTCTCATCACCCTCCTCTGCTATGCTATCCTACTCACCCTCACCTATTTCATCACCCACAAAAAAACAACACTATGACACAAGATGAACTTTGGGAACAGAACTACCGCACCTTCCTCGATTTCATAACAACACAAAAAAGGCGCCCCTCCAAGCATCGCTTAGAAGAGCACCAGATGCTCAATTGGCTCAAATACCAGAAGAAATGCCTTGCACAAGGCAAACTCAAGCCCGAACGCACCAAGATGCTCGAAGAACTCTTAAGGTTGTCCGACCAATACCAGCGAAAGAATCAATACTCCTATGCACATATTACTCCTTCGGATACACAATTCTATGGCAATCTATTTGACAAAACGGACTAACTTCTCCTTGATTCCATCAGGGCTTTGAAGGTTTTCTTCCCTTTCACATAATACTGCCAGAGGAGAGAGAACTCCACACGTTCGGGTACTCGCTCGTTCTGACGCAGTTGCTGGATGTGCCGACGATCTTTGTCGAAACCTGGACGCATCTTGGCAAAGGCGCGTCGTGCCTTGAACACTGCCGCAAAGTTCTTCGTGTCACCTTTGAGCAGGAACTGAAAGGCTGCCAAGTAATCGAGAAAACAACGCACCCGCATGACGCTCTTCAACTCTTGGTCGGGCAGGTTCTTGTATAGCATCAGTAGGTTGTTGCGAAAGTTGAGAAAAGTCTTGCGAGGATTCCCTTGATTAAGTGTTGCACCACCCAAATGATAGGCGGTGCTATCAGAGATACAGACGATGGATTTGCCCATAGTGCGGAGTCGCCAGCAAAGGTCTATCTCTTCCATGTGGGCAAAGAAGCGAGCATCCAAGCCTCCACTCGCTTGCCAATCAGAAGCACGCACCATGAGGGCTGCACCTGTCGCCCATAACAACGGAACAATTTCATCATATTGCCCTTCATCTTTCTCTACCGTATCCATCACACGTCCCCGACAGAACGGATAGCCATACTTGTCCATGAATCCTCCTGCGGCTCCTGCGTATTCAAACTTGACAGGCTCTCTCAAGGACAGGAGTTTGGGCTGGCATGCCGCACATTCGGGGTGATCGTCCATGTATTTGACAAGTGGGGCATCCCACGCTTTCTGGCGTATCTCCACATCAGAGTTGAGCAACAAAAAATACTCATAACCATCCAACTGTGCCAATGCACGATTGTATCCATCGGCAAACCCAAAGTTCTGTTCGAGCACAACAACGGGCACCTCAGGGAACTCCCGCTGCAGCATCTCCACACTTCCATCGGTGGAGGCATTATCTGCCACGATGACATCGCCCACGCTGTTCTCCAGCACCGAGGGCAAATACTGGCGCATCATGTCAACGCCGTTCCAGTTCAATATGACAATCGCCAGTTTCTTCATTCAGCAAGATATTTCTCCATTCTCTCCACTATCGTGCCTGAGCCATCAGGGTCGTTGTCGTAGTCGTCAATGCACCATTTGCCATCCTCGAAGGTGAGATGCCACCACATCTTCGCCTCGTTGCCATCAGGGTCACTGATGTCGAAGTGAATCTCGGCAATGTTCCCTGTCAAGAGATTCACCTTGACAGTGTTCAGTCGGATAGGCACACGAAGCCCCTGCGAGAAAGGCATGTACTCGACAAAGAAAAGGTGGTCGAAGTCCTTGCCCTCCTCAGCCTTCAACACCTTGGCTTTCAGGTCGAGGTAACTCTTGGAGAAGTAAGCGGTGTCAAGTTCCTCCTGATGCACTTCCTGACGCGACCAGACCTCGTTCACCTTTTCATAGACGCGCACAATCCACCCATACAGATACTCTTCCGAAAACATCTCATCAGGAGCCACTTCTATCTCTTCCGAAGCAGCCAAGGAATCAGACATCACAGTTGCGGAGTCTGTATATTCATACACCATGCCAGTTTTATCAACGGGTTTGAAATGGTTGCAACCCGTCATCGTCAGCAGGGCTGACAGAAACATAATAGTCTTTTTCATATTGTTCTTTTTTACATTATAATTCCGCACAAGGCATCACCAGCCTGATTAAATCCACTCAGTTCCACCTGCACGATGCAGTTGTCCATGTCGGGCTGATTGGGCACTTCCACACGGATGTAGTTGTCGGTGAAACCATTCATGAAGGGTTTGCGGGGGGAGGCGTGTTCGAGAAGAACGGAACGTGTGGTGCCGATGAATCGGGTGTAGAAGTCACGGGTCTTTTGCGCCGAAAGAGCGAGGACACGCTGACTTCGTTCGTGCTTCTCCTGCGGAGTGACCACATGAGGAATTTCGAGGGCTTTCGTGCCGGGACGTTCGGAGTAGGAAAACACATGATACTGCGACACGTCGATGCTCTCCATGAAGTCGTAGGCTTTCTGGAAGTAGTCGGCTGTCTCGCCACGAGTGCCCACTATCACGTCCACGCCGATGAACGCATCGGGCATCACCTGACGAATCTTCTCGATTTTTCTGCGGAAGAGTGCCGTGTCGTAATGCCGGTGCATCAACCTCAGCACCTCGTCGCAACCGCTCTGCAAAGGGATGTGGAAATGAGGCATGAAAGCCCGCGACTGCGCACAATACTCGATGATTTCGTCTGTCAGCAAGTTCGGTTCAATGCTCGAAATGCGATACCGTTCAATGCCCTCCACCTTGTCCAACGCCTTCACGAGGTCGAAGAACGTCTCACCAGTCGAACGTCCGAAGTCTCCAATGTTCACACCCGTGATGACAATCTCCTTGCCCCCCTCCTGCACCACTTGCTTGGCTTGTTCGACCAACGAAACGATGCTGCCGTTGCGGCTTCGTCCACGAGCAATCGGGATGGTGCAATAGGTGCAGTAGTAGTTGCACCCGTCCTGCACCTTGAGGAAGTAGCGGGTGCGGTCGCCTCTTGAACAACTTTCCGCAAACGTCTTGATGTCCGCTGTCTTCATGGTATATGCTCCAGTCATGCCATTGAGGATGGCAGGAATGATGTTCCCCTTCTGTTCACTTCCCAGCACCAAATCGACTCCCTCCGTCTCCACAATCTCCTGTGGCTTCAACTGCGCATAGCACCCTGTGACCACCACAAAGGCTCCGGGGTGTTGCTTGACGAGTCGGTGAATCGCCTGTCGGCACTTGTGGTCAGCCACTTCGGTGACGCTGCATGTGTTCACCACCACGATGTCTGCCACCTCGCCCTTTGCTGCTTTCCTCACGCCATAACGCATCAACTGCTGCGCCACAGTGCTTGTCTCCGCGAAGTTCAGTTTGCATCCTAACGTGAAAAATGCCGCTTTCTTTCCCTGCAATATGCTCGAATCAATCATTTCTGTTGTGCTTTGTGTGCAAAGGTAGGAAAAAGTTTAGAGTTTAAGGTTTAGAGTTTAGGGTAAATTGCTTTGCAAGATGAAAAAACACCCCAAAAGGCAAAAACTCTCAACTCTAAACCTTAAACTCTAAACTTTTTTGTACCTTTGCAAAAACAAAACTACTATTTAATCATTTTACAACAAACAAAAACATGAAACACATTTTCTCAGCAATCCTTTTGTGCGCAATGTCGCTCACAGCCAGCGCACAGTTCGGTCCTGCCAGGCAACAGCAAGACCTGCCAGGCAAGCCTTCGTTATGGAACATCCGTGGTAAACAATACCCACGTGTGCTGCCCGACAACCGTGTCATGTTCCGCATTCAGGCACCCAATGCCCAGCAAGTGCAGATAGACCTCGGCAAACGCTATGATATGCAGAAAGGCGAGAATGGCGTATGGACCTGCACTACCGACCCACAGACAGAGGGTTTCCACTACTATTTCCTTTATATTGACGGTGTGCAGGTGGCAGACCCCAACAGCGAGTCATTCTATGGTTGCAGCATGATGTCGAGCGGTTTGGAGATTCCATACGATGCCACCAAGGCTGACCGCTTTGCCTTCAAGGATGTGCCTCATGGCGACGTACACCGCAAACGCTACTACTCCCATGTAGATAACGCATGGAAGACCATGTATGTTTATACTCCACCCATGTATGACCAAGAGCAACGTGACTACCCTGTGCTGTACCTCCAACATGGCGGTGGTGAAGATGAACGCGGATGGAACCAACAGGGACTCACCGACATCATCCTCGACAACCTCATTGCAGAGGGCAAGGCTGTGCCTATGATCATCGCCATGCTTGATGGCAACACAAGGGACTTCACTGCCGAACTGACCCAGGAAGGCATTCCGTTTGTGGAGAAGAACTTCCGTGCTAAGAAAGGAATGGAAAACCGCGGATTGGCAGGTCTGTCAATGGGTGGCATCCACACCCTAAACACGCTCATCGCACAACCAGACCTCGTCAGTTACGTAGGCGTGTTCAGTTCTGGTTGGTTCAAGAATAATGGTGGTCCTGACATGGGTGGCGACAACGATAAGAACTATACCACTCTGAAAGAGAAGAAAGACCTCTACAATAAGAACATCAAGAAGTTGTGGATGTCGATGGGAGGTCAGGAAGACATCGCCTACGAGAACTGCAAGGAGATGCGCCGCCGTTTCGATGAAATCGGCATCAAGTATGACTACTATGAGTACCCAGGAGGTCACACATGGCCTGTATGGCGTGAAAGCATCTATCAGTTCGCACAGATGATTTTCAAATAAAAGCACGGGGCATTCATACAACTCCCGCATGACCAACTCATGCGGGAGTTTCTTTTACAACCTGTTCAGTACTTCCGAAGAAGTACTACAATACTTTCGTGCTGGTACTCGAGTACTTTCGCAGAAGTACTGGGACAGAAAAGAGGAATCTGATGACGAGGGTCTTCAATCCGTCCAATTGATGCGTTCCTTGTAGCGGTCGAACTCCATTGAAGGGTCAGCACCCACCTGTTTAAGCACCTCGCGAATCAAATCCTGTTCCCTTGGAGGCATAGGGAATTCGCCTCGCCGACGCACAAAATAAGAATTGCGACTGAAATGGGCAATCAGTATGTCCATAAACATCGCATACTGCCTCGGCAACATATTCGCCTGCATACCCTCGAAACCATATGCATAACGCACTGGCGTCTGGTTACGGAAATGCTCGCAATCCTCCCCCCCCTTCACTGCTTCAGGGTTATAAACATGTAAAATCAGTTCATCATCTGGTATCATCGTCCTCACGATATAGTGCAGACACTCCCCAGCCAACGGGCAATTGGCATTGAGGCACAGGGGAAAATTGCCTGGCACATCGGAGAGTTGAAAGGTTGGATTTGTCACATTCATGTTGGGTTAAAAGTTGGTGAATCATTATAGGATTTGCAAAATACGGAAAAATCTACCAACAAACCAAACAAATCCCCTTCTTTTTTCCACCTTTTCCTCATCCATGCTTGATAGATTGGGAAAAATGTGTAACTTTGCAGATAAAAGTAAATTTATGCCAAGACAACTGACACATATCGATTGCTTTGCGGGACCTGGCGGCATCTGTACGGGGCTTCATGCGGCCGGTTTGAAGACGCTGGTGGCCATTGAATATATCAAGAGTTGCTGTGAAACCTACAAAGCCAATCACCCAGAGGTGCATGTCATTCATTCAGATATTCGCGAGGTGACAGCAGAACAGATTCTGCCCCTTATTCCTGAAGACGGGGTGGACGTGGTGACATCGGGTATGCCCTGTGAGACTTTCTCAACAGCAGGCAACACTTCACGCTCGTTTTACGATGACCGTCAGTTCCTTTTTCGCGAGGGTATACGAATTGCGAAAATCAGTAAAGCAAAGATGATTTTGTTTGAGAACGTGCCGGCTATCACATCGAAAAAGACAGCAAGGGATTCAAACCAACTGATTGTAGATGTGCTGAAAAAGGAGTTGAAAGAGGCTGGCTATGGCAATTACACGGAGGTGGTGCTAGACTCCACCAAATTCGGTGTGCCACAAAAGCGCAATCGGTTCTTCATTCTTGCATGCCGCTTCCCAGACTGGTGGTTGCTGTCTCCAGAACAGCACCGACGGCCTATCGGCGTGGGTGATGCACTGGCGGGACTGCCCAATGTGATTGCCAATAGTGGCATTGAAGGGAAGGACTACACAGACTCTCATTCTGACTATGAGCGACTGATGCGCGATGATGTGTTCTGGAAGCGTGAGGAGATGACAAAATCACAAATCACAAATCACATGCCAATGAAGCATCGGGAGTGCACGCTGAAACGGTTCGCCCTCTTAAAGCCAGGCGAGAGTCTGAAAACTCTATTTGACAGATATACAGGTGATGAAAGGGACAGGTTGCAGGCCAAAAGAATTCTGCCAAAGAAAATGTTCATCAAACGTAACTACAGATTGAAAATGGCAGAGCCATCACCCACCGTGACGAGCCACTGTCTGGATGAGTTCGTACATCCAAAATATGACCGCGCATTAACCGTCCGTGAATGTGCCCGTCTGCAGTCTTTTCCCGATTCATACGATTTCGTTGGAGGTCCGTATATTGTGCCGCACATTGACCGTACCGTGCAAGACAAGTACGAGCAAATAGGCGATGCCGTACCGCCACTACTGGCATACGCTTGGGGCGAGCAAATCAATAGACTATTTGAAATAAACGAAAAATGAAAGATTATAAGTTTTGCCTTAGTGCTTACAAGAATGAGTACACACGAATCCTTCGTGTACTGACCAAGAAATACCAAGACGGGAAAGTGCCAGAGAACAAAATGGAAGACTTCGACCGCGAGGCTCAAAAATCGGCCATTCACATCGCCATCACAAAGGCACTGCAGGTATTTCCCAATGAACCCGTGGCCGAGTTGTGGAGCGCAATTTACAGGGCGCATCTGTTCCGCAAATCTGGCATTTCAGATTTGGACACAATTAACAAAGTCATTAGTGCCGACCAGAGTTGGAAGAAGTCTAGCGGCCATGCCTTTGAGGAAATGGTCAAGGAGTTGGCATCGTTGGCACTTGATGGAACGGATGTGAAGGTGATTCTTCAGCGTGATTTGAACATGCTCATAACAGCCAATGAATTGGCCAATGAGCCACGTGACATCAGTTGGCTGCGTGAACAAATCAAAGCAAACATCTTTGACTTGTATTGTATCTTGAGCATCGACGGAAAGAAGTATTGTTTCGGCTGTGTCCAAGCCAAGACCAGCATCCGCGACCGTGTGACCCGGAACCGTGAGCCGTCCATTCATGCCATGCAGTCGTTTTTCTGGAGTATCGTTTTCGTTCTTGATGGTGATTTCCTTCGTTTGCCTAAATTCGTAAGCATGATTAATGGTGGCTCTGAAGAGTTCCGCGAAAACGGTTGGCATGGTATGTATGTGCTTTCGGCCAAGGATGAGCACGACCGCATCTATCCACTTACGATGAACTTCGACATCTTCAAGTCACACGCACTCCAAGCCGCCGAGCAGTGGCAGAAGCGCCGCCAGTGGTTTGACAGGAACTGGAAGGCAGATTAAGCCTCAAAAGGATTTTCAAAGGGCGAAATACGACGACTCGTAGGAGGCAGAAAAAAGTGAGTACACAAATAAAATTTGTCGTTTTTATAATAATCTCTTTTTCGATTCGTTATTAGTAACATAGAAAGAGAAAACGTAAAAAGCAGATTGCCTATGAATGATTCTACTCCCTCGAACAGAAATTCCCAAAGATTGTCAGAACTGAAACAGAAGTTGGTGCGTCCATCGAAGGACACGTTGTTTTTCTTGCAACTGTTTGCAAGAATGTATGATCCCAGAATGATGATGGGCGTGGCATAAAGAAGGCCCTCCCTCTTGCCTTCTCCTCCTATGGAGAGGGGGAACCATGCGGTGAGGACACAATTTTTGAGGATTTCATCTTTTGGAAACAAGTAAGGTACTTTCGCTCTTGGCTTCGTCGGAAGAAGCCAAGGAACTTGTCAAGCGCATCAGAAATGGCAAGGCTAAAGAGTTGAGGGCTGACGGACTGAACGGTTCGTCAGCAGCATTGTTGTTGGCAGCAGTGGCGAATGGACGCAGTCATTGTCCCAACCTGCTGGTGGTGATGAACGATGCGGACGATGCAGGCTACCTGTATCATGACTTGACACAGATGATGGGTGACGAAAGGGTGCTGTTCTTCCCTTCGTCGTATAAGCGTGCCATCAAGTATAACCAGAAGGATGCGGGAAATGAGATTTTGAGGATGAAGACCCTCTCACAGACCCTCCCCTCACCCTCCCTACAGGGAGGGAGTGATATCTCTGCCAATGAAGAAACAAATGAACAAGGTAACCACTCCCTCCCTGTAGGGAGGGTGAGGGGAGGGTCTCTTCTCATTGTCACCTATCCTGACGCCTTAGCGGAACGGGTGGTGTCGAAGCAGGAACTGGATGAGAACACGCTGACGGTGAAGGTAGGCGACGAGTTCGATATCAGCCAGTTGGAGAAGGAAATCTTTGAGTTGGGTTTTGAACGGGTGGATTATGTGTATGAGCCTGGGCAGTTTGCTGTGAGAGGCAGCATTGTGGATGTGTATTCATTCTCGTCAGACATGCCTTACCGTATCGACTTCTTTGGCGACGAGGTGGACAGCATCCGACCGTTCGACGTGCAGAGTCAACTGTCGGAGAGCAAGGTGGAGATGATGACGATTGTGCCAGACATCAAGAAGGACAACGCCGAATACATCTCTTTCTTGGAGTTCCTGCCGAAGGATACATTGGTAGTGACACAGAGCCTCGTGTATGTGTGCGACAAGATTGCACAGATACATGAAGAGGGCTTTTCGAGCCAAGCACAGTTTGAGGCGGAGACGAATGCGGAGGCTCTGGTCAAAAACTTCATCATCGACGAAGATACCTTCAAACAGCAAATCGTGCAGTTCCGACATCTGGAACTGAAGAAAGGAAGCACGACTGACGAGAAGGCTATTCACTTCAACACTTCCGCTCAGCCACTCTTCCACAAAAACTTCGACTTGGTCAGCCAAGAGTTTCACCGTCTGCAAAACGAGGGCTACAGAATCCACATCTTTGCCGACAGCGAGAAGCAGATTGCCCGTCTGCAAAACATCTTCGAAGAGAAGGAACAGACAGAAGTGGATGCCATCCATTTCACCCCTGTCAACAAAGCCATCCACGAAGGTTTTATCGACCACACGCTGAAACTCTGCTTCTTCACCGACCACCAACTCTTTGACCGTTTCCACAAATATAACCTCAAGAGCGACAAGGCTCACAGGGGCAAGGTGGCACTGACACTGAAGGAGTTGCAGCAGTTTGAGATAGGCGACTATGTGGTGCACATCGACCACGGCGTGGGTCGCTTTGGCGGGTTGGTGCGAGTGCCACAGGGCGACGTGATGCAGGAGATGATCAAAATCATCTACAAGAACGAGGACACGGTGTATGTGTCCATCCACTCGCTGCACAAAGTGTCGAAGTATAAGGGCAAGGAAGGCGAACCACCCACGCTGAACAGGATTGGCGGCAACGCTTGGGAACGCATGAAGGAGCGCGTGAAGACGAAGGTGAAAGACATCGCCCGTGACCTCATCAAACTCTATGCTACCCGACTGAAAGAGAAAGGCTTTGCCTACACCAAAGATGGCTACATGCAACACGAACTGGAGGTCTCCTTCGCCTACGAAGACACGCCCGACCAACTGAAAGCCACGCAAGACGTGAAGGCAGACATGGAGAAGCCGCGTCCGATGGACCGTCTGGTGTGCGGCGACGTGGGTTTTGGCAAGACGGAAGTGGCGATTCGTGCGGCTTTCAAGGCAGCCACCGACGGCAAGCAAGTGGCGGTGATGGTGCCCACGACGGTGCTGGCTTATCAGCACTATCAGACCTTCACCTCCCGACTGAAGGAGTTTCCAGTCAGGGTGGAATACCTCACCCGAGCACGTACTGCCAAAGAGACGAAAGAGGTGCTGGATGACCTGAAGGAAGGGAAGGTCGATATCATCATCGGTACACACAAACTGATTGGCAAGCAGGTACAGTTCAAGGACTTAGGACTGCTCATCATCGACGAGGAACAGAAATTTGGTGTTTCGACGAAAGAGAAGTTGAGAGCCATGAAAGTGAATGTCGATACCCTCACCATGACAGCCACCCCGATTCCACGCACATTGCAGTTCTCACTGTTGGGAGCAAGGGATTTGTCCATCATCCAGACTCCCCCACCCAACCGCTACCCTATTCAGACGGAGATACATACCTTCTCGCCTGAAATCTTTGCCGAAGCCATCAACTTCGAGATGAGCCGCAACGGACAGGTGTTCATTGTGAACAACAAAATCAGCAACTTGAAGGAGTTGGAGGAGATGATACATAAGTACGTGCCTGATGCGCGTGTATGTGTCGGTCATGGACAGATGAATCCGCAAGAACTGGAAAAGATTATTCTCGACTTCATGAACTATGACTACGACGTGATGCTCTCCACCACCATCGTAGAGAACGGTATTGACGTGCCCAACGCCCAACACCATCATCATCAACAGCGCACAAAACTATGGCTTGTCAGACATCCACCAGATGCGTGGTCGTGTGGGACGTGGCAACAAAAAAGCCTTCTGCTACCTCATCGCTCCCCCACTCGCTGCCCTGAACGATGTGACCCGTCGCCGTTTGCAAGCGGTGGAGAACTTCAGCGACCTCGGCAGCGGCATCTATATCGCCATGCAAGACCTTGACATTCGTGGTGCGGGCAATATGCTGGGTGCTGAACAAAGCGGTTTCATCACCGATTTGGGCTATGAAACCTATCAGAAGATTCTGAATGAGGCGGTGGCAGAACTCAAAGAAAACGAGTTCACCGAACTCTTTGCCGAAGAGGACAAGGATGAAGAAGGCAGAATCAGTGGCGAGAAGTTTGTGACAGAGACGAACATCGAAAGCGACATACAGGGTTTCTTCCCCGAAGAGTACGTACCCAGCAGCGGTGAGCGCATGAGCCTCTATCGTGAACTGGACTCCCTCACCTCACCCAAGCAATTGGAGGACTACAAGAAACGCCTCATCGACCGTTTTGGACAAATACCACCTGTGGGCGAATCACTCCTCACCGTCATGCCTATCAAGTGGGCAGCCCAACGCTTGGGCATCGAGAAAGTGGTACTCAAGATGGGCCGCATGATTCTCTATTTCGCCCTCGAAGACGAATACTTCCAGAGCCGTGCTTTCGAGAAAGTGCTCAACTATGTGGGCAGTCACGGAAGAGGATGCACGTTGAGAGATGGAGAACGGAAGTCGCTGCTGATTAAGAACATCAGCACGATGGAAGGAGCAAGGAGCGTGCTGGAAGCGATGGAAGGCAAGAAAACCGATGCCCAAACATAACCTTACTCAACTCCATTTTCATTTCCCGCCGGATTCGTAAGAGAAAGATGACTGAAAGCGAGCAAAATCGAATAAGATTGAAAAAACGAAAAAAGTTTCTCATCTTTTTTCTTTATTCAGAAAGATTCTGTACCTTTGCTTCCGAAAATATGAATTGACACATTTATATCTTTCCAAATTTATGAGACAGACAAAACTATGGACACTTGCCACAATCCTGATACTTTGTGGCGTAAGCGGAATTATTTTCAGTTGCTCGGACGACGACACGAAAGTGAATCCCACCGAAGACAGCAGCCAGTTCACCAATTTGACAGATGCTGTGCCAGACGCAATTCTGGAGATACGCTACTACGGCACCTACAACTTTGTGGGCCAACGCATCGACGGCTATGAACAACCTACCGCGTTGCTTACCAAACAAGCCGCTAAGGCACTGAAGGCTGTGAGCGACGATGTGCGTGAGCAAGGCTACCGCTTGAAGATTTACGATGCCTACCGTCCACAAAAAGGTGTTGACCACTTCGTACGCTGGGCAGCCGACCTCTCAGCCACGGAAATGAAGCAATTCTTTTATCCAAACCTCGACAAGAGTGTACTCTTCGAACAAGAGTACATCATGGAAAAGAGCGGCCACACACGCGGCTCCACCGTCGATTTAACCCTCTTCGACATGCAGACAGAGAAAGAACTGGACATGGGCGGCACATTCGACTGGTTCGGTCCCGAAAGCCATCCCGACTTCTGTGGCAACCCCGACACAGGCGAATACACTGGCGATAACAGCAAGAGCCCCACTGGTCGCAGCATCACCGCCGAGCAGTTTGAGCACCGCATGATTCTGCGTCGCGCCATGCTGGCAAATGGGTTCAAGCCCCTCGATTCCGAGTGGTGGCACTTCACCCTACGCGATGAGCCATTCCCAGACACCTACTTCACTTTCCCCGTCAGAGAACTGGTTCGGTAGCAGAAACACCACCGCGTTATTTTTTCTCAATTTCCCGTTGGGCTCGTAAGGGAATCTTTCAAAAGTTGCAGTACCGTTTCCTTGTATTTTCCGGAAATTGGGAGGTTGGTGTCGCCAATAATCACATTCTCTCTGTCTATTCCCGTACAAGCAGAAACAGGAACGATGGATGCGAAGGTATTCGGGACCGAGCAAGCGTGCCCATGATGAGATGGCGGTCTTGTTGCGGAAACGGCGATTGTCTGTGGCATGTATCATAAGAATTTGCCAGACACCAAGGATATAGAAGTCGCGACTGACACAAAGACGAGAGAGGGACACGAATCGTGCCCCTCTCTCGTCTTTGTATATGCTTCCTTCTTGCCTGTAGAGAAAAACGCCCAGCGCGTAGGCTGGTCAGTCTATTTCTTCATCTGCCTCATAACCACCCATCTCGCGGATAGCATTCTTCAGCATGGTGTACTGCTGGAAGAGGTGGTTGACGGGCTCCTCACCCTTGGTGTAATCGTGCATAGGAGCCTTGAGGAAGAAAGAGAGGAAACGCTGAATGCCACTCTTTCCGGCACGTGCAGCGAGGTCGCTGAGCAGGCAGAGGTCGAGCAACAGCGGTGCGGCAAGGATGGAGTCGCGGCAGAGGAAGTTGATCTTGATCTGCATAGGGTAGTTCATCCAGCCAAAGATGTCGATGTTGTCCCATCCCTCCTTGTTGTCGTTGCGCGGAGGGTAGTAGTTGATGCGCACCTTGTGGCAGTACTGGTTGTCCTCATCGTTGCCATGACCGTAGAGGTCGGGCTGCGCCTCAGGCTTGAGGATGGTTTCGAGTGTGGAAAGTTTGCTGACCTCCTTCGTGCGGAAATTGGCAGGTTCGTCGAGCACAAGTCCGTCGCGGTTGCCGAGGATGTTGGTAGAGAACCAGCCGTTGAGACCCAGACAGCGAGTGCCGATGATGGGGGCAAAGCCTGACTTCACGAGGGTCTGACCTGTCTTAAAGTCCTTACCTGCAATGGGAAGACCGAGTTTCTCCGACATTTCCCACATGGCTGGAATATCGACAGTGGTGTTGGGAGCCCCCATGATGAAAGGTGCACCTTCTGCCAGAGCAGCGTAGGCGTAGCACATGGAAGGAGCGATATTCACACGGTCATCAGCCTTCATGGCAGCCTCCAGATGCGCCAAGGTGTCATGCACCTGCATGTTCGGCTCCACATAAATTTCGGTGGAAGCAGCCCATGCCACGACAATGCGGGCACAGTCATTCTCTTTCTTGAACTTGCGGATGTCCTCACGCAACTGCTCCACCATCTCCCAACGGGTCTTGCAGTCTTTCACGTTGTCGCCGTCAAGCCGCTTGGCAAAGTTCCTGTCGAAAGCCGCCTTGAGAGGCACAATCTTCTCCAGTTCGTCCTTCACGGGCAGGATGTCCTTCTCTTTCAGCACTTCCGCATACATCGCACTTTGGAAAGCATTGGCGGGATATACGTCCCATGCTCCGAACACGATGTCATCCAACTTTGCCATTGGAACAATTTCTGAATAAGAGAGATACTTCTTGTCAGCCCCTTTACCAACACGAATTTTGTCATACTGAGTCATTGAACCCACTGGCTTGGCAAGTCCTTTGCGAGCCATCAGCACGCCTGTTATGAAAGTAGAAGAGACGGCACCCAGTCCAACGACCATGATGCCCAATTTACCTTCTGCTGGCTGCACATTTTGATTTCCCATTATTAAATAGAATAATATTAAATAGAATAAGTCGGTTTTTATTCATTTCGAAAAGTATGCAAAGGTACGAAGAAACATTCAAAGCATTGTGACCTATTTCACCACATTTTTGTCCATTCTTCATTTTTAACATCTTTTTAGCACAAGCAGCCCTTTTCCTTCCTCCTTCAACCACCCCGAATCCACACCTCCACAGACTTTCTTCCACTGCCTCTGCGGCTCCCCTTCCATAGCCTCAAAATCGGTGTGAGTCACACCCCATAGGCAGGTCTGAGCCACACCACAATCACAGGTGGGAGTCACACCGATTTCCTGGCTGTGGGCGGAGACTTTTCAAGGCTCATACAGCCAGTCTATTTCAAGAACCCTGTTCTGTCCATCGCCAGAACGGCGAACCAGCCCTCAGAATGGTAAAAAATCCAAAAAAACACGCTTTTATTTGGTCAAATGCCCAAAGTGCATTAACTTTGCAAGGAGAAATGATATACCCAACCAGCATGCACGAAAGCGACAGCATAGTTATCATACCAACCTACAACGAGAAGGAAAACATTGAGAAAATTATCCGCGCCATCTTTGCGCTGGAGAAAAGTTTTCACATTCTCGTGATTGACGACGGTTCTCCCGACGGGACAGCCACCATCGTGAAGGGTCTGATGGCGACAGAGTTTGCCAGTCGCCTTTTCATCATGGAGCGCCAGGGAAAGCAGGGACTTGGCACTGCTTACATAGCAGGGTTCAAGTGGGGGCTGGCACGCCAATACGACTACATCTTCGAGATGGACGCCGATTTCTCCCATGCCCCAAGCGACCTGCCAAGACTTTATTCAGCCTGTGCCGACGAAGGCTACGACCTTGCCATCGGCAGCCGCTACATCTCGGGCGTGAACGTGGTCAACTGGCCCATAGGACGCGTGCTCATGTCCTACTTTGCCTCCAAGTACGTGCGCTTTGTCACAGGTTTCAAGGTGCACGACACCACGGCGGGCTTCAAGTGCTACCGCCGCCGTGTGCTGGAGACCATCGACCTCGATGCTATCCGTTTCAAAGGCTATGCTTTCCAGATTGAGATGAAGTTCACTACATATAAGTGTGGTTTCAAAATCAAGGAGGTACCCGTCATCTTTGTCAACCGTGTAGAAGGTGTATCGAAAATGAACAGCGGCATCTTTGGCGAAGCCTTCTTTGGCGTAATGAAACTGAGATGGGACGGTTGGTTCCGGAAATACCCCCACCCTACAGACAAGGAACGTCCCCAACTCCCCCCAAACCATTCAGAGCGTGACACCAACCTACAGAACAACCTATGAGAACTATTATCAGAAACGCAACTATTGTCAATGAAAATCGCCAGTTCATCGGCTCTGTAGTGATAGAGGACGAGATGATCCAACAAGTATTGGAAGGTGATGATTCTACACAACCATATGATACCGAAATCGATGCAACAGGTCTATACTTATTTCCAGGTGTCATCGATGATCACGTGCATTTCCGTGAACCAGGCATGACGCATAAGGCTGATATTGCCAGTGAAAGTCGCACTGCTGCGGCTGGAGGTGTGACATCCTACATGGAGATGCCTAACACCACCCCCCCCACCACCACGCTTGCCTTGCTGGAAGAAAAATTTCAGATAGCCGCCCAAAACAGTCGGGTCAACTACTCCTTCTACTTTGGCGCCACTAACGACAATGTGGAAACCATTCAACTATTGGATCGCCATCGTGTCCCAGGTGTCAAAGTGTTTATGGGCAGCAGTACGGGCAACATGTTGGTGGATCGCGAGGAATCCCTCTACCGCATTTTTGCCTCCTCTCCCATATTGTTGATGGCACATTGCGAAGACACCAGCATCATCGAGGCAAACATCCGAGCATTCAAGAAACGATACAAGGGTCAGAATGACTTCCCCATCCGCTACCATTCACGCATCCGTAGCGTGGAGGCATGCTACCAGTCATCCTCTTTAGCCGTGCAGATGGCGAAAGACACAGGTGCGCGCTTACATATTGCACACATCTCCACAGCAAAAGAATTGGAACTCTTCGAAAACAAACCCATAGAAGAAAAGAAGATCACAGCAGAAGCAGTTATTGCCCATCTGATGTTCAGTACAGAAGACTATGACACTCTCGGCACACGCATCAAATGCAATCCTTCAATCAAGACACCTGAAGACCGTGCCGCCTTACGCGAAGCACTGACCAATGGACTAATTGACGTGGTGGCAACCGACCATGCTCCACATTTAGAGAATGAAAAATTGGGAGGAGCGCTGCGAGCAGCCTCGGGCATGCCCATGATTCAATTCTCATTAGTGTCAATGCTGGAACTAAGCGAAAAGGGAATTTTACCTATCGAGCGCATTCCTGACCTCATGGCACACAATCCTGCCAAACTCTTCCACATTGAGAAACGCGGATTCATCCGTCCTGGCTACTATGCCGACCTCACCTTAGTGGATCCCAATGGAGACTGGCAGGTGAGAGAAGGACGGTACTACACCAAATGTGGCTGGACCCCCATGGACGAACGTTTCTTCAAGTGGCGTGTACGCCGCACGATCCTCAACGGCATCACCGTTTACAGCGATGGTGTTGTGGTGGACGGCGTCAGAGGTAAAGAACTGAGGTTCAGTTGACAGTTGAGAGTTTAGGGCTTAGAGTTTAGACGTTGTGAGGGATGAGAAAGAACTACCGCATCAGTGACCTGAAAAACTACATCAATTGGGTGTACTTCTTCCATGCATGGTCATTGCCACAGCAGTCGGAAGAGGGTCAACGCCTCTACGATGAAGCACAAAAGATGTTGCAACGCCTTCAGCCCTACGTCAAGGTCAAGACGGTCGTGGAACTGATGCCAGCCTGGAGCGAAGGCGACGACATCGTCGTGCAGCCTGTACGCCCTTGCGAATGTGGACAAAGCCACCCATACGGAGAACCCATTCGGTTGCCTATGCTACGGCAGCAAGTACCTGGGAAAGACGGTATATGTCATTGCTTGAGCGATTTTATACGTCCCCACTCCGCCATGCGGCAAGACAAGATTGGCATCTTTGCCACCTCCACCAGCATTGACGTACACCAAACATTCCCCGATGATGATTACAACCAGATGCTCTTGCAGACCCTGGCAGACCGCCTGGCAGAGGCAGGGGCAGAGCGGCTGCACGAAGAAGTCAGAAAAACCTTGTGGGGATATGCCCCTAATGAACAACTCACGATGGAAGAACTGCACCAAGAGAAGTTCCAAGGCATCCGTCCAGCAGTAGGCTACCCTTGCCTACCCGACATCTCCATCAACTTCTTGCTGGACAAACTGATCGGGTTCAAAAGCATTGGCGTAACCCTCACCACCTCCGCCATGATGCAGCCTCATGCCTCCGTAAGTGGCTTGATGATCAGCCTTCCACAGGCACACTACTTCGCCGTGGGCAAAATTGGTCCCGACCAACTTGCCGACTATGCCCGACGGCGGCAACTCTCCCCCGAAGAAATCCACAAATATATATCCACCATTGACATATAACATTTGACATCCTAAATTTCTGATGCTACTAAAAATACTCCCACTCATCATTCTCCTGCTCACTTTGCCCGATGCCTACATCTACTGGATGTACATCCGTCATTGGACGAAGCAGCGATGGTTGCGACTGCTATGGTTCATTCCCTCACTCACCCTCGCCATCACCTGCGCCATCATCATCTATACCAATGACATGCTTCCCGAGCATCAAGCATGGGCAAGCATCTTCATGTACCTTTTTCTCCTCGTATGTGCACCCAAAGCCCTGTTCATGGTCTTGGACGGCATCGGGCATTTGATCAACGGACTCGTCACGGGTGGAGCCAAGACCCGAGAAGGCTACGACTGCCTCTTTGTCCGCATCTTCCGCATCATCGGCATGGCACTTGCCCTCTTCTCCATCGCCCTACTCTGTTTCGGCTATTTCATTGGGCGAAGCCACTACGTTATACACCAACAGACTTTCTACTTCCCCGACCTGCCCAAACAGTTTGACGGTTACCGCATCGCTCACTTCTCCGACCTCCACATCGGCACCCTTCGCGATGGACATGAAAGCGATGCTCGTACCATCGTTGACCTCATCAACGCTCAAAAGTGTGACGCCATCCTCTTTACCGGTGACCTTGTCAACCATCAAAGCACAGAACTCGATGGATTCCGTCGCGACCTCAACAAACTCCATGCCCCCGATGGTGTCTATGCCGTGATGGGCAACCACGACTACAGCATGTATCTCAACTACCCCGATGAGAAAGACCGTGAAGCAGACGTGAAAGAACTCCAACAACGCATCAATAGTTATGGTTGGACACTCCTGCTCAACGACCACCGCATTCTTCGCCGAGGCAACGACTCGATTGTCATCGCTGGCGTGGAGAACGACGGACTTCCCCCTTGGCCTTCCTTAGGTGACCTGCCCAAGACCATGAAAGGACTCAAACGCAGTTGCTTCACTGTGCTCATGAGCCACGACCCCACCCATTGGCGACGCAACATCATTCCACAGACAGCCATTCAACTCACCCTCTCTGGCCACACCCATGCAGGGCAATTCAAAGTATTCGGCTGGTCACCCGTTGCCTACCGGTATAAAGAATGGTCAGGAGCCTACACAGAAGGCAACCAGATACTCAATGTGAGCGACGGCATCGGCGCCGTATTGTTCCCCTTCCGCTTTGGTGCATGGCCCGAGGTCAATGTGATTACGCTCAGAAGGAGTGAAAAGTGAAGAGTGAAAAATCCAAGTTACCAGCCATTCGGGACGTTCCTTGTTTGCAAAAGTAACTTAGATTTTTCACTTTTCACTCTTCACTTTTCACTTATTTTCCCTACCTTTGCAAAAAATAAAGCATTCAATGAAGACTATACTCAACATTCTCTACAAAATTTACTCTTTCACCATTGCGCTGCCTATCTTTGTGGCCATCACCATCTTCGTGGCAAGCAGCGTCATCATCGCCGGTTTCCTCGGCGACACCGATGTGGTGGCATACTACCTGCCCAAGTTCTGGTCGAAGTGCGCCTTTTGGCTTTTCTTGCTTAAAGTGAAGGTGGAAGGTCGTGAAAACATCAAGAAAGAAGACAGTTACGTCTTCCTCGCCAACCATCAAGGCTACTACGACATCTTCCTCGCCTATGGCTATTTGGGGCACAATTTCAAGTGGATGATGAAAGAATACCTCAAGAAAATTCCTTTCGTCGGCTATGCCTGTGTTAAATCCAAGCACATTTACCTGCCTGATGGCATTTCAGGCATAGCCAAGGCTGTGCAGCAAGCCCGCGAAACTCTACAAGGCGGCATGTCTATGATTATCTTCCCTGAAGGCACCCGTACCCGTACGGGTAAAATGGGGCCTTTCAAACGCGGTTCCTTCATGCTTGCCAACGAAATCGGGCTTCCCATCGTTCCATTGACCATCAATGGTTCCTTCGATGTGTTCAGCCGCAACCACAAGTCTGTGCATCGGGGTACCGTCACCTTGACCATTCACAAACCCATCACTGCCGAAGAACGTCAAGGCAAGCAGACCAAAGTTGTCATGCAGGAAGTCTTCGACATCATCAACGAAGGGCTGGTGGAGAAGTACCGGTCCTGAATACAGGAAACACAAAAGTCACAAAAAAGGAAGGTCGCCATGCATGACGACCTTCCTTTTTTGTGACCTTATCTGTTATGCCTCTCTATTTCAGGAAAAACTCATTCCACACCTTCAGCATGGAACTCTCGTTGGTGGAGATGATTTCTGCAGAACGGGTGAAGTTGCGGTATTCTTGCTTGCGCCTGGGGTCAATATGGGAGAGAATGTTCTTGGCGGTGGCAGGAAAGACCTCACCATTCACCTGGAAATAGAACTCATCCACCATAGGCAAGGGCTGTTTCTCCATATCAGTGCCATCATCAGCAGCAGCAATATCAGGATTCATGGCGGCACCTCCCAAAACCAACGTACCCTGCAAGATGTTTTGGGTTTTGTTGATATAATCAAGATACCTCTGGTCAAGTTCCTTTTGGTTCACAGAACTGACGCAGATGACACGAGCCACTTTTCCACCGATAGAGTCTTCTCTCACAATACGTCCAAAATGCTGCTCACTCCCCACAGGCATATAAGTGTCGCCATTCGGAAACTCAACCCGAAGGACAGAACCAGGGATTGCCTCCATCAACGTGTCATTCTGACTGTACCAAAGAGTTTGGTTACCCACATGGATATTGCAGGGCACCACCGTTTTCGACCGATGGAAAATACCGACATAGACAGTAGCCGTTCGGAAATTCCGATTGATAAAAGGCCACACGCCAGTCGGTGTCCAATCCTCATTGTTTTGGGCAACGGATATGCACAATGATAAACCCAAGATAAATAATAAGAACAATCTCTTCATAAGCGAGATATCTTCACTGAAACGCTCACCGTACCTTCACGACAAGGTACTTGCTCACGCTCCAGAATTTGGATGCATCAGTGATGCGAAGCGTATATTCACCCTTATTGTCCTTCAGCAGGGTGTAGGAACCAGCCGGGTGATTGGTCAGCAGCGTGGCTGATTTGCTCTCCAAAGGAATGACATTCACCTTGCGGATGTCGATTTGCGTGAAATAACTCTTGTTGTAGTTACCTTGCAGCACTTCGCCCTTGCTGAGGATGCCTTCAGCCTTCAGTTCCTTGCTGGTGCCAAACACATACCAAGCAGTGTTGAGTTGAGCGTCTTGGTTGCGGGCAATCCGCTCCGTCTCGTCACGCTGTTGCTTCACTTGAGCATTTTCTGTCTGCAAGTTGCTGACAGTTCCCGTCAGTTCCTCAATCTTCACCTCCTTCTCGGCGAGTTGAGCGCGCAAAGTTTCCAGTTCAGCATTTTTCTCATTGAGTTGTTGTGTGAGGCTATTGATGGCTTCCTTCAGTTTAGAGGAATTGATGGAACTCGTCTTGAGTTTACTTTGCAGTTCTTCAATCTTGCGCTTGTTCTCGTCAAGAGTCTCCTGGATGAACTGCATGTTCTCGCGGATGTTCTCGGCAGAATTATTGTTTTCAGCCCCCATACGCATCATGTTCACACGACCTTCAGCCTCGTTGATGAGGTCGAAACCCTGCTGAATCTCATTGAAAGTGCCCATGAGATCATTGATTTCATTGTCCTTCTGGTCAATGATATTACGCAACGAATCGCGTTCGCGATCGCTGGAAGGGTTACTCTTGAATCCGTCAATACAACTGCTGGCAAGCATAGACACAAGAGCCGCCATAAAAATAATCTTTTTCATTGCTTAAAACTATTTATACTTATTCTTTTTTTTACCTGTACCCATTAGCATGGAGAGTTGAGGGTTGAGAGTTGAAAGTTGAGAGTTAGCGTCAGGGGTATCGTTAGGGTTAACGTCAGGGTTAACGTTCTTCCCTGCCAAAATGATGACGATTTCACCCAATGGCTCTGTCTGTTCAAAGTGGGCGAGCACCTCCTTCAGCGTCCCCCTCACGTGTTCCTCGTGCAGTTTCGAGATTTCGCGTGCCACACTGACATTCCGCTCTTCGCCAAACACCTCCGCCAACTGCTGGAGGGTCTTGAGCAGTCGCCGTGGCGACTCATAGAAGACGATGCTGCGAGGCTCCTCCTTCAGCGCTTCCAACCTCGACTGCCTCCCCTTTTTCTGAGGGAGAAAGCCCTCAAAGCAGAACTTGTCGCAAGGGAGTCCGCTGCTGACCAGTGCCGGCACAAAAGCCGTGGCTCCAGGGAGGGTTTGCACCTCCACACCCTGACGCACACATTCCCTGACAAGCAGGAAACCAGGGTCGCTGATGCCCGGAGTGCCAGCATCGCTGACGAGTGCGCCAATCTGTCCACCAGCCAACCGCCTGACCACCTGTTGCACAGTCTCATGCTCATTGAACTTGTGGTGGGAGACCAATTCGCCATGAATATCATAATGCTGCAAAAGCACTCCCGAGGTTCGGGTGTCCTCCGCCAAGATGAAATCAGCCTCTTTTAGCACCCTTACTGCCCTAAAGGTCATATCCTCCAGATTTCCCACAGGGGTCGGCACAACATATAGTCTTCCCATTATCTACAGATTTACAGTGCAAAAGTAGGAACAAATGTGAAAAATAAAAAGTGAAAAGTGGAAAAATACCCGAAAAACAACTTTTTTTCACATTATCGACAATGAAACAACTATTTTTTACGTATCTTCGTACTAATTTTTTCATTTCTTCATTTTTCCATTCTTTCATTTTCTAACAATGAAGACAAAAACTTTCACATTCGACCGCGTGGTGCGCATTCTCATCAGCATCATCATCATGGTGGGCATCTACCTATTGGTCCAGCGGCTCAGCGGTGTGCTCATTCCCTTCCTGGCGGCATGGCTCATCGCCTATCTGCTCTACCCCATCGTGACGTTCTTCCAGTATAAGTGCCACCTGAAGTCGCGCGTCCTCAGCATCATCATCACGTTACTGCTCATCGTCGGCATCATCGTGGGCAGCTGCTACCTCATCATTCCGCCCATCATCGAGGAAATGGCACATTTGAAAGACATCATCGTGGAATATGTCACTACTGACTCAACGGTGGCATCTGTATCATCGGAAGTGCAGAACTACATCAAGCGCAACATTGACCTCAACGAAATCACCAAGGCACTGACGGTGCAGGACGTGTCACAGTTCCTCGAAGAGAAAGTGCCTCAGTTTTTCTCCATCATCAGCAGCAGCGTGAGTGCCATCGTGGGCTTCATCGCCTCACTCATCGCCATCATCTACCTGTTCTTTATCCTGCTCGATTACGAACTGATGGCTGAAGGACTCTTCAAACTCCTGCCCAAGGGACAACGAAGCATCGTACATGACATCATGATGGATTTGAAGAAAGGTATGAATGGCTACTTCCGTGGACAGACCATCATCGCCATGTGTGTAGGTGTGCTCTTCTCCATCGGTTTCCTTATCATCGGATTCCCCTTGGCAATTCCGCTCGGACTCTTCATCGGCTTCCTCAACCTGGTGCCCTATCTCCAGGTCATCGGTTTCATCCCTACCATCCTGTTGGCACTGCTGAAAGCCTACGACACAGGACAGAGTTTCTGGGGCATCATCCTCTCTGCCCTCATCGTATTTGCCGTGGTGCAAGCCATTCAGGACTGGGTGCTCACCCCTCGCATCATGGGCAAGGTAACAGGGCTTAACGCTGCCGTCATCCTTCTCTCCCTCTCCATCTGGGGCAGCCTGCTCGGATTTGTCGGACTCATCATCGCCTTGCCACTCACCACCCTCATCCTATCCTATTATAAAAGATATGTATTGGAAGAATGGGAGGAAAATGAGGAGACAGAACAAAAAACAGACTGAAAAACAAAAAAACTCGCAAAATAATTGGTAGATTCCCAAAAACTCCCTACCTTTGCACCCGCTTACGACAACGGACAGACATAAAAAACTGTCACCCTTTCCTTTTAGTCAGGTAAGAGTTAGTCGCAAGCCTATTAGGTAGATCCGCTAGCTCAGTCGGTAGAGCACAACACTTTTAATGTTGGGGTCTTGGGTTCGAGCCCCAAGCGGATCACTCGAAGAAGGAACTCTCAGGAGTTCCTTTCTTTTTCTAAAGA